>NZ_JALEGS010000029.1 GCF_022763345.1 Phaeodactylibacter sp.
CGAAGTGGTTTGCGACATCGGAGCAAGCCACTTCCCAGCGTAAATGCTGACATTGAGTAGGTTTGCTGTGGCAAACCACTTAATCGTCAGTATATCTTTCCCCGTTAAGCCCTTCATTTCGTAAATCATCGAAAAAAGAGGGCGTATCGGGAAGCATGCAGGAAAATTATATACTATTTTGTACCTGCAAAGCGTTAATAACGCATCAAATTGGTAATACATTCATTGTATATACATTCGTGGAATTATAATCATTGCTATTGAGTCGCACAGAAATGTGCGACTTTTTTTTGCGCGATCTCAAGTTTTTTTTCACAAGGATGCTTCTTGTTTCCTCTTTTTTACTGGATTTCTGCTACAGGTGTGTCGATTTTGTTTTTCACAAACCCTTGTTTTTGTCTTTGTTCTTCCCTGGATAATGTTGAATATTTGTACTGTGAGAGAGAAGAAACGTTGTCAACGGACCGTAAATCACCTTTCACCATTAAGATTTGAATATGTTCATGGGATTATAATTTGTTAGTAGTGAGCCGTTCGCTACGACAGCTGAACGGCTTACTATTTTTTATAATCTCCGATCAAGATAAAAGAGTACGATTCCAACTAGGTTAAACAAAGGTCGTTTACGTTTGGATACGTACTATTCGTGAGATTTTTTTAGATATGTTCATGGGATTATAAGCTAAGGCTGTGCGAAAAGCACAGCCTTTTTTAATACCCGTACCAATCGTCCCACCATTCTTTCAGCTGCCGCTTCAACTTCTGCTCTGCCGCATTATCCTGTGGCTCGAAAAGCTTTTGACCCTTTAGTTGATCCGGGAGGAAATCCTGTTGCACAAAGTTGCCCGGGAAATCGTGGCTGTATTTATAGTCTTTGCCATAGTCCAGGTCTTTCATCAGTTTAGTAGGGGCATTGCGCAGGTGCAGGGGCACCGGGAGGCTGCCGGTCTGCCGGACCAGCTGCTGAGCCTGATTGATAGCCATGTAAGCCGAGTTGCTTTTTGGGGAACTGGCCAGGTAGATGGCCGCCTGAGATAAAATAATCCGGCCTTCGGGCAGTCCGACCGCTTGCACGGCCTGGAAAGTAGTGGTCGCCATGAGTAGGGCATTGGGGTTGGCCAAACCAATATCCTCTGCCGCTGAAATCAGCAGCCGACGGGCAATAAACTTTACATCTTCCCCTCCTTCGATCATGCGGGCAAGCCAATAGACGGCCCCATTCGGATCGCTGCCCCTGATGGATTTGATAAAGGCCGATATGATATCGTAGTGCTGCTCTCCGCCTTTATCGTACCGGCTGATATTCTGCTGCAGCTTTTGGGTCACCATTTCATTGGTCACGGTGATGGGCTCGGAAGCCTTGCCGTAATTCGTCACCAATTCCAGGATGTTGTAAAGCTTCCGGGCATCCCCACCGGAGTGGAGGAGTATGGCATCGTAGTCCTCTATGTTGATTTTCTGCCCTTTCAAAAACTCATCTTCTTTGAGGGCCTGCTCAATAAGCCCGATCAGTTCATCCTTGCTGAGCGGTTCCAGCACATACACCTGGCAGCGGGAGAGGAGGGCTGGGATGACCTCAAAGGAAGGGTTTTCCGTAGTGGCTCCAATAAGCGTGATGACGCCTTCCTCCACTGCCCCGAGCAGGGAATCCTGCTGGGATTTGCTAAAGCGGTGGATCTCATCGATGAATAGGATGGGGTTGGGGCTATCGAAAAAGCGCTGGCTTTTGGCCCGCTGAATGGTTTCCCGCACATCCTTCACGCCGGAGTTGATCGCCGACAAGGTGTGAAAGGGCCGGTCAAGCTCATTAGCAATGATTTTCGCCAGGGTGGTCTTGCCGATGCCCGGCTGCCCCCAAAGAATAAAGGAAGGGATTTGACCAGACTCAATAGCCTGCCGCAGGACTGCACCCGATCCTACCAAATGTTGCTGCCCTACGTAATCTGCCAATTGGCGGGGGCGCATCCGTTCTGCCAGTGGTCTCATAAAAAATTATTTTTTTTCTTTTCTCACCCAACGCTTCACCCAAATTGCCCGTGAAGGTAACTGAAAGCTTTGCAAAGCTGAATGAATTATCAACAACTGTAGTACAAAAAACGAACATGAAGAAGATTATTACAATGACAACCGCGCTTTTACTGAGCGTTTTTGTTTTTGCTCAGAATCAGGTGACCGTCAGCGGAACGGTTACCAATACAGATGGCACGCCGGTAGAAGCACTGACCGTTGAGGTCTTTACGGACTCTCTGGTAAGCGGCGGCTTTTTATCTGCTGTTGCCCTTACCGATGAAAACGGCGCCTACTCGGTTGAGTTCACCCTCGATGATGCGGATACGCAGGGATGGGCATACGCCAGGATAACCAATTGTGATCAAAATTTCCTCTTTGGTGACGGGACTTGGTCCCCCGCAAATAGTGAGGTGGTTATTGACTTCACTTACTGTGATATTCAGATTACCTGTCAGGCTTTTGTTTATCCGGACTGGCAGGATAATGTAGTGGCTGCCACAATGATTGGAGTCGCGCCGTTTAGCTACGAATGGAGCACGGGAGCAACCACTCAGAGTATTGTGCCAGATGGCAGTGGGCTGTACTGCGCTACGGTAACCGATGCCTTAGGATGTGCGTCCACTGCATGTTATGATGCAACCGGAGGCAGCGGTTCAGACTCTACCTGCGTGGTCAACCTGGTTTCTTCCACAACCGCTGAAGGGCTGGTGATCGAAGCCTTTGCTTACGGGCTGGGCGCGATCGATTACTCCTGGAGTACGGGTGAGGCGACTTCCTCTATTGAAGTGACGGCAGCAGGGACGTACTGTGTGACCACTACGGATGCGGAGGGGTGTGAAGCTACGGCCTGCACCGATTACTTCCCAACTCCATGCGGAGTGAGCATTGAGCTTGATGCTCTTGGGATGGAACTACAGGCTATTCCGCAAGGTGTAGCGCCTTTTGCTTACAGCTGGAATACCGGTTCTACGTTCTCTACAACAGACATTGACCCCAATACAAACTTCTACTCCGTAACCGTATCTGATGCTGCAGGATGCACCGCCACGGCAACCTACTGGTATCAGGGTGGGGTAGACTCCTGCTCCGTTGAGATTATAGCAGTTCAGAATGGGACGATGTTGGAAGCCGTTGTTTCAGGCGCGACCGGGGCAGTTACCTATAACTGGAGTACCGGAGCGACTACCGCCACCATTCAGGACGTTGAGCCTGGCAATTACTGTGTGACCGTAACGACCGCCAATGGTTGCACTTCCACGGACTGTATTTTTATCGTTGACCCTTCAGCCCCCTTTATCATTGACGGATATGTTTACCTGCCCGACAGTATTAACGGTGGTGAGATGGAAGGTTGGGTTTATCTGATCGTGTACGACGAAGAAGAAGGCACCCTGACTGCCGTAGACACTACGGAAATGGAGAGCCTGGGCTTTGAGGGCGCAGCCTACTACAAGTTTGATGCGCAGCCTGCCGGTGAGTACCTGATCAAGGCAGCACTGGCACCCGGTACGAATGGGTATGAAAACCATCTGCCAACCTACTACAGCCATGTCCTTTGGTGGGACGAAGCCAATACGGTCACCCTGCCATTTAATGGCTGGGGCACCTTCAACTTTACCCTGATTCCCGGCGACAACCCTGGCGGTCCTGGATTTATCGGTGGGTACGTTGCAGATGGCGCGAACTTACAGTCTGGTGAGATCGAAGTCCGCGGCAGTGAACCCATGGAGGGCGTTTCCATCATCCTGCTGGACGAAGAAGAAAATCCGGTAAGCTATACCTACACGGATGCCAATGGCGAATTTATGTTCCCAAGCCTGGCATACGGTACCTACAAAGTGGTCATTGAGCACATCGGATACGAGCAGCAGTACTATTGGGTCACCCTGAGCGAGGACAACCCAGGTGCAGAAGGCCTTTATTTTGAAATCGGAGAAGAAAGCATTACTGATACCGACGAGCTGGTCCGTGAAGCTGCACTGTCTGTCTTCCCTAACCCGGCAACCTCCACCTTACAGGTAGTTGCTTCTGAAATGCAGGGGCAGGGCGCTATACAAGTGTGGAATGCGCAAGGACAGATGGTCCTCAGCCGCACGAATATAGAGATGAGCGGCACTACTACTACGCTTGACGTGAGCACACTGCCTGCAGGGATGTACTACCTGCAAGTAACCGCAGAAGGCCAGCTGCTGACCCAAAAGTGGATGAAGCAATAACACCCTTTACGATACGGGCTCAATCAGGGAATACCCGGTTGAGCCCGGTTTTTTGACAGGTTCTTGCTATTTTACACCAGAACAACCCATTAGTATAGCTTGGAAATAGACCCGAAGCTGATCAAGGATTGCCAGAATGGAAACCGGAAGGCACAGTTTGCCCTTTACCGGCTCTGCTATCCTTTGCTTATGGGCGTTTGTCTTCGCTACCGAAAAAACGAGCCGGATGCGGCAGCCATGCTTAATCAGGCTTTCCTGAAAATTCTGGATAACCTGGACCGGCTACCCGGTCATGTGCCCTTTGCCGCATGGGCTAAGCGGATTACTATTAACACCTTGATTGACGATTTCCGCAAGAACCGAAAGGTTAAAGAATTAATCGCCTCCACCTCCATCCACGACCTGCCGGAAGCGCAGGGCGGGGTGGATTATAATGAGGCAGACAAACAATTTGATGCAGAGCAACTGGAGGGCTTTATCCGTCAACTGCCGCCTATGACCTCCAAGGTGTTTAATTTATTTGCAATAGACGGCTATCCGCATACGGAAATTAGTAAGATGCTGGACATCAGTGAGGGGACTTCCCGCTGGCATTTGGCTTCCGCCCGTAAAAAACTGCAGGAAATGATACGCAACGCTATGAATGCTTCAAAGATCGTGTGATGATGGAACCAATGGACGAATTTTTCAGGAAGAAAATGGAAGGGCGGGACATGCCCTTCAACGAGGCGCACTGGGCCGACGCGCTGCAATTGCTGGATGACCGCGATGCCCGGCGCGGGGCGATCTGGTGGTGGCGGTCGGGGTTATTGGCTATTGTATTGGCAGTAGTGGTCTTTGCCCTATGGCCTTCCACATCGAAGCTGATTTCCACTTCTACCGCACCGCTAACAGAAAAACCGGCCGTTGAAAAGAAGGTGGTAAAGCGCTCCCTACCAAAGGAGGGTGGCCTGGCAATGCCTAACCGTGCTGCTGGTTCTGCGCAAGTTGCCAACCCTGCACAAGCCGCTAACCCTGCACAAGCCGCTAACCCTGCACAAGCTGCCAACCCTGAACAGGCTGCCAACCCTGAACAGGCTGCTACTTTAGCTGGTGATGAAACGGAGCCCGCCCCGTCGGTTGAATCCGCTTCCAAGGTGGAACTGCCGCAGGCAGCCTTACCAACAAATGGTGCTTCAAAGCTGAATGAACGCTCGATTCAGGCTGAAAACTCAAAGTCTGCCAATAATGATATACTCCATGAGCGCACGTTACCTCAGAATGCGCCTGCCGCTGAATCAGCTGCTCCGCCCATAGCGATGGAAGATCAGGAGGAGCAACAGGCAGGAAGACAAATGGTCGCTGTTTTTGATCCAATTCCTACCCTTTCATTTGCGTTGGAAAGAGGTGATCGCAGGGATGTGGGCGAATTGCCCGATCCTTGCTGGCCGGTCCGCAAGCGGTGGTCGGTACAAACCATACTAGGAGGCAGCCTGCCTGCCCAGGGCAATCAGGCTGGTGCACTGTTAGGTTTGGGCGCGAGCTGGCCGGGGCGTGATGGCTTCGGGCTTTACGCCGAAGGATTATACCGGATCAGGCCGTTGTCTGGCCTGCCGACGCAAACCTCCCTGCAACGTACCTACGGATTTGGTGTTACAGAAAATGCGTTTGAACTGAGGGCCAACAGCCTGCACTACGTAGATGTCAATGCAGGGGCTACTTATGCTCTTGGCCGTCATCAGTTGCACGCCGGTGCTGGCGCTACGTATCTGGTTGGTGCAAGAGGGCAACTGGAACAGGCGCAAAAGCCGGAAGCGGAACTGGATTACGGGCCCGTTTCCGCTATTTCAGAAGGGTGGATGGCCACAGAGGGGCTTTCCCGCTGGTTATTCCGGGCGCAGGCAGGATATGCATTTGAAGTCTTTCCCAATCTGCAGCTGGCAGGGCGCGTGCAGTATAGCATCACCCCAATCCTATCGGCTACGGCCCCTGAACAGCCCCGGTTGTCGCCGGTTTCATTTGATCTGATGCTTAAATACAAACTATGGTAAATTACAGATGGGCAATGGCGCTTTTGGGGAGTATGATGCTTGCCTTTATGGCATGCGATCCGACGGAGCTGCCGGAGCCCACCGATGGCGATCCTGTATTTCGGTTGGAGGGCAACCTCGACAGTGCCGCGTTTGAGCTGGCAGCAGGAGTAGATAATTATTTCATGTTCACAGAATTGTCCCCTACCAACGACGGGAACTTACAATCGTTGAGCCGCCTGGAAGAATTAGATTGCTCCACTGACTGTGCCCCCGGCTGGCAGTTTGAATTCAGTGGTAGTATTGCCGCTCTGGATAGCCTGCTGGGCATAGGGCAGGTCCCATTCATACAGCCCGGAACCTTCATTACAGATACGACCTACACACTTAATCTTACGGCTAATTCCATCCACTCTGGCGGCGCACCGGTCCTCAGCCACCAATGGGCTTTTTATGATGGTTCCACGGCTGTTACTTCTACTGTGGAAAAAGAAATACCGGGGCCTGGAGCTTATGAAGTCGAGCTTACCACCCTTACCGAGGGGGACTGCCAAAGCTATACCAGAAAAAGTTTCTCTTTTAACACCGTTCAGCAGGGATGTGAGGTGAGCTTTACCATTGACACTACGATTCTCTTTGATTCGCTTATCGTGGCGACGTATGATCAGGGTGGGGGCGCCGAGCAGCTTATTTGGCAAGACTCCATTATCGGTCAGCCCGGAGCCACTTTCAGCTTTTTCCCGCCACAGGGTGCCGGTCAGTTCACGCTTTGTTTGGAGGGCTTTTTTCAGGGAGGCTGCAATGCTGCTTCCTGCCAGACGATTCTTTTTGAACAGGCTGCAGTTTGCCGCAACCGCATAGATGGGGGCATAGAGACAACTATAAATACAGTAGTGGTCCCGGGGCCTTCCAGTGGGGTAGTCATCCGGTATCAAGATGAGCAGGGCAACCTCTATTCTACCGCAACAGGCAGCCAGGCTTCGGCCTTCAATTTTACTATTGAAAGTGCTGAACCCTATGAAAATAACAGCCTTGGGCAGCCGACCCTGCAATTGGGCATTCGTTTTCAGTGCCAGCTTTACGATGAGGCCGGAGCGCCCTGGAAAACAGCCGAAGGAACGGGCACCATCGCCGTAGCCATACCCGACTAAGTATGGTACTTCAACGGTTCTGGCATATGCGCCCCAATCACTATACAAACCGGATTTCATGAATAAAAGGGATTGTTTTTTGCGCGCTGGGGTTCCCGCCCTTAGGGGGAAAAGGGGCGTGCGGAGGCAAAAAAAATCAATCCCTTTTGAAAAATGTCTAGTAGTATGGTATGCGAGGCCATCCACTACAACTTACCTGCACAAGGAGAAAATTATTCCTTGAATAACCCCCTTAAACTTAGTACCTTTGAAAGGCACTATGAATTAAACCCTATTGCTTTGGCGTAGGGAGAAAAATGGTGACTTTTTTGCAACCTTTGCTGATGCAGTGCCGTAAAAGCTGCTGTACCCTCCATCTACTCCCCGTTCAAGCATACATTCCTATTCCAGATTGAAAAAAGCAGTAGGCTTCGGTTGTACCTGATATGCCGGTTGTGCATCAACGGCTCCTTAGTTTAACTGCTCTGACATTTACCTCCCTGAATGTGTCCCTGCGCATGCCACAGGCAGCGCATCACTAATTGTATTGGTCTAATTACCGGACGTATACGGTCGCTGCTGTGTAGGTCCAACTATGAGAAAACAAAAAAGTATGATACCTGGCCACGTACCCAGGGTGTTGACCTATTCAGGCAGCCCCTATCGGACATTGGAGGAGTTTTTCTTAAAACATCGGCCGCCCGAGCAGGCCTTTCTGATCAATGCCGCCCGCAACAGCACTATTGTTGGGGAAAAAGGGACCCGGCTGACCTTTCCTGCGCATTCACTTTCTACTACTACCGGCCAACGGATTGATGGACAAATTCAAGTCCGGCTTACGGAAATCAGTACGCCTGTTGAGCATCTGCTTGCTGCTCGGCCCACGGCTTCGGAAGACCGCGTGGTGGATGCCATCAGTCAGGTGCAATTCAACATATTCAAGGACGGAGCCCCACTGCAGCTCAACGAGCCGGTGATGATGGAAATCCCGGTTAGCCCGCACAATGCCCATCCACCAGGCAATGCAAAACTCTTCGCCCGCAGCCTGCCCACCGTGCGTTCTGTCAAGAGTAATACTTTCCTCGACTGGCGCCTGGTTAAAACTCCGGTGGAAGTGCGCAAGGTAGGAGACCGGCGCTATTTGGGTTTCCCGGTGCAGCGCTGCTCCTGGTACCAATGTGGTCATTTTTTTGCCCGAAAAGATGCCAAGGTCATGGTGACCGCCAAAATTATAGCCAATGCCGACAGCTTTGAAAGCCAGGAGGCCTTTCTTTGGCTGGACAATTCCAGTGTAATCACTAAATTGTATCCCAGTGACCGCCACTTCAGTGGGTTGAATATTCCGCGGCGGGCCTCCGGGCATGTCATCGCTTATGGGATGTCGAAAGGGCAACTTCATTTTGGCGCAGCCCGCCTGAAAAAAGCTGCGGATAAATTGCTGAATGTTTATATGCGACCCATGGCGGAAGCCGAAATTATTGAAGCTATACAGCATTTATGACCTCCGAAGCCTATGTCAACCTGCTAAAGGATGCCTTTCAAGCCAACGCTAACCCCGGGCAAGCCGCTCAGATGGAGGCCTATATGAAACACAATGCCCGGTTTTATGGGATCAAAACGCCGGAGCGGCAAGCCATTGTTAAAAAGCACATCACATCATGGGGGGTGCCAGAAGGAGAGGAGCTGAAAACCATATGCCGGTTGTGTTTCAAACCTGATGCGAACCGGGAGCTGCAATATGCCGTCAACGACTTGCTGCAAAAGTCACGCCGAAGGCTAACCCCTGATTTTCTGGACCTCGTGGAAGAATTAATTCCCCGGAATTGTTGGTGGGATACCGTCGATTTCCTTTCTCCCAAAATTGCCGGTGGGCTCCTGCTGCGCTTCCCGGAGTACCAAAAAGATTACCCTGACCGATGGATTGAATCTGACGACTTTTGGTTTCAGCGCGCCGCCATCATTTTCCAGTTGGGTTATAAGGAAAGAACGGACACCGATCGCCTTTTCCGCTACATCCTGCGCCGAGCGGACAGCAATGAGTTTTTTGTGCAAAAGGCAGCTGGCTGGGCCCTTCGACAGTACGCCCGAACGGCACCCAGCCTAATCCGTGACTTTATCCACCAAAACCCTCATCTTCCCAAACTCACCTTACGTGAAGCCACCAAACACCTGTAACCCGCCCACTCCGCACACCTACCGCAAATAAGACCCCCCATTTGCATCCAGCACGCACCCAGTCGTATACGCCGCCTGCTCCGACGCCAGAAAAAGGATACAATGCGCCATTTCCTCAGGTTGGGCGACTCTGCCATTTGGGATTTGACTGCGGATGGCCGCCCCGCTTTCGCCCTGCAGGTGCTCCGTTGTCATGTCTGTTTCCACAAAACCTGGAGCCAGCGTGCCGATGAAAATGTTGTGAGGGGCCAGGGCCTGAGCCAGGGACTGTGCCAATGCATTCATGCCGGCTTTTGATGCCCCATAGGCCGGGTGCGTAGGCTCTCCGCGGAATGCGCCGCGGGAGGATACAAAAACAATTCGCCCTCCGCCCTGCTCAATCATTTGTTGCGCAACGCAGTAGGTGACATTCGCTGCCCCCGTCAGATTGGTGTCCAGGGTCTGTTGCCAGGCCTCCTGCCATTCCTGATAACTCACTTCTGCAATTGGGTGAGGCCTAAAAACCCCCGCGTTATTGACCAGGATATCGATACCGCCCATTTCTCCAGATACGGCTTCCACCATGCGTTCCACCGCTTCAGGATGGCTGATGTTGGCCCGGACCGCAAAGTGGCCTTCGCCCGTAAGGCTGTTGATGGCATCGGCTGCCGCAGCTTTATTGCTGTTGAAATTGATGGCCACGCGTGCGCCTGCTTCCGCAAAAGCCTGTGCTGTAGCTTTGCCAATGCCCCGGGAGCCACCCGTAATCAGAACTCGTTTGCCTGTAAAATTCATAGACTTGCAGGGTTTACCGCAATAAAGCGAATAGGAATTGAACGTAGACGATTTTGGTAATCAAAGATACGGGCAACATTAACGTGAAGCCAATATTGGGAAGTTTGTTGCCTGCTTTTTCCAGCGCGAAATCCAGCACCGCCGGCTGACTGGCCACCATGCCCGTCAGAAAGCTGAAGGGTATCTTCAAAAGTTTGTAACCGATGAAAAGGGTAGCAATAGCCGTGATAAAACTGATGATTGTCCCGGCCAGGAAGATAATGCCACCACCGCCCTGCGCCACGGTATCTACAAAGGTATGTCCGGAATTCACGCCTACACCCGCCAGGAGCAGGATCAGGCCAATCTGCCGGAGCGTCAGGTTAGCGCTGTAAGGCAAGGTCCAGACAATAGGGCCGGTACGCCTCAGTGCTCCAAGGATTAGCGCCACGATGATAGGCCCACCAGCAAATCCCAGTTTAAAGGAAGCATCGCCGGGCAATTGAAAGGTAATCATGCCCAACAGCAGCCCCAGGGCCATGCCCAGCCCAAAACTTAGCAGGTTGATGCGGCTGAGGGCATCGTAGGAGTCCCCGAAGAGTTTGGAAATCTTTGGTATGTCCTGCCTGCGGGCTACAAAGCGGACCCGGTCGCCCAGCTCCAGCACGAGCTTAGAGTTGGCCAGCAGGTCAATATCGCCTCTTCTCACCCGAGTGATGATGGCGGCAAATCGTTCGTTGAGGTTGAGGGTAGACAGGCGTTCGCCCGCAATATCAGGATTGGAGACAAATATCCGGCGGGTGTCATATTCCGACCGGTCGGAGGACAGCCGAAAGGGCATGTTTTTGCCAATCAGCAAAGTGACCCGTTCAATTTCTTCTTCATCCGCCACCAATGCCACCTGATCGCCCACTTTCAAGGTGGTATCGTAATTGGTCAGCAGGGTCTCATCGCCTCTTACCAACCGCCCAAAGACCACATTCGCATTGAGCTGCCGCTTCAAGTCGCGCAGCGGGATGCCGGCAACATCGGGCTGTGTGACTTCAACGGTCTTGCTGGTTACCGTTTGGCGTACCGGGTATTCCTTTTTTAGCTCCCGCTCTTCGGCCAGATAGTCGATTTTCAGGAGGCGGTGCATGACATTAATCGCAATCATCACCCCGATGACGCCCATGGGGTAGGAGAGGGAGTAGCCAATGACCGCCCGTTCGCTCATGGACTTTGCGGCGGTATTTCCCAGATTAGCATTACTGATGGCATCCAGCAAGCCCGCCAGCGCAGGCGTATTGGTGGTGCTGCCGGCGTACAGCCCGGAGGTGGTGCTGGCATCAAAATGGAAAAGGAAATGCAGCCCAAAGGCAATGGAGGCCGACAGGGTGAGCATCACAATTACAAAGATGATATCCCTCGATCCCCGTTGCCGAAAAGTAGCGAAAAAGCTGGGCCCACTGCTCAGCCCAATCGTGTAGACAAACATCGCCAGCCCCAGGAAAATGATAATATCAGGGATATGGAGCTCCGGGCTCAGCCCGCCAACGCCAAGCCCGACGAACAGCACTGCAGCCACACCGAGATTGCTGCCGCGTATCCGGATACTGCCCACACCGTAGCCCAGGCCAGCTACTACGAATAATAGCAATAGAGGGTTTTCGATGAAGGCGTCAACCATGCAGCTGTTTTATTTCAGATTGCCTACATACTTGAAGAGGCGGCTCCAGTTGATGCCGTTGCCAATCGACCCTTCTTTTGTAGAGAACCAGATGATGATAGGCTTTCCGACGATGTGGTCTTCGGGGACGAAGCCCCAAACCCGGCTGTCTTCAGAGTTATGCCGGTTATCGCCCATAGCCCAGTAATAATTCATTTTGAAGGTATACTCGTCCGTTTCTTCCCCGTTGATGAAAATCTTTCCGTCCCGGACTGCGAGCTCGTTGCCTTCGTACACTCCAATAATGCGTTTGTAGAGGCTAATGTTTTCAGGGCTGACCTTTATTGTTGCCCCTTTTTCAGGCACATATACCGGCCCGTAGTTGTCCACTGTCCAGCCAGGGAAGTTTTTCGGGTCGTGCGGGAAGAGCTTCTCCGGGTTGGTATCCAGTTCGCCGATGTTCATCGGCTCCATCGTGATGCCTTCGTCCAAGTCCTGGATTTTAGCTTTTTGCTCGTTGGAGAGGACGATAATAAATGTGGTATTGCCCTGCTGAGCGATGATGTCCTCCGTGGAAATGCCCCAGTCTGAAAACGGACGGGTATTGATAGCGGTATTCGGGAAAGTCACCTGATACATATATTGCAGGTGCTCGGGATTATCTGCGGGCTGCCCATTGATGTACACCTGCCGGTCGCGGATTTCAAGGCTGTCGCCACCTACGGCAATTGCCCGCTTGATGTAGTGGTCTTTTTTGTCCATCGGGCGGACGACTAGCTTTTTATTCCCGCTCTTGATCTGTCGGGCGTACTGTGGCGGGATAGCGCCCCGATTGTAATCGTGTATGCTCCAGGTCCGGCCGGGGAAAATGTAGACGCTATCTCCCTCCGGGTAGTTGAAAACAATGGGGTCGTTGCGGTCAATGCTTTCGAGGGCAGGCAGACGGTAATAAGGCAACTTGGGCTTCTTCAGGTAAGACTCTGCGTCGATAACCGGCGCACGGTTATGCAAAAGCGGAATCATGGCTATTGTTTCCGGCGTGCGGATGCCATAGTGGGCTTTGCTAACAAACAGAAAATCTCCAACCAGCAGGGACCCCTCCATCGAAGAGGTTGGGATCACGTAGGCTTCGATTAGGAACATGCGGATGAAAGCCGCTGCAAAAACCGCAAAAATCACGGCCTCCGCCCATTCCCGGACCTGAGACTTATGGTAAGGGTTGCTGCTCTGTAGTTTCTTCAGCTTTCGGGTTTGGTTCTCCTCCTGTGCTTCCAGAAGTTGTTGTTTGTACTCCGCCTCTTTGACCAGTGTAGGACCGTCGTACTGTTCCTCCGGCTTGAAAGCCAGGAAGAAAAAGTAAAAGGGCGCGAAAAGCACTGCCAGCACACTGTCCAGGAAACCATAGTGCCGGAACGAGCGCACCATATCAATGGCCATGCCCGCATAGATAAAAATATTGACAATGGGGAACAGCAGCCAGGCCGCATACGTGCCTTTCCGGCCGATGAGCTTGCACCATTCCACGAAATTCAGGCCAGGGACCAGGCCCTTCCACCCGTCTACCCCCGCCTTGGGAAACAAAAAGAAAAGGCTGATGGAGAGCAGAATATAACTGATCAATAAAAAGAGAAAGAAACCCATGCCGTGTTGATTTACTTTTGGTAACGCGCAAATATACTCCTTCGGGACGGAAAAAAAATATACGGCTGCACTTTCGGCCGTTTGCAGCTTCGAGAGCTGCTGCTGTAAAGGTGCAAGTTAAAGCCGAACAGGAGCGTTCCGGAGGATTCGCATAAGCAAAACGCCTGGTAAGGGCTTCCATTGCAGGCACTTGGACGAAAACCGGCAATTATCAGATGAATTACTGTATTTAAGGGGAGTGTGATCCCGAAATCCTAAAACTAAGAAGGACAGAACCAGGGTTTGTTCCTATTGTTTAGAATAAAGCAGGCAGGCCCATTCCCCGCTTGCCAATCGCCGTTTTTCGGATGGTAGTCGAAAAAAAGTGGCAGCTTCGGGCAAAAGCCCTTATTATTGAAACTGAATCAACTCAGTCTATGGAACCGAAAGATTTCTTCGATTACGGTATCAAAAAAGTAAAATCGCAGTTTATGAGCGAATCAACAAGCGAGCGCAGCAAACACGTCGACACGATTATCCGCAACCACATCATTTGGTCAATGGGCTCCGGTCTGATTCCGGTGCTGATTGCCGATATTTTTGCAGTAAGCGCGGTGCAGTTGGATATGATCCGGCAAATGAGCAAGGTGTATGATGTGGATTTCTCAGAGACGCAGGGCAAAGCTATTGTTACTTCACTCACAAGTTCCACGTTGGCCCGGATTGGCGCCGGCAGCCTGGCGAAAATGATCCCGGTCGTAGGTTCTGTAGTTGGCGGTATTACGGTATCGGTATTTGCAGGGGCTTCGACTTATGCCCTTGGGCAGGTATTCAAGCGGCATTACGAGTCAGGAGGCACTATTTTGGACTTTGACCCCGCCCGCCTGAAAAAAATGTACAAGGAACAGTTTGAGAAAGGCAAGAAAGTTGCCGAGCAGCTGCGCAAAGACAAAGCTGCCAAACAAGCTGCGGAATCTGCCACCGAAGAGAATCCGGCAGATTATGCTCAGCCGGAAGCTAATGAGCCCACCGCCACTGAGCCTCCGAAAAGCAAAGAGGATGTACTCGACCGCTTGCGGGAGCTGGGCAAACTGTGGGAGGAGGGCATCATCTCTGAGGAAGAGTTTCAGTCAATGAAGGCGAAGCTGATTGCGGCTTTTTAGCAGAAGATTTCCACGAATCCATTAAAACCGGGCTGCGGGTTGCACCGACTGATCTGTGAATTGCCCGGCCTGATACTTAAAGTAGCCCGCCACGGCAATCATAGCCGCATTATCGGTACAGTATTCAAATTTGGGGATATAGGTCTGCCAGCCTTCTTTTCGGCCCATTTCCGACAGCCCGCTGCGCAAAGCCGAGTTGGCGGACACACCACCGGCAATAGCGATTTCCTTGATCCCGGTGCGCCGGGCTGCCTTGCGGAGCCGCTTGAGCAGGATGCTGACGATACGGTCCTGTACAGAAGCACAGATGTCATTCAGGTGCTGCTCTATAAATTCCGGGTCCTCTTTAATTTTTTCCTTTAGAAAGTAAAGAATGGAGGTTTTCAGGCCGCTGAAGCTGAAGTCCAGATCCGGTATCCTCGGTTCCGGAAAGTCATAAACCGGTTTGCCCTGTTGCGCCAGCTTGTCAATGATCGGCCCGGCAGGGTATTCCAATCCAAGCAATTTTCCGGTTTTGTCAAATGCCTCCCCTGCGGCATCGTCCAGGGTTTGCCCCAGAACTTCCATGCGGTCAGGTGCGCTGACCTTCACAATTTGGGTATGCCCGCCGGAAACAGTCAGGCAGAGGAAAGGGAACTTTGGCTTTGGGTCCTCCGCAAAATGCGCCAGCACATGCGCATCCATATGGTTAACCTCAATCAGAGGGATATTAAGGCTAAGGGCCAGCGATTTAGCGAAAGCGACCCCTACAATGAGGGAGCCCATCAGGCCTGGGCCCCGGGTGAAGGCTACTGCATCAAGGTCGGTTTTTTTGATGCCTGCCTGCCTGATGGCCAGGTCCACTACCGGAATAATATTAATTTGGTGAGCGCGGGATGCAACCTCCGGCACCACCCCTCCGTATAACCGGTGCGCATCCTGATTGGCAACACAGTTGCTCAGGATTTCCCCATCCATAAGCACAGAAGCAGAAGTATCATCGCAGGACGACTCTATCGCCAGTAAGGTGGTAGGCATATTGCTGAATTCATTTTATTTATCGCAAACATAAGTAACAATCCCAAAATCAGTATAGATTATGGCAGCGCCAGCATTAAGGAAGAAAAAGCAACCATCCGAGTCCAACGCTTCATCAGCAGCCCTGCGCAGCACGGATGCTAACTGTGTGGTTTCAACGGGGACCCACATTGAAGGCGATTTTAGGTCAGAGGAGAACATCCGGCTCGACGGCTCCGTCAAAGGGACCGTTCATTGCAGCAAGCGCCTCGTAGTCGGGGAGAAAGGAGCCATTGAAGGCGAAATAAAAGCAGGTACCGCCGTCATATCCGGGCGAATCACCGGCAACCTCACCGTTGATGGGGCTTTACAGCTTACCAGCACTGCAAGAATTGAAGGAGATATACAAGCTAAGCTTATGTCTGTGGAAGAAGGCGCAACCTACAACGGCGCCTGCCGGATTGGCGAATAAGGGGCATTGACCTGTCCTCAGCTAGCAGGCTGAAGTTCAGTAAGATTTGTTGAAGGAAAGTATGAACCGGTGCCTTTCTGCCACAGGACGGTAAAATTGCTCGCAGGCTGATACCAGTTTTTCGGGGGAAATTATTTATACTTGCGTCAAAACAAACCGAAAAATGAGAATAGTCATTAACCTGATTCTAGCCGCCATCGTAGTAGGTTTGGTCTGGGTACTGATCAGCAGTATTCAGGAGCCTATCGCTTTCAAAGCCGAAAAAGAAAAGCGGGAAAATGCTGTGATTGACAAACTGATGAAGATCCGTACGGCTCAGGAAGCCTTCCGGAACATCAAGGGTGGTTTTGCGCCTTCCTTTGATTCTTTGTCTTATGTGCTCAAGAACGACAGCTTTGCCATCGTCAAAGTGATTGGTGACCCTGATGATCCAAACTTTACCGGCGAAATCATTTATGACACGACTTATCTCCCCGCTTATGATTCCATTCGGGCGGTGATGGGAATGTCATTAGATTCTCTGCGCTTTGTCCCTTACGGACGCGGTAAGTCCTTTGACATCAAAGCGGATACCATTACTTACCAAAGTACAACGGTACCTGTTGTGGAAGTAGGTGTACGCCGCAAAGAGTTTATGGGTGCCTTCAAGGACCCCCGCTTTGCTCGTTACGACAGCGGCTACGATCCCAATAGCGTATTGAAGTTTGGTAATATGAATGCACCAAACCTCTCTGGCAATTGGGAAAGATAATCCAACAGCTCATATCGCCAACTTTTGAACTGAGTCATACGAAAACCTATGAACTGTCCATCCTTTTGGGGGTGGACAGTTTTGGTTTTGCTGTAATCAGTGATCAACAGCGGCTTCTTGCACTCCGCCAATATAGCCTGGAGGGCAGTCCTATGGATGCGGAATCTTTGGAGGAACTGGCCCGAAAAGATGAATACCTGTCAGCTACCTACCGCAACAGCCGCCTGGCTTTTGCTACTCCCCGGCAGGTCATTGTGCCAGAACGGCTTTACAACCCTGATGATCATCTTACTTACCTGGAAGGCAGTGTACGGTTGACCAGTCAGGATACGGTTCGGGCCGATCATGTCGCCTCCCTTCGGACTTATTTTGTCTATGCTGTAGATGGCAGGCTTGAAGCTGCTGCGCAGCGTTTGTTTTCAGGTAGCCGGATATTTCACCTTGGAAATGCGCTCCTGGAAGGGCAGCGCCGGCTTACGAATCATGCGGATGGTGCTTATTTCCACCTGTTGGACGGGCAACTGTTCGCTAGCGTTTTGCAGAATGGTACGCTGGCGTTTTTCAATGCTTACCAATACCGGAGCGCAAAGGATTTTGTCTACTACGCTATGCTGGTATTTGAGCAGGCGGTGCTCAGCGCGGAATCCACGCCGGTTTACCTCAGCGGGCAATTGGTGGAAGCTTCCGAAATTTACCGCCTGCTTTCCCGCTACCTGCCGCTCATGGAGTTCATGGACAGCCGGGCGATTTTCCGGTTTGATTTGGAAAACGACCGGGAAGTGGCCTACCAATACTTCGATTTGCTCAGCCTGAGCTTGCTTTAACTATTTACTTATGCGGATTATAGGAGGAGCCTTCAAAGGGCGGCGTTTCAACCCACCTGCAAAAAACTGGCCGACCCGGCCTACGACAGACTTCGCTAAGGAAGGCCTGTTTAATATCTTGTACAATACCTTTGATTTTGAATCCCTCAGGGTGCTTGATCTCTTTGGCGGCACGGGCAACCACAGCTACGAGTTTATCTCCCGAGGCTGCCGCGATGTGACGTATGTAGATAAGTTTCCGGGCTGCGTCAAATTCGTAAAGAAAACAGCAAAAGAGTTGGAGATCGAAGATCAGATCCGGATCGTTCACAGTGACGTATTTAAATTCATGCCCCTGGATGGGCAGCAATACGACTACATTTTTGCCGGCCCGCCTTACGGTTTGCCGGTCATTGACAGTATTCCTGACCTGGTCTTCGAGAACGGCTTGCTGGCGCCCGATGGCCTCTTTGTGATGGAGCACAATCCCAACCACAGCTATCAGGATCACCCCAACTACGAGCAGGAGCGGCATTACGGGAAAACGATTTTCAGCTTCTTCGGTCATATTACGGAAGTAGAAGCCTGACCTTCCTTTTTCGCTCAATGGGAACTACCCTCCGGGCTGAAGTGTTGTCCAATCGACCCGGCTTAAAAAAATGAAAGGAATCTAATTTGCAAGCGGCTATGAAATTGTTTTATCTACTACTGTTACTGGCCTTTCCGGCGGTTACTCAAGCACAGTATGACTTCACTGGCACCTGGACAGGCACCCTCACTCAAAATACCGGAGGGTATGCTCCGGAGTATGAGTTTACGCTCTACCTGCAACAGGAAGGGAAAAAAATTACCGGTCGTTCCTACGTCAAATACGGAAATATCTTTGCTGAAATGAAGCTGGAGGGACAGCTGGTTGGCGATAAAGCCATTCACTGGGAGGAGAGCAAGATCATTGACCACTGGAAGCACGAGAATATGGAGTGGTGCTACAAGGAGGCGACGCTGTTCATCGTAGCTCAGGGTAAAGAAGACAAGCTGGAGGGCCCCTGGAGCGGCAATACCGGCGATTCGGAATGTATCCCAGGCAAAATCATGCTCAGGCGTACTTCCCCCCGTGCCTGAACCTCTTTACAATTGGGCAGCAGAAAGCTGCACGAAACTCCTTAAAAATTGATACTTTTGGCGCTTTGCCGCAATACCCTGTTGAATGAATATTACAGATACAATTCAATCTGGCGTGGTACAGGCTGTTAAGAGCCTGTACGATGCCGACTTTACTGCTGATTCCGTGAATTTGTCCCCCACGCGCAAGGAGTTTGAGGGCGATTACACTGTGGTGGTATTTCCTTATACGAAGATCGCACGCAAGAAACCGGAGCAAATTGGCGAAGAACTGGGGCAGTACCTGAAAGATCAGGTGGCTGAGATCGCTGATTTCAATGTGATCAAAGGTTTCCTCAATTTAGAGGTCAGCGACAGCTTTTGGACGGCTTTCCTGGACGACATCTACGCGAAGGAAGACTTTGGCCGGCAGCCTGCCAACGGGCAAAAGGTGATGGTCGAATTTTCCTCTCCCAATACCAACAAACCCCTTCACCTGGGCCACATCCGGAATATTTTGCTGGGTTGGTCGACTTCTCAAATCCTCGATGCGGCGGGTTATGAGGTGGTGAAGGTACAGGTCGTCAACGACCGGGGCATTGCCATTTGCAAAAGCATGCTGGCCTGGCAGCGGTTTGGCGAAGGTGCCACGCCTGCCTCCACCGGGCAGAAGCCTGACCACTTCGTCGGGCATTACTACGTGAAGTTTGAGCAGGCCTTCAAGGAAGAATACAAAGCCTGGCAGGATTCAAAAGCTGGCCATCAGGCATTTGCTTCCTGGAAAGCCGATGAAAAAGCAGTAAAGAAAGCTGAAAAAGCCCTAGAGGAGAAAACCCGCAAAGCCAAAGGCAAAGCAGAACGGGAAGGCAAGGCGTTTGACCCTTCAGAGTACACGCTGGAAAAGTATTTCTTCGGATCGATCTACAAGAACACCTATTTCAACGAGCACAGCGAGCTCGGGCAGGCCGCCAAAGCGATGTTGCTGAAGTGGGAAGCCGGCGACGAGGAAGTCATTGCGCTTTGGAAGCAGATGAACGGCTGGGTATACGAAGGCTTCGATGAGACCTACGAGCGGCTCGGTGTGGAGTTTGATAAATTGTACTACGAGTCCGATACCTACTTATTGGGCAAGGATACGATCAAGGCAGGGCTTCAGGACGGTGTTTTCTATGAAAAGGAAGACGGCTCCGTGTGGATTGACCTGACCGGTGCCAAACTGGACCACAAGCTGGTGCTGCGGAGTGATGGCACATCCGTCTACATTACGCAGGATATTGGTACGGCACAGGAGCGGTACAAAGACTTTGGCGTGGACAAAATGGTCTATGTGGTGGCTGATGAGCAGGACTACCACTTTCAGGTCCTGTTCGAAACCCTGAAGCGGCTGGGCGAGCCCTATGCGGACGGGCTGCACCACCTGAGCTACGGCATGGTCGACCTGCCTTCCGGCAAAATGAAGAGCCGGGAAGGGACGGTTGTGGATGCTGACGACCTGATGGCTGAGGTCATTACTGAGGCCCGGCAGAATACGGAAGAACGGGATACGCTCGATGACCTTAATAAAGAGGAACGGGAAGCCATCATCCGGCAAATCGGATTGGCGGCGCTGAAGTTTTTTATCATCAAGGTGCAGCCGCAGAAGCGGATGGTCTTTGACCCCAAGGAATCGGTGGACATGCAAGGGCAGACCGGGCCCTATGTGCAAAATGCCTATGTGCGGATCCAATCGGTCCTTCGGAAGGGTGGTGAGCAGGATTTGCAGGCTGCTGCGGAATACACCAAACTGGAAACCATTGAAAAAGCGCTGGCTGGTCAACTATACGCTTTTCCCGGTATCATTCAGGAAGCTGCGGCCAATTATGATCCTTCAGGCGTGGCCAATTACTGTTATGACCTGGCCAAGCAGTACCACCGGTTCTACCACGACTTCAGTATTCTGAATGCAGAATCGGATGCGGCTAAAGCCTTCCGGCTGAAACTGTCACAGGCGGTCGCGCATACGCTGAAGACCGGGATGCAACTCCTGGGCATCGAAATGCCAGCCCGGATGTAACTTCCGATTTCCAAAAAAGACTATTAGAATCCAAAGATATGAGCAACGAAACCAAAGAATCTCTAAACTTCATTGAGCAGATCATTGAAGAAGACATCAAAAATGGCAAGCATGGCGGGCGGGTACATACCCGTTTCCCACCGGAGCCCAACGGCTATCTGCACATTGGGCATGCCAAGGCCATAACGGTCAATTTCGAAATTGCTCAACGGTACGGCGGCAAAACCAACCTCCGCTTTGACGATACCAACCCCAGCACAGAAGAAACCGAATATGTGGAGAGCATTAAGCGCGATGTCCAGTGGCTGGGCTTTGACTGGGAAGGGGAGGCTTTATTTACCTCCGATTACTTTTCGCAGTTGTACCAGTTTGCGGTGGACCTTATCCAAAAAGGCCTGGCGTATGTAGACGACTCCTCGGCGGAGGAAATAGCAGAACAGAAAGGCGATATCGGGGTGCCAGGTAAGGAAAGCCCCTATCGGAACCGCAGCGTGGAAGAAAATCTGGAGCTCTTTGAAGGCATGAAAGACGGAAAGTATCCGGATGGTTCCAAGGTACTGCGCGCTAAAATCGACATGGGGCACGACAACCTGCTGCTCCGCGATCCGGTGCTCTACCGTATTAAGCGGGAAGACCACCACCGTACGGGCAGCGATTGGAACATTTATCCTATGTACGACTTCGCCCACGGGCAGTCCGATTCCATAGAGGGCATTACCCATAGCTTGTGTTCGCTGGAGTTTTTCCACCACCGGCCATTGTACAACTGGCTCATCGAAAAGCTGGAAATTTTCCCCAGCCGCCAGATTGAGTTTGCGCGCATGAACGTGGCTTACATGATCACGAGTAAGCGAAAGTTGCTCCGCCTGGTCAAGGAAGATCACGTGCATGGCTGGGATGATCCCCGTATGCCAACGCTTTCTGGGATGCGCCGCCGGGGGTACCCGCCGATGGCTATCCGTACCTTTTGTAACAAAGCCGGTACGACTAAACGGGAAAACCTTATTGATCTCAATCTACTCGAATTCTGTGTGCGCGACGAACTGAATAAGACCGCTCCGCGAATTATGGCGGTGCTTGATCCACTCAAGGTGGTAATCACCAACTATCCGGAAGGGCAGGTAGAACAGATGGAAGTGGAGAACAACCCGGAGGATGAGTCAATGGGTACCCGGGAGATGCCATTCTCCAGAGAGATTTACATTGAGCGCAAAGACTTTATGGAAGACCCGCCGAAGAAATTCTTCCGTATGGGCCCCGGTCGGAACGTTCGCCTGAAAGGGGCTTACATCCTGCACTGCGAGGACTATGTAAAGGATGAGTCCACGGGTGAAATTAAGGAAGTACACTGTACGTACTACCCCAATAGCCGTTCCGGCGAGGATACTTCCGGCATCAAGGCGAAAGGTACCCTGCACTGGGTATCCATCGCCCACGCCCGCAAGGCTGAGGTACGGCTTTACGACCGGCTGTTTACTGATCCGACACCGGACCGTCACGAGGACAAGGACTTCCTGGAGTTTCTGAATCCGGAATCGCTGAAGGTGCTGGAAGAGGCTTATGTGGAGCCCAATGTTGGAGAACTGGAAGCCGGGCAGCAATTCCAGTTTTTACGGATGGGCTATTACTGCGTGGATCCGGACTCTAAGGCCGATCACTGGGTGTTCAACCGGACGGTGACGCTACGGGATACCTGGGCAAAACTGCAGAACAAAGGCTAGCCCGGCTTAAAAATGAAAGGCATTAAACCCCGGAGATTACTGATTTTCTCCGGGGTTTTGTTTTGGAGGGGGAGTATCTTCTTTCTTTTCCATCAAGCGCAGGACCTCCTTGAACTCTTCGATATCCTGCTCTTTGCGGTCTTCAAACATACGGGCAATATTTCTGCCGCTCATGAACTCGCCGCTGCGGTGTATGCCCCGGAGGAAGGAATCGTAGCCTTTGCCATGGTGGTAGTAGCCCAGAGGGGCAATCACGTAACTAGCCACGAATGATCCGCAGGACTGGCACTGCACAAAAACCTTATCTGACTCGCCGATTTTTCGGACCAGGATATTCCTCATATCCGTGGAATCACAAAACTGGCAATGCTGAGCGTGAAGTTCCATAGGTTAGGGTTTAAAAGAATAGGGGAATATAGAAAATACTTGCGACCGCAGTACCGATCAAAGCCAATAAAGTTAGTATTAAGCCTGCAATTAGCATATCCTTCGCCTGCAAGAGCCCTGAGCCGAAAGCGATTGCGTTGGGTGGAGTGCTCACGGGCAGCGCCATGGAAGTGGAACACATAATAGCGATAGCAATGGAGAACAGCAGCTCATTGCCGGGCAAAGAGACCGCAACCGGGATCAAAAGGTTGGCGGTAGCCGTATTGCTCATCACGGTAGTCATGCCGGCCGCCATCAGGAGCAGTATGGCAAAGACAAACAGAAATCCCTGATCCATAGGGATGGCCTGAGCGATGGTGTCGGTCAGGCCGCTTTCGTCCAGCACTACGCCCAGGCAAAGGCCACCACCGAGCATAAAGAGGATGTCCCAGGAAATATTTCGGAAATCAGCCGTGTTGAGCAAGCCAATGCCGAAACTGATGATGATGCACAGGAGCCCCACAAATCCGGTGCTTAGCCCCGTCATGCCACCGGTAAGCCATCCAAGAATGGTCAGGGCAAAAATGACCATGACAATTTTCTGCCTCACAGTGAAGTTATCTGCCGAAGTTGGGTCTTCATCTATGGTGATTTTAATCTCACCAGGAGGATAAAGCCGGAGCAACAATTGCCAAAGGGCTGCAAGCAGCAGCAGTAACAAGGGGATGCTGATGACCATCCAGCGGGCAAAAGATATTTCTATACCTGCCTTGTTCAGGTATTCCATGGCGATGGCATTGGGCGGTGTGCCAATAGGGGTGCCCAGCCCGCCGATGTTACAGGCAAAGGGGATAGCCAGCGCAATAGCCTTAGAGAAGGTAGACCCTGCGGGGATTTGGAGAATGAGCGGGCCTACAATCGCAAACATCATAGCGGCGGTAGCCGTATTGCTCATCCACATGGACAAAAGGGCGGAAATGGCAATCAGGCCAAGGAGGACCCGTTCGGGGGCGCTGCCGGTCTTTTGAATCATCCAGTTGGCAATACGCCGGGCCAGCCCGAACTTATTGAGCAGGGCAGACAGCACAAACCCGCCCATAAACAGCAGGGTGATGTCTCCAAAAAAGGCCTGAAGGAAGTCATCTTTTTGTGCATCCCTGCCCAGTCCATTGAGTACGGGGAGCAACCAAAGTACACTCATAGCGAGCACCCCCAGGCTGGTAATGTAGAGGGGGACCGTTTCCGTAATCCAGAAAAGTGCCGTGATCAAAAGAATGGTCAGCGCCACAGATTCGCCCGGCCCAAGCCCTAACACAGCCCGGTAAAGACCGAATGAATGGGCCAATAAAAAGGCCATTGCGATGCTTAAAGCAGGCCAGTGAGGTCGAAGTCGTTGGAAAATCAGTTCCATCTCTATAGAATTAAGCGCCAATATTAGGGGATAACACCGGAATGCCAAAGTTTACCCGGACTGATATTTATCACTTTGAAAATGAGTGTCTTCTGAATAATTTTCCCTTCTGGGGGATCCGCCAACTATTGACGGGTGAATTGCCAATTTTATCAAAAAAAACGAAGAAAAATGTAAGCCTGAGAAAATTTACTATATTTAACCCGCGACAAAGGATAGGGCATAAACACAAAATTGCACCCCAGTTCCAGCCCTTCAGCTTATTGGCACACAAAATAAATAGCGATTCATAAGGCCGGGTATACTGCCTGACTTTTCCAGTTTAGCAGTACGAATGCTCATGTGCTACGGAAGTACGTGTGACCTGACTACTATATCATAGTGGCCTACGCCACCGTGTTTTGCATTCATTAGTTCATTAAACTCAAAATTGTATGAATTACTCTACAAAGTTCAGCATGCTGCTGGCTTTGCTGTTCACTACTGCAACAGCAATGGCTCAGTTCAACGTGACTGGCAACGTAACCGATGGGAGTGGAGAACCTCTGATTGGGGTTTCTATCATTGTCAAAGGTTCCACAACGGGTACCGTTAGTGATTTTAACGGTGACTTCAATCTAAATGTAAAAGGAGAGCGTGCTGTCCTGCTGTTCTCCTACACCGGCTTTGCTTCCCAGGAAATAGAGGCCACTCCGGACAACAACCGCCTGAATGTTATCCTGGAAGAAGACATTGCCGATCTCGAAGAGGTGGTGGTGACGGGCCTGGCCTCAGGGGTGAAACGCTCTAATTTGGCGAACAACGTATCTACCATTTCGAGCCAGGAACTTACCGAGGTGACCACTCAGCAAACGATAGATGGTGCTTTGTACGGTAAGATGACCGGCGTGAACATCATTTCCAGCTCCGGTGCGCCCGGTGGTGGTATTGCTATGCGCCTGCGGGGTATTTCTTCCCTAAGCGGCAACAACCAGCCGCTGTTTATTATCGACGGGGTGTACATCAGCAATGCTGAAATTCCGAGTGGTTTGCGTTTTGCTTCCGGTGCGAACTCCGGCTCTGAGGAGAATGCTTCCAACCGTCTGGCGGACCTGAACCCTGAAGATATTGAAAGCATTGAGGTGCTGAAGGGCGCCTCTGCCGCGGCCATTTACGGTACACGGGCGAATGCCGGTGTGGTCATCATCACGACCAAGCAGGGGCAGGCTGGGAAAACCAAGGTACGCTTCGAGCAGGACTTTGGTGTGAACACCATTCAGCGTTTTGTGGGCCGCCGTCAGTACACGGCTGCCGAAGTGGAAGAGGCCTTCGGTCCGGATGAGCGGGCTCGTTTTGAGCGTGCTGTAGCGGACGGCGAAGTGTTTGACTACGAGCAGGAAATCTATGGCAATGACGGCTTCATCACGGATTCCCGTATGTCTATTTCCGGCGGTAATGAGAAGACGACTTTCTACTTCAACACCAGCTACCGGGACGAGGAAGGTATTATTGAAAATACCGGATTTGAACGCTTCTCTATGCGTTTGAATGTGGACCACCGCATTTCAGATAGGGTTCGGATTGGCATCAACTCTAATTACATCAACTCATTTGCCAGCCGGAGCTTTACCGGTAATGAAAACGAGGGAGGCCTGAGCTATGGCTACAACCTGGCTTTCACGCGTGACTGGGTGAACTTGTTCCCGGATGAACTGGGCAACTACCCGACGAACCCTAACGCGGCGGGTAACCCCATTTTTGTTCGCGATAATACCTGGAACGAAGAGCGCAACAACCGCTTCATTTCCGGTGCTAATATGGAGGTTAACCTCTATCAGACCGACCGTACGGTTTTCAAGCTGACGGGTAATGTGGGTATTGACTTCTTGATGAATGAAACGTCCGTTTATGTTCCGGAGACCCATCAGGCACAAGCGGGCGGTACCAACGGATTCATTGGTGAGGGCCGCAATGGATTGATTAATTACAATTACCAGGCTTTTGCGGTACTAGACCACTACACAGAGAGCAACATTAACTTTAATACTCAGGTAGGTATGACTTACCTGAATTTCGACCGTGATCTGGTTCTGAACCGGGCTTCCCAGCTAATTCCCGGACAGACTAATCTTGAGAACGCGGGCGCACAGCAAATCAGCCAGGCTTTGGCTACAGAAGAAGACTTTGGTATTGTTGCTCAGGAGCAAATTAACTGGGACGACAAAATCATTGGTACTTTGGGTATCCGCTTTGACAAGTCCAGTCTGAACGGAGCACCCAATGAGTTTTTTGCTTTCCCAAGAGCATCTTTGGCCGTTAACGTAGCGAACTTCGACTTCTGGAGCATCAATAGTATGAATCAGTTTAAGCTACGCGTGGCCTACGGTGAAACCGGCAGCAGTGCATCCTTTGGTTCTCTGTTTACAACACTGCTACCTGTAAACATCGGCGGACAGGTTGGTATTCGTTCCGGTGGAAGCCTTGGTGATCCAAATCTGGAGCCGGAAACTTCTCAGGAATTGGAATTTGGTGCTGACATCGGTATCCTGAACAACAAGTTGAACCTGGGTGTGACTTACTATATCCGTGATGTTGAAAGCCTCCTTTATCCATTTGACATTCCATCTTCAACGGGATGGGCGGACGAAAGCCGGAACGATTTTGACCTTCGTAACCAGGGGCTTGAGTTGCAGCTGGGCTTTACGCCGGTCAATCGTGATAAGTTCCAGTGGAACTCTACCGTCAACTACTGGTACAACCGTTCGGAAGTGACCCGTCTGGGGGTGCCTCCGTTTGTTCCAACTGGCGTTGCTTTCGGACTAGGGCTGGGTACCTTCTTTGTTGAAGAGGGAGAACCCATCACACAACTTAAAGGTAATGGCGCAGAAGGCCCTGAAACCATTGGTGATGTAGAGCCTGACTTCCAGCTGGGCTGGTTCAACCAGATTAAGATTGGCAACAACATCGACTTTACCTTCCTGACGCACTGGAAAGAGGGAGGCGATGTGCTTAACCTGTCCCGTCTGCTAACGAACCTTGGCGGCACTACTCCTGAAGAATACGATGATCTGGTCGGTTTTGTGGAGGATGCTTCTTACTTCCGTCTGCGTGAGGTTGGTTTGTACTACACCCTGCCTAAATTCAGCAATACCATTAGCCGCCTGCGTGTGGGTGTCTCAGGCCGTAACCTGCTTACCCTGACCGACTACAGCAGCTACGACCCTGAAGTTTCCACCAAAGGAACGACTGGCTTGTCCACAGGTATTGAAGTAACGCCTTTCCCAAGTACACGTCAGGCTTATTTCCATGTTACTGCTGAATTTTAATGAGGTCAGACCGGCCCAATTGTTGAACTAAAAAGGAAACATTCCTATGAAAAATATAAATCTGATCATAAGCACATTATGCCTGCTGGTCCTTGGTGCCTGTACTATCGACGAGCAGTTTGATCCCAACGCCCCGAGCGTGAGCGCTATCCTTTCGGAGGCAGAGCCCAACGAGCTGGACCTTTTGGTCTACGGAGCAGAAGCCCGGATGCGAACGGCCTGGGACACGTACATTACCTCCACTGGCACAGTCGCCCGCGAGCTTTACCTGTTTGATGCGGACCCTCGTAACACAGAGGATTTGCTAGGCAAAGAAGGGCGGAGCCTGGATAATAACACTTTTTACCTCACTGCGCCATGGGGCACCCGCTATCAGGTAGTGAAAAATGTAAACCTGCTGTTGGAAGCCCTTCCCAATTCTCAGGGCGCTTCTGAAGCGGAGCTGGCTGGCTACCGCGGCTATGCAAGAACGGTTAAAGCGCTGATGTTCCTGCAGGAGCTCATGCGCCTTAACGATAATGGCATTCGGGTGGATGTTGCCAACCCGGAGAACCTGGGGCCATTTGTCAGCAAAGCAGAGGCTTTTAATGAAATTTTCACCCTTTTGGATGAGGCATATGAAGACTTGCAGAACGGTGAATTCCACTTTCAGCTTACAGACGGATATGGAGGTGGATTCGAAACGCCAGAAGGTTACGCCGAGTTCAACCGTGCCATAGCGGCCCGTGCTGCTACGTACGCTGAACAGTACGGTAATGCGCTGAGCTATCTGGAAGATTCCTTCCTGGACCTTGACGGTGACATCACTGTGGGGCCTGAAATGATCTTCAGCACCGCTTCCGGTGATGTACTGAATCCGGTATTTAAAATTCCCGGGCAGAGCGGCGACCAAATCATTGTCCACAACTCCTATATCGAAGATATCCGGGAAGGAGATACACGGCTGTCCAAGTTCCGCCCACGGGTGGATGCCACCTCTCAGGACGGGCTGAACGGTACGCACGAGACGGCCCTGTACGGGTCTGCACTCGACCCAATCGACATTATCCGAAACGAGGAGCTGATCCTGATCTATGCGGAGGCTAGCATTCAGGAGGGTAATCTGGATGATGCAGTGACGGCCCTCAATGTGATCCGCAATGCGCATGGACTTGGCGATTATGACGGCGATGTTAACCGCGATGCGCTTATCGAGGAAATGCTGTACAACCGTCGCTACTCCTTCTGGGGGGAAGGCCACCGCATGTTCGACCTGCGCCGCTATGGTTTGCTGAATGCGGATAACCTGCCGATTGACCGGCCTGGTGATCAGGTATTCCAGCAGTTCCCGATTCCGCTCAACGAGAATCAGTAATTGACAAGCAGGCGCCTTAAGCGCTAGTTGTAGTATGCCCCGGAAGCGAAATAATGGCTTTCGGGGCATTTGTATTTTAATACGCGGAAACCGACCGTTCCGTAAAGCTTCATTTCAACCGGGCTGCACTTATGGCAGATTGTTATATCTTTGCCGGTACCACAGCAACAAATCAAATCTCCAATCTTTTTTACCCCGGTCAGCCTTAAATCAGTTTCCAGGTATTGGAAACGGGCGGTCTGATCTATGGGGTCGGGCTCCTTTTGTTTTTTGTTTCCGAAAAAATGAATCGCTATGAATATTCGCTTAGCAGGCTTTTGTCTCTTTTTGCTGCTGTTTGGAAGGATAGGTTTTGCTCAGGATTGTGACAATTTTACCATCACGGTATCAGCGGATACCACATTGTGCACGCCTGGCGAGCCGGTGCCGGTTGGTGCCGTTTTCTCTACCACGCCATTTAATTTTCAGTGGTCGCCCTCTACCGGGCTGGCCGACCCATCAGCCGCCGTGACAACCGCAACCCTAACTTCGACCCAAACCTACACCATCACTGCCCAGGCGATAGGCGAAAACCTTATTTTCAACGGCGACTTTGCGCTGGGCAATGTAGGGTTTACTACCGATTATGGGCAGGGTAGCGGTGGGCCAAACGGGCCCCTGCATAACGAAGGTGAGTACCTGATTAGCAACAACCCGATGTCTACCCATGAGGACTTTGCGCCCTGCGGTGATCACACCTCGGGCAATGGCAACATGATGGTGGTGAACAGCTCCGATCAGCAAAACGATGTCTGGTGTCAGGTGGTGAGCGTTACGCCCGGCACAGACTATGCCTTTTCGGCCTGGGTCGCTTCAGTGACTACAGAAAACCCTGCGAATCTGCAGTTCTCCTTCGATGGCATGCTGTTGGGCAATACCGCAGAAGCCACCCCGGTCACTTGCGAGTGGGTGCCCTTCTATGCCACCTGGAATTCGGGGGGCGCCACTGATGTGGAAATTTGCGTGACCAATGTCAACAACGAGTCTACGGGCAACGACTTTGCACTCGATGACATCAGCTTCGGCCCGGTTTGCGAAGCCACTGCAGAGCTAACCATTACCGTGGGCGAAACGCCGGGTACAGTCCCTGATGTCGTTTGCGAAGCTAATACGAACAGCATCCTCTTGTCCTGGTCGCCTACGATGGGGGCAAGCACGTACCAAATGGATGTGCTAGACGGGCCAGTAGGGACCTTCACTTCCGATACCACTTACCTGATCGAAGGGCTGACGGAGAATCAGCAGGTGAATTACGAGCTGTTTGCCGCGTCAGCGGAAGGCTGCCTGAGCCACGTCTACTCTGGAGGATGCACCACGCTGGAATGCCCGGATTACACCTTAGAATTGGAAGGGGCAACCGAAATTTGCGAAGGCTCGCCTTTGGACCTGGCCTTGCTTATTGAGACAGAAAGCCCGGGCCCCTTTACGATGGAGTACACCTATAATGGGCTGACGAATACCCTTCCGGGGCTGCAAGCCGGGATGAATAACCTGTCTGTGCCTGTTCCAGGCAGCGGGAGCATTGCCATTACCAGCTTTTCTGATAGCAGCGCCCCAGCCTGTATCCACAATGGCCCCTTCCCGTCCCTGGATTTCGATGTTGTGCCTTTCCCGGCTGCCGGAGTAGGGAAGGACCTGGACTTTTGCGCGGCACTGGACAGCCTGTTGGACTTGAGCGGTATTCTGGCCGGAGCGGACGCGGGCGGGACCTGGGCCGTTACCGCAGGAGATGTACCCGGTGGCGCCCTCGATGCCTCCACCGGGCAATTCAACCTGGCGCAACTGACTACTTCCGGAGCTATCCAAATAGCCTACATGCAAAACAATGGTATTTGCCAGCCGGATTCTGCCTTTTTCAATCTTGATATCCTTCCGGTTCCTTTGGTGGAAACCGGTGGGCCGTACAGCCTGGACTGTGATACCGATGAGGTCGTTGTCGGCAGCCCCGCTATGGCTGGGTTTGCTTATGCATGGACGCCCCTGGACGGAGGCGTGCTGTCCGATACAGGCATCGCTAACCCCACTGCCTCTGAAGCAGGCGATTATCTACTTGAAGTCACGAATACGAGTACCGGATGTACGAACGCGGTCACCCTAACAGTTGCTGACAATCGGACTACCCCTGAATTAATTGTTAGTATCACCAATCCGGGCTGCACACCTGATGGGACCGGAAGCCTAAGCGTGGATAGTGTTGTTGGTGGGCAGGCGCCCTATTTGTTTGGCTTAAATGACCAATCGTTGCAGCAGTCCCCTTCCTTTACAGGGTTGCAAGCGGGGAGTTACAGCCTCCGTGTACAGGATGGCGGTGGCTGTGAGGGCGTTGCGCTATTTGACTTGGAATCAGCGGCTCCGGGAGGTTTTCGGCTGTTCTCGCCCGGGCAGGGGTCAGCACCCATCATTATCCCGGGCGATTCCATAGACCTGGTGGCGCAACCGCTGGACGCAGGTACGGAGCTTCCTGAGAACCTGGTTTGGGAACCGGCAGTATGCCAGGGCTGTGCAACGGTGAGGGTAAGCCCGGAGCGCACCACCACCTACACCGTTACCGGCACTACGAGTGATGGCTGTACAGTTACAGCAAGCATCGTCGTGGAGGTGAATAATGTGGAGCGGATTTATGTGCCTACTGCTTTTTCACCCAATAACGATGGCATCAATGATGTGCTCCGGCCCTACGCCGGCCCGGAATTTGTCCGGGGTGTCAGCTTCCGCGTTTTCAACCGCTGGGGCAGCCTGGTTTATGAAGCAAGCGATTTCCAGCTTCCTGCTAGTCAGACGGGTTGGGAGGGATTGTACAAAGGGGAGACTGCTCCGGCAGGCGTCTACGGATATCATTTGGTACTGGAAAGAGGCAATGGCGTTGCTGTGGAGCGGTCAGGAGAAGTAAATCTGATCCGGTAGCGATCAATCAGGCACCCTTTTTTAGGGTGAAACCAAAAGTAGAGCCCAGGCCAGGCGTACTCCGCACGTTGATGGTCTGTTTGTGCGCTTCAATGATGTGCTTTACAATGGACAAGCCCAGCCCTGAACCGCCGCGCTCCCGGGAACGGCTTTTGTCTACCCGGTAGAAGCGGTCGAAGACGTGGTTGAGGTGTTTTTTGGGGATGCCCAGCCCATTGTCTGCGACTTCGATGAGGATATTGCCGTCCATATCGTAGAAGCCGATGCGGGTGCGGCCATGCTCTTCCCCATACTTGATGGAGTTGCTCACCAGGTTGGTCAGTACCTGACGGATGCTCTCCCGGTCAGCCTGTACCTTAAAACTCTGAGAAGCCCCATCCTTGAATTCGAGTGTAATATTTCGTTCTTTGGCTTTGAATTCCAAGTCCTCAAAAACTTCAGCAGCCAAGGTGTAGATATCAAAGCTCTGAATCTCCAGCATTAGCTCTCCGGATTCGAGGCGGGAAATGGCTTCCAGGTCTTCCACAATGATGTGGAGGCGCTCCAGGTTCTTGGCGGCTTTTTTGAGAAAGGTGGTGTTGACGTTGGGGTCTTCCAGTGCACCGTCGAGGAGGGTATGCAGGTAGCCCTGAATATTGAAGATGGGGGTTTTGAGCTCGTGGGAGATGTCGCCAACAAAGTTACGGCGGTACTCTGCCCATGCCTTATACTTGTCTAGTTCCTCCTTTTGCTGTTCGGCCCATTCTGCGACCTGTTTTTCTACCTCGTCAATGATGTTTTCGCGTACATCAATGTTTTTATTTTTCTCCTGTGGGGAGACTTTGTGCTTATGGATGGTTTTGTAGATGAGTTTGATCTTACGGTAAATGTACTTGCGCAGGTAGAAAATGGTAATCAGATACGCAGAGGCAAACAGGGCAATGCCGAGTAGCGCAAGGGTAAACATCCAAGTGAACTCAAAACGGGCACGCACTACCTCAAGCACCCCCCAGACGAATAGGGAGGATGCCGTGATGTACAGCGCAACAATTTGTGCAATTTGCTGAGGCGTAGGGTTTTTGAGCATCAGGTCGTTGTTATGTTTGATGGGATTATGAGGCGGTCTTACGGGGTCTAAAATTCAAACTTATAGCCAATACCTTTGATGGTTTTGATGTAATGGTCTCCAATCTTTTCCCGGAGTTTCCGGATGTGGACATCAATGGTGCGGTTGCCAACGATGACGTCCGTGCCCCAAACCTTATTGAAGATTTCCTCTCTGGAAAAGACTTTGCCGGGCTTGGACACGAGCAGGTAAAGCAGCTCGAATTCCTTTTTTGCCAGTTCGATAACTTCTTCCCCCTTGGTGACGGTGACCCGGTCCCGGTCAATGATGAGGTCGCCTATGGAGAGCGTATTCGGTTCTTCCCGTTCTTCTTCCCGGCGTTCGGAGCGCCGGAGCAGGGCTTTAATACGGCTGAGGAATACCCGGGGACGGATGGGTTTGGTGATGTAGTCATCTCCGCCCACGTCTAGCGCCGCAATTTGGGAATAATCCTCCTCTCGTGCAGTGAGGAAGGTGATCAGGGTATGTTCAAACTCTGGTTTGCTCCGCAACTGCCGGCATACTTCCACGCCGTCCATTTTTGGCATCATGATATCCAGGATGATCAGGCGGGGCTTTACTTGTTCGGCAGTCTTAATGCCATCTTCTCCATTGGATGCGGTAAAGACTTCGAATCCTTCCTTAACGAGATTATACCGGATAAAATCAAGTATATCTGGTTCATCATCTACAATGAGAATTTTGACAGGGTCCATCTATGTGAGGATTGGTTGAAAAAGGGGCTATAATAAATAGTAGCCCAAGTCGCATGCCGTCAAAGTTAACGGCTTCACCAGGCGGATTCAGCGAAAGGGGCATTAAGTATATGTTAAGAAATGGCGGTCAGTCCCGCTCTTCCGGGTCTTTGGACTTGGCGTTGAGCTTTTCCACGCGCTCCATCACCTTATCATAGAGGGCCTTCATTTCTTCTGGTTTTTCCCGCATGGCCTCCAGTGTTTGCTGCATTTCCACCGAGTCTATGCCGTGTATGGTGTAGATTTGCTGGTAGTAGGTTTGAGACATGCTGTCCTTGGTTTGGCCTCTGAGGGCCTGCAGGGCAGCTTCGGCAATATGCACATCCGCCAGCACATCAATTAGCTTTTCTTCTGAGATGCGGGGTTTTTCCTCCGGTGTTTCACAGCCGGAAAAAAACAAGCTAAGGCAGCAGGCAAGCAGGAGTAAGATGGCGTATCGCATTAGGAAAAATACTGTTTCGGGTAATGAAATTCGCTTAGGCGGCCGGTTTGGGTGGTGAATGCAGCCCAGTCGTCCACCTCTGCATCTACTCTAAACGTCCCGCAGGTCGGAATATTGGCGATAAAGGTTTCGGCAAAGGAATTGGCAAGGGTGGTCCAGGTAGGATTGTGCCCGAAAAGGTAAACCACTTTCCATGCCGCATCAAACTGCTCGATAAGCCGCAAAATATCTTCCGGGAAGGCTTCGTAAATGAGTGGTTCTTCCTGCACTTCCGTTTCGGGGTATTGCAGGGCTTTTGCGTAATATTTAGCGGTGGTACGGGCGCGCACCGCCGGGCTGCTGATGATGCGGTCCGGGGCTAAGCCTTTGGCACGCAGTAGCTTGCCCATGAATGGCGCATCACGCAGCCCCCGCTTATTCAGAGGTCTTTGAAAGTCTCTCAAGCTGGCATCCTCCCAACTGGATTTTGCGTGCCTGACGAAGTAAATGGTCTTCATAGTTAAATGTGCAGATCGGAGGAGGCACGTTTGCGGGCCCCTCAGGGTTATGGTGAGGGGAAATATAATGCTTTTTGCAAAAGAACAAATCGTTTACAGTTGCAATGTCGTTTGGTAGATTTTGGAGGCGGTCGGAGTGGGGAATTTAGAAGCAGAATCTGAGGATTCGACTTTTTTCGGTTAATTTGCAAAAAAAACCAGGCATGCATTTTAAGGACAAAGTGATTTGGATTACGGGGGCTTCTTCCGGGATAGGGGAGCATTTGGCTTATGCCTTTGCAGAGCACGGAGCAGATTTGGTGCTGTCTGCCCGTAACGAACAGGAATTGCAGCGCGTGCAGCAAAATTGCCCCCGTAGCAGCCGGGTATTGCTCCTGCCGATGGATGTCACGGAATACGATAAGGTTTCCGGTATTACTGCTAGGGCGATCAATCATTTTGGGAAAATTGACGTGCTGGTCAATAACGCGGGGATCTCTCAGCGTTCTCTTGTAGCGGACACCGATTTGTCGGTAGATCAGAAGATTATGGATGTCAACTTTATCGGTACGGTGGCAGTCACGAAGGCAGTGTTGCCTTATATGCTGCGCCGAAAGCAGGGGCAAATTGTGGCCATCAGTAGTGTGATGGGCAAAATAGGTACGCCGAGAAGGTCAGCCTATGCGGCGTCCAAACACGCACTGCATGGCTTTTTTGACTGCCTCAGGGCCGAAGTCTATAACAAAAACATCCAAGTGACCCTGATCTGTCCGGGCTACGTACATACCAATGTTAGCATTAACGCCCTGACCGGTGACGGTTCGCCCAACAACAAGATGGCGCAAACAACTAAGCAGGGGCTGGAGCCCAATGATTTCGCCCGCAAAGCACTTCGGGCGATTTATAAAAAGAAAGAAGAGGCCTACATCGGCGGCAAGGAGATTATGGGCATTTACCTGAAGCGTTTTCTGCCCGGTGTGTTGTCTCGGGTTGTGCGGGGCATGGATGTAAATTAGTGCAGCAAGTTGCTGTATTGCAAATTAACAAAGCCCCGGCAGAAATCTCTGCCGGGGCTTTGTTATAAGGATTTACTTATTGCTTGACCACACTTTTTGTGCTCGTACCCTTTTGAGTAGTAATTTGAATCTGGTACAATCCACCCGGCAGACTGCTCAGATCAAACGCTGTATGATGTGTGCCGGAAGAGCGCACCGAAAACTCCTGAGTTTGGAGGACCTGGCCCATTGCATTCAGGCAGTTGAGTTGTACCGGGCTGCTTTCCTCCAGAACATACTGCACCTGTACCAAGTCCGTTGCAGGATTTGGAAAAACGGACCACTCTGTCACCGGTTCCACATTACTTCGGGTGCTGCTTACATTGGCTGTAGCCAAAAACTTCACTGCAACTTCTGAACCCAAGAAAGTGCTAAGGTCTAAAACAGAGTTGCCAAATTCATCCAATAGCAGGAAGAAGCCGCCTTCATTGAGGCCATCTCCTTCCTCATCGTAGAAGCGTATTTCGTAGCAGCCTTCGGTTTCGAGCGAGAGGCTGATTTCTTCGTAAGTACTGTTGGCGAGCGTGCCTTCGGCGGCGATATTACCATTCTCATCCACGATTTGCCAGCGGTTATTGTGGTCTTCTGCATCACTATCAGACTGAATGTAAAGGTCCAGGTTTAGAGATACTTCTGGTGCTTTGATGAAGGGAACAGCCACTTCATTGTTTGACAGATCATCATCTGATGCCGCCAGAGAAAGGGTGAATGCATTTATCCCTGGGTCTAGGTCTACATTTTCAAACAAGACGGGGGCTTCTGCACCCGTAGCCAACTCGCCTGTCCACTCGTAAGTATCGAGCAGCTCGCCTTCGCGCCGGAGTTCTATCGTGGCAGAAGTCAATGGTGCACTGCCGGAATTGTATAGATTGGCCCCAACCGAGCCATCGTAGCAGGAGCTGTTCCCGATATCAAAAGTGTGAATGGCTGCATCTTGCTCCAGCAAAAGCTCATCTTCGCAGGAAAAAGCCTGGTTGACGACATAGTTGACAGACCAGTTGGAAGGGCCAGACCACATCTGTGGTACTTTGACTTGCATATCCGGGCAAATCATGACTACCGTTGGGAAGCCTTGCAGCCCATAGGCCGCCTGTAACCGGAAGTTTTCCACGTCTATCATAGGGTAGGGGGTGCCATTGACCCAATTGCCCTGGGAGGGGCCTGCCTGCCCCGTGAGTTGTTCGTAGGTCGTATTCGGGTCGCCTTCCACAAAAATGACCATGATTTCGTCGCTGCCTTCAGGGCCATAAGTTTCATAGACTTCTTCCATCACGCCGCTTGTATGCAAAGCCCAGCAGGGGGCACACCAAGCAGCTGAGATGATCATAACGACGGGTTTGCCCTCGCTGAGGTAGTCGTAAAGGCGATGGTCGTTGCCATTAATGTCGGTGAGTGTGAAAGGCGTAGCCCATGCTCCGGGCTGAAGCTGAGCCTGCGCGGTAAATGAGGTAACCAAAGAGAGTAAGAGAATGAAGTAAGTGTTTTTCATCTGTATTCAGGTGATTTACTTGTGAAAAAATAGTAGTTACCAAAATACTTGAATTTACAGTTTGCTGCAACAGGATTTGACGAAAATCAGGCTTTGACCGATGAAGAGCTTATCCGGGGGGGAGCAATGCTTACCAGAAAACAACGAAACATTTAATGATTTCATCATTTTTCTGCTTGACCCAAACCATGGGGGAGCGTTTCCTATCTATTTCGGCTTTTAGCATGGAACAGGCATCGGGGAAGGGGAGCCATTGTACCTGAGGGTGGGGCGTGATGAGCCAGTCCGGTTTTTGTGGGATAAAGAATGCCGCATTCCGGAAGTTCTGCAATTCGGAAAAGGTCAGGTAGAAGCCGGCAATGCAGTCCGGGTTAAGTGGGGCAATGTCAAGTTCCTGTTGCTGAAAAGGCAAAAAGAGTTGCGCCTTAAAGCATAGCCTTTGTTCCAGTGCCTCGGAAGTCAGCCCGTAGCGTTCCAGGTAACGGTTGGCCAGTTCGCTGTACAGGAGGGGGAATTGTTTGCGGTGCAGCTTCTCCAGTTTTTGCACGAAGCGGTCCTTTCGGTTGGGCCCAATCCAGGGAGCTAAGGGCGTATGGTGCTCTTCCAGGGTGTCGAGCAGGTAGAACTTGTACGCCACTTCCAGGTGAACGGGCTGGCTTTGGAGGTAAAACAGGGCATCTATTTCACCCATCGTCCGTTTGCCCTGCTGCATTTGCAGGTTGTCGCAAATCCAGGAAACCGAAGGGCGTTTTTTTAGCGCATGAAAAACAAACGCCTCCGCCAGTTTGCCGAGCCGGTGTTGATCAAAGGCAGCTGTCTCCTCCAAAGGCTCAGGGCTAAGAGAAAGCGCTATTTGCCGGAAGGGGGATACCGTGGTGCCTTCCCAGAGGGGTGGGGTGGTTAGGCAGCCGTGGTAACGTTGCTGGGTGCGTACATTCATACTTTGCTGAAAGTACGAAGGATTTAATTAATTTCATATTGGTTTAGATTCCACTCTTCAGCAGCATAAGCGTCAGATCATCAAACCTGTTCCGATGCTTTCCAGTCGCAGGCATTCCCACCTACACCGTCCGCAACGCAGGCAATCTGCACCCGCTCATCTTCGTAAAAGCCGAAGTGGTCTCCATTTTTTACTTTCCCCTTTTTGGAGAGGCTTTTGGCGATGTATTGCATTGGCTTTTTGGGATGCTTAGCTTTCTGATTTGCCATTCGATTACAGTGCTACAGTTACCGGTTCGGGTGTGGGTAGATTTTCCAGGTCAGCCTATTTACTTTCCAGGCACCGTCCTCCATAATCAGATGCCACCTATGTTGCCCATAAATAATTTGCCGTTGATTATCCTCCGTAATTATAGTAGTCTTAAAATCAGCATTTAGAGACCCGGTTTGATGCCCACAAACAACTTGCCGGTTTGAAATTTCGATACTTTCCAAAATACTTCCGTTGTCTGATGCTCTGAGCCAATTCAGAAAATTCGCTTTCCCCTTAATGTGGTGCCCGGCGGTTGGTGAGACTTCAATGTCATCAGAGCAAAATTTAACAATGCCGCATCTATCCGAAATTTCAGTAGCTATCCAAATCTTATGAAGGCCGATTATGTCTTTTTCCATTTTTGATTTAATTCAAATGGAGTCATATCTTTTGGTTTCGAGCGTTTCGTTTTACAATATAGCTAAAGGCATAGAAGAAATTACATGATTAGGAGTCGTATTCTATTTTTTGTGTTGGGCCAGGTAATAAGAATAAAAACTAAAAATTATTGCAGATGCGGAGATTATGGTCATAACTGTTCCGGGCACGAAATTCACAAATCCGCCCAAGTCCATAAACAGGAAATATCCTAAATCTGCTAAGCCACCAATTAAAGCTGCAAGAAAAATCGCATTTCGATTTCCTTTCCATACAAAAAAAGCTGAGATGAAAGTTACATTACCAATCCAGAAAAGATTGAATCCGTGTTGCCCAATAATCGCTCCAGATGCCTTTGAATAATCCATTTGCAATGTACTTGAGTCAACGGCATCTGCAATTCCAGAAACTGAAGATGTTATGTCTCCAGTCAAAATACCTCTCATTGTCATTACTCCTGCAAGAATATGGACAAGTCCCCAAATAATCCATAATACTGCACTTAATTTAAATAATGTAGATTTCATTTAGATTTGATTTTTTAACTAAAAATTCACTATTTTAATGCACAAGTGTTAAAGAAACAATGTATAGCTTAACGGCTATTTAGATAGTATTGGTTCTTTTTTTAATCTGCCCCAAGCCACAAATGATGCAAGAGCAAATAGTATGATATTTGGCACTGGCGGTTCACTTACAGAAATATGGTAGATAGCGGCAAAAATCATAATTACAGCCAATCCTATAGCCGCGATTGGTGTGAGTATTGGTTTGATTCTTGACAAGGCAGGAAGTATTAAACCAACACCTCCAAGTAGTTCACTAATTCCTATAAAACGTATCATTCCTTCAGAAAAGGAGTTAACGAATGACATTCCGTTTGCCGCTAACTCATTGATCGGAGCTGTAGTTTTCATGAATCCTGCCATAATAAATGCTGCAGCTAATACGCCCTGAGCTATCCACAGCGCAATGTGAAGTCTTTTTGAATGTATCAAATCAATTTATTTTTGATTAAAACTCAAATGTATAGGACTAGGCAGCCCTATACATTAATGTAGATTAAGAAATGAAGTATTAGGAAGGAATTATTTTACCCGGTGCTTTCTTTTCACACTTGAAAGAGCCTCCGGGGTGATGCCGAGGTAGGAGGCAATCATTTTTTGTGGGACTCTTTGTACAATATCAGGATATGTTTCAATAAAATGCTCGTAGCGCTCTATGGCAGAGGCACTCATCAACATGATTATTCTTTGTTGAAGAATTTCAAGTCGCTTGATAAGCTTCTGGGTGTCCGTTACAGATACGTTATCTTTTGTTATTTGGATGACTTCTGAATCTTCCAAAGCATCAATAAATAAGTCACAAGGGGTTTGGGGGGGGACACTATCAGCAATAATCCAATTTTCAGGTGCAAACATATAAATGTGCTCTCTGCCTTTATTATCAATTGAATAACTTCTTAGCAAGCCTGATTGAACATGATAAACTTTGCTATTCAAGTCTCCATTTCTTTGTAGAATTTGTCCTTTTTTGATTTGTAATCTTTTCAATTTCTTTTTTGGTTCATTTTTCGTATGCTTATTTGACTACGCAAGCTGCGGGGCAGACTCTGCCAAGCGCGCTTTTGTCTATTTTTGCCATAATCCTGCCGGCCGTCCTGGCACAGCAGTCGGGCACAACTCTTTGATCATCAGTTTTCATTTGCTCCAAACATCGTCTAAGTGTTGTAACGGATTTACTGGCACTTATTTTCGGGAGGTAATATACATTTTTAAAAGAAAAAGCGTTTATGCCAATAATAGCGAGGATTGACATTGCCTGTTTAATCCTGCTGTTCATTGAGTTGATTAAACCATTGACTAAATACAGTGCTCATTTGCTTCGGGTGGCTTTCAGTTAATAAGTGTTTTCCTTTTCCCAGATAGTGAAACGTCGCATTCTTAAAGTTTTCCATAGCATATTCCACCGCTTCTTTTCTGTTTACCAAACCCTTTTTGGCATAGAAATAAAGTTTTGGAACTGTTGATTCTTTCATGCCATTTGAAATATAGGTCAGCAAATCGGCAAATTCACTTTCGCCTCTTCCTTTGGTAAATGACAGAGAAGCAGGATCAGGGCCGTTTGTTATAGCGTACCTTCTTTCTTCCTCATCCCAAGGTTGGGAATAGAACTCGTAAGCCTCTTTTGGCAATTTTCTCCCTGCAAAGAAATTAGTGGATAGTTTTTTGCCGGCAAAGTTTCTTTTTACCATCCATTTTTCGTTTCCCTCCTGAGTTCTTGTAAGCCTCATAAAAGCTTTGAAGCTGAATGGCAATTGGTCATACATCACATCTGCAGGCATAAATGGGGCTTCAAACAGCGCAAGGCCTTTTACATTTTGTGGCTCACGAATGGTATAGAGCATTCCTGCAATGGAACCAATGTCTTGAACCCAAAAGGTTATATTCTTTAGTCCCTTGGCTTCAATGAAATCTTTCAGCATCTGATACTGTACTTCCACAGATACATTTTTATCGGAGGGGAAGCTCGATTTGCCAAAGCCCAGAAAATCTAATGCAATTACCTTTTTATTTTCATCAATATCTGGGATGATATTTCGCCATATGTACAGGTTTGAAGGCAGTCCGTGAAGCAAGAGGATTGGGTCGCCTTCGCCCGATTCAACATAATGTACTTTTTCGTCGCCAAGTTGTATGAATTTTGACTCGAATGGCATTTCCGCCGAAATACCTTTTTCAACCTTGGTTGCTTTGCCTAAATAAGGGTCCTGTGCTTTCAGGTTGGAGCAAAACAAAACGGCACATGCTAAAAAGAGTGTTCTGACGATTGTATTTTTAGGAATGGGCTTTTTATTTAATTGCTTGAATATAAACTTTGGTGCAAGTCTGCTCATTATTTTGAGCTGGGTAGAAATGCCCGGCGTAATTTCTTCTTTGCTGTTTATGTAGCCTTTCCAAAATGCTTGGGCTAATTTTTCCGGAGGCATTGGTTTTAAATTATCGTCCTCTGCAATGTCTGCCCCGTGAGCCAAAGGCGTATCTACCACCGGAGGCAATAATTCCAACACTTTTATATTATGAGGTTTTAAATGAAGCCGTATGCTTCTTGTCCAAAAATGTAAAGCGGATTTTGTGGCAGAATAGACAGGTGCTTGTGCAAATGGAACATAGGCCAAACCCGAAGAAACATTGACGATAACAGCTTCTTTGCTTTTCTTTAATTGTGGTAAAAAATAATGCACCAAACGAATCGGCGAATTGAAATTTATATCAATTTCAGCAAATTGTCTTGTTAAATCGTTTGCTTCATGGCCGGTATCAAGCAATAGCATTATGCCTGCATTGTTTATCAGCACATCAATTCCACCAAACTGTTGGTCGATATCTTTTGCCAATTTTCTGACTTCTGCGTCAGAAGTTACATCACTTTGGAAAAAGTGGACTTTGGGGTTCTCGGCCTTTACTTTTTCAAGTTTGGCTAAATTTCTGCCGGTAATAATGACGGTATTGTTATTTTCTAAAAACTTTTGAGCCAGCGCAAGTCCAATACCTGAACTCCCGCCTGTTATCAATACTTTTTGATTGGATGTGACCATTTGTCATTGTTTTTTTAAGAAAAGAAGGAAGACCCGGGAGGTCATTTTCGAAATTTGATACCCGTAATGATATACGTTTTGTTGCTTAGGTCGGTCGGTATATCATTTCTCGTCCAGTTTTCATGAATTCATGTCATTAGATAGTATAGACACCTAAAGTCTCCAGGTGTAAAGACTTCTGATAAAAAATCTTGAAAATCCACAAATCCTAGTTAAGCGCTCCTGTGATCAAAAGTTTTGAATGCATGTACCAAAGAATAGGAGTTGGGACTAATTCGAGAAGGATCACTGCCCAAATAACAGGCGTTGGTGAATAATGAATAAGTGCTGCCGCCCTTACGATCCCGCCGATGAATAAAGCGATCATTAAAAATCGAAATAGCATCACTTCTGAAGGATCCCAAACGCAATAGAAAAACCCCAAGGCGGTAGATGCCCAAATGGCAGCGATGAATCGATGAGAATTATCAGCCATCGGCTCTATGGCAGGGTCATACGGGCCCGTCATGGCATGAACACCGGTTCCGATAGCTATCAACCCATAAAGGATGAGGAAAACACGAATGAATAGAAGCATTATCAGGAAATTTTAGAGGTGGGTTTGAGAAAGCAATAAGCCGCAATAATGATGGGTATGGCAAAGGGAATATGCTGCAAAATATCGCGTGCTCCTGCATTAGGTACGAAGCTGCCCCAAACAAACACATCCACTGCAATCACCAACAAAAGGGTAACTAAGTGGAAATAACCTGCCAACCTGAATTGTCGAAAAGAGATAGCCAACAAAACGAAGATGGGTGGAAGAACATCACCAACAGCTTTGAAAATGGAGAGGATTTTCGAGAACCGGATGGCTGCATCCGAATCTGGAACTATGGAAAAGGAACCTTCGGCAGCCGCAGGGTGAGCTACCCAAAAAATGCCGATACCAATTAACATTCCAGCCGATATGAAGCTTGCCCAGACGCCAATTCTTATCTGGCGTGGCAGGGTTTTAGCAAGCGGATTTTTGAAGGAGCTAGTACTCATGAATGGTTTATTACTTTTTTTCAAAAGTAAGACCCGGTTGGCTCAATCCACTTGATAAATGATAAGTTCGGAGCGGTCTAAGCGGAAAACCTCATCTTTCTTAATCTACTCAGCGTTTCGGGTGTCACCCCCAGGAAAGTTGCCACGTCTTTGAGTTGAAAACGCATGAGTACTTCTGGGTGCTTTTGTTCCATGTATTCATAGCGCTGTAAGGCATCCAGTTTGAGAAACATCCTACGCATACTAAATTCTTCAATGAATTCCTCTTCTGCCATTCTTCTTCCAACCCGCTCAATATAAATGGATTGCTGATACAGATCGGCAAGTTGATCAATGTCCAAGGTTAGAAACTCGCAATCTTCTTCACAAATGATAGAAAGGTCACTCGGCCCACCAGTAAGTACACTATGTAAAACAGTAAACACTTTGGGTGCTACGTAAAAGTGTGTGGTCTTTTCAATACCATTATCCATTTCAAACTTTCTAACTGCACCTTTTGTCATATGCCAAATCGTTTTGCAGGGCTTTTGTAAGCCAAGGATCACTTCTCCTTTTTTTGACTTGACAGCTTTTAGGTGTTGCTTGTACAATTGCCAATCTTTATCTGGCATCTTTCCGGCAATATGTTCAATGTATTTTCTCATTACCATTTAACAGGCTCATTTTTACATTTGTTACTCTGGTGATTTAGTCCTAACAAAATGATTGATCACTTTGCGCCTAAAAAGCAGATAAATCCCCATTAACTGAAAGATTAATGTGGCAGTAAGCGCAGTAAAGACTTGCTTCCACCAAACATATTGAGGGTAGGGAGCAACAAAATGGCTTGTGCTCTGGTAATGGTTAGCACAGTTAAGGCAACTATGACATATATGATCTTAGGTCTGCTCTGCTTGCTCATCGTTGTTTGTATTATTAAATTCACTTGGTAATGGGGTTCGGTCTTATCAATCTGATAAAAATATAGATATGGCTAAGGAAAGCAGCCAATCCATAGGTTACGAAGGTTAGCCAAATCACGCCTAAGTTCTGATCGTATAGCTTTAAGCCGAAAAATTGTGGAAATGCAGTAATCAAGTCGGCAAATCCGAAAATGTTGAATACCCAAACCAAAGGAATGGCAAATTTCCATTTACTTTTCAATGCGATGGATGTGATAATGGCAAGGATGGCAGTGGCCAGGTCCCAAAGTCCTACAGTTGTTAAAAACTGACTTGGAAAGCCATCGTAAAACTGCTCCTTCGCCATAAAAAGCAGACCCAGGTACCGGAAGGCATTTAGAAACACAAAAGGCAGCAGTGCATCATGAATGGAAAGGTTGGCCAAGCGTGGTTTAATCCACCAATTGAATCCAAGGATAATACTGATCGTGCCGATGATGGCCTGCAAATTGATAATAGTAAAATTGTCCATAAGGCGTTTTTTATTTACCTCTATAGACAATGCAATCAGAGATGTGTAAAGACTTTGAAGAAATTTTTTTTAGTTCAAGTTCAGGCGGTTCTTCCAATCAGCACTTTCAAAAATTTCAAGGAGAAAGTTTTTCTTGTCAAAGGTGGTTTTAAAGCTATGGTCTTGGTGCAACGCTGCAATTTTCAATTCAGAATCATCCACCAAAAAATCAGCATCAGGCTCCAATTGCTCTTTGAATGTTGAATACTCTTTTCGGTTGAATAGCAAATTTTTGGCGTCCACCATTCCATTTTCTGTGGCGAAGGTTACTTTCTTATGGCATCTGCAAGGGTTGGCTTTATTGACCAATCCGCATTTGTTTTGCATAAAATTGTACAAGTCTTTCCGGGCTTTGCTCAATTTCATTCGGTAATTGGTCTTGCTTATTTCCATGATTTCTGAACCTACCGTATGATCTGCTCCGAATATTTCTCCAATGATATAAATCATTCGTTGCTCTTTGGTCAGGCAAAGGAGCATCCCCGATAAACACTGCAGACGGACTTCCCTGATTTCTTCGCTTTTAATGAGTCGCTCCTCTGAGGTCAACTCTGTACTCTCAGCACTATCCAGTCTTCTTCCTAATTCTTCGTAAGTGGTGGCGAAAATATCAGGAGGATTTCTTTGGTCGTTTAAAAAATGGTTTTTAGTAATTCTGTAAGCCCAGGTGGTAAAAGAGCTTTCTTGTTTGAAGGTGCCTAAATTTGAAATTATTTTTATCAAAGCTTCCTGTGTCAGGTCTTCTGCATCCGAAGTATTCCCTGTCAGTTTCCAAGCAAGATTATAAATAACCGGTTGGTGTCTTGCTACAAGAGTTGTCAAAGCGGATTCCTTCCCGTCCAAAACCTGTTGGATAAGTTCCTTGTCCGTTTGGTCAGAACTATATGTACTTTTGAATGGATTCATTTTGCTGGTTTTAAATTGCCGCTAACTCGTTTAAGGCTATGTTTGGAGCAGGTTTGTCATGACAATCAAGGAATTGTGCCCGCCCGCTGTGCCAGAGCTTGCCCCGTATTTCTGCGGGGGGGGGGGACAGGTCCTTATTTTAATTAGGTCCACGCTCTCAACATAGTATAAGCCTTTACATCACTCCAAACCGTCAACTCTTTCCTGGAATCGCGCTCCACTATCTCTAAGGTACCCTCTTGCCTTAGCAAATCCTAACGTACGAACTTATTTCAATCAGATTTAGGACCACCCATCTGTTCTGATTTGCAAAAATTAGTCTGCCCTCAGAAAAGAAGGCCTAAAAAAATCTAGGAAAGGTTGCTTATATCAAATATTCTTGTGTACATTTGTAGTGTACTAGGTAAGTAGTACACTAAATCAATAAGGTGATGATAACAATAGAGCAACTCAATTTTCACTACAAAAAACAGAGCCCGCTTTTCAGTGATTTAGATCTTGATCTACAATCCGGCAGTATTTGTGGGTTGCTGGGTAAAAATGGTGCAGGAAAAACAACTTTACTCAAGTTAATCGCTGGATTAGCTTATCCAAAAACCGGCAGGCTAACCGTTAATGGCTACAATCCGGCGGATCGGAAACCTGCGTTTTTGGCAGACCTTTACCTCATACCTGAGGAATACTTCGTACCAGCTATGAAGATCAACACCTTTGAAAAAGTGTATGCTGCCTTCTACCCCAAATTTAGCGCAGCGCAATTTGACAGCTACTTAAACGAGTTCGAGATTGACCGCAGTAAAAGAATGCATAAGCTTTCTTACGGTCAGAAAAAGAAGGTCCTATTAAGCTTTGGTTTAGCAACAAATGCCAGCTTGCTGGTCCTTGACGAGCCGACTAATGGCTTAGATATCCCCTCTAAAAGTAAGTTTAGAAAACTAATTGCCAGTTCGATTGATGATGACAAATGTTATCTCATTTCGACCCATCAGGTTAGAGACATGATTAATCTGATCGATCCGGTCATTATCCTCGAAGACGGCAAGATCATTTTTAATGCCAATATTGAAGAGATCACCAACAAGCTACATTTTGGGGTACACTACAATGAGAGCCTGATTGGCGATGCCCTTTACGCCGAACGAACACCGGGCGGTTATTTAGCCGTTACGCCAAACCTGAATGGGGAAGAGACGGAAGTTGACCTCGAAGTGCTATTTAATGCCGTCGTGCAAAGCAAAGCCCGCGTGCAGGAGCTTTTTCACCGAACGCTAAAAACTCAATGATATCATGACTACCAATCAAATTTTTAGTTTCCCCAGGTTCATGCACCTCTTCCGCGAAGAAACTTTTAGTGGGCACCGCATGACTTTGATCGTGGCCAGTGTCGTTTTTGTTTTTTTGGCCATCAACGCCGCTATCATGGCAGAGGGTCAGGATTTCGTTAACTTTCACCAAGTCTGGTACAGCATGATCTTACTGGGTAGTGGTTTTTACTTCACCAGCAATAGCTTCAACGAACTCAATCAAAAAGAACAGCGCATGCAATACCTTAGCTTGCCTTCTTCGATCTTTGAGAAGTTAACCATGAAGCTTTTGATTACTTCTCTAGGTTATGTTATTCTATTCACCGCTCTGTATTGGGTCTTTGCACAGGTAGCCGATGTCATCGCAGCATATTTTAATTATTCTTTTCTACCATTTAATCCGGTAGCCCCCTTCTACCTGTTTATGATCAAGCTGTACCTGGTTATCCAATCCATATTTATACTCGGAGCTATCGCCTTTAATCGGTTTGCATTCTTCAAGACGCTTTTTGCACTATTCTTGCTGGTACTCGTTTTTGGGGGAATAATGTGGATAATCTTTCGGATACTTTTTGCTGAATACTTCGATGGCGTATTCACACCGGTTGATAATGTGCAGGTAATGCCAGGCAAGAACTTCCAAAATTTCATTGAGTTCACCGCATGGCCTGTACTGCAGCATATCTTCTGGTTTGTTCTCGCGCCGCTTTTTTGGGTTGTTGCTTATTTCAAACTTAAAGAAAGAGAAGTATAATGGATTTCAAGAACACTAAAACGATATATGTCCAAATTGCCGATTACATCTGCGAGAACATTCTTGCCGAAAAAATCAAGCCGGGCGAAAAAATACAGTCGGTGCGCGAAATGGCTGCAACGATACAGGTCAACCCCAATACGGTCATGCGTACCTACTCTTATTTGCAAGAACAAGAGATCATCTACAATAAACGGGGTATCGGTTACTTCGTAGCGGATGATGCTACTCAGAAAACCACAATGCTCCGACGGGAGGAATTCATCACCCAATACCTCCCGGAAGTGTTTAAGACCATGGAGTTGCTTGATATTGATTTCGATGAATTGAAAAGTATTTATCACCGCATTAGAAACGGGCATCAGAATTAGAGCAGATCAAAATTCCAAGTCCTGGCGCATGCTCATCATCAATTGACTTTTGAAATTAAACAATTATGAAAACCAGTAATAAAATTCTTTTAACCGCTATTTCCGTTTTGGGATTGTCCATCCTAAGCATTTTGATTTTTGCGAAAAGCAGCCTGGTCACCATCGAACAAAACAGCATAAAGGGCAGTGGAAAAATCACCAAAATAGATTACCCAATCGAAGATATCTCCATGTTGGAAGTTGAGGAATTTTTTGAAGTGTATGTCACCATAGGCGAGGCGAAATTAGAAATAGAAACGGATGAGAATATCCAGGCTTTATTGCGTACCAGCTATGACAATTATTACGCAAGCACTGGACAGGACGACTATAAGCGCGTGCTAAAAGTTGATAAAATGAATAACACAAACCTCAATCCTACTCAGGCGATCAAGTTATTCCTTGCTGTGCCCACTTTAGAAGGCATCGACCTGGGCAACCACGCAACTGTCGTTTTGGAGGACGAAGTGATCAGCGAAAAATTCCGAATAAAATTGGATGAGTTCGCAAACGCCTCTTTGAAGCTACAAACGAAAGAACTTGAAGTGCATGTTCAAAAAAACGCCACCTTGGAAATCCTGGGGGATGTTGGTGATACCAATATCGAAGCGGAGGAATTCAGCAAAATCAATATTGAAACCATCGATGCGGATAAAGTAAGCATCACAACCAGAAACCATTCAGACCTGAAACTAAAAGGCCAAACAAAAAGTGTGGAGGTCAACACAGAAGAGTTTTGCAAAATCGATATCGCCGAATTACAAGCGGTTGAGGCTAAAATACACACGCGAAATCATTCTAGCGCTTCGCTCTACGTCACCGGAGACTTGGAGGTAAGAGCAGATGAATTCTCAACGGTTAATTACCGTGGCAACCCTACGATCACTGGAAAATACTTACATAAGTCGGCAACGCTGGAGTCGATTCAGGAATAAAGAATATTGATACCTCATAAGTTGGGTGTGATTTGAAACTGTCATGTTTTTACGCAAGTCTACACAGGCAGGTTATTCACCTCAAGGGGGGCAGTCGCTCCGGAATATGCAAGGGGGGGAGCCAAATCGGAATAAGGTGGGCAATGGGGCCAAAATATGCAGCAACTTATATTTATTTGTTCTCTTTAATCAGCTGCTCTACATTATATTTGAAAGTGGCCGATACCGGGATCATTTTACCATCCACTTTAATCATATTCCCTTCTATAGTTTCAATAAACGAAGCGTTTACAATGAAGGACTTATGGACTCTTATGAAGCGCTTTTCAGGTAATTTATCTTGTAAGTCGCTCAGTTTATCCAGGACCATTAGCGGTTTATTGTTCAAGGTATAAACCTTGACATAATTTCCACTTCCTTCAATAAAGAGTATATCTCTGAAGTAATGTTTATGGATTTTTTTATCGGCTTTGAAGAAAATAAAAGTAGCTTCTGCACTTTTTGGTGCCCGGGGCCTGTCCTGTTCTAAAGGGGCATTTTTTTTCAAAATAATTTTATTAACAGCACTCAGAAAACGCTCAAATCCAAAGGGTTTAAGCAAATAGTCTGTAACCCCATACTCGTAGCTTTCTACCCCGAATTCAGAAAATGCTGTAGTAAGAATCACATGTGGAGGGTTTTTCAAAGTCTTGAGCATTTCCAAGCCAGAAAGTGATGGCATTTTAATATCAAGAAACAAAATATCGATCTCTTTTTGGTGTAAAACATCTATAGCCTCAAAGGCATTGTTGCATTTGCTCACCAGATGAAGTGCATCAATTTGGTTAATATACTTTTCTAGAACCTGCTGGGCGATCGGCTCATCGTCTACTACTAAGCATTGGTATCTCATAGTTCAATGTGTAAAGTCGCTTTAAAAAATGATTCAGTACGCTCCGTCTCAAGCTGATGGTTATTTGGATAGACTAACTTTAATCGCTTCCGCAGATTATCTAAGCCTGTACCGCTTTTTTGAGTTTTTTCCAGGCTTTTGCCCAATGAATTGTGAGCTTCAAAAAAGAGGTCATTACCCTGTAGAGAAAGGGAGAAATGGGCAAAGCTTTTGTCTGAGACCAGATGCAGACCGTGTTTGAAGGCATTTTCAACCAACGGTATGAAAAGTAATGGAGCTATATCGGTTTCATTGTCCATCCCGGACACCTCCCATTTAATATCCGCATTTTTGCTTAGCCGTATTTTTTCAAGATTGAGATAGTCTTCAATGAAAAGAATCTCTTCTTTCAAACGTACCTTGTCCGCCTTACTACTTTGCAGCAGGTATCGCATGAGGTCAGAGAGTTGCAATAAGGCTTCAGCGGCTTGCTGATTTTGATTCTGTACGATAAGACCGTACAGATTATTTAGTGTATTGAATAAAAAGTGAGGGCTTACCTGCGATTTTAGCAAAGAGAGTTCGGCTCTAAGCTGCGCATTTTCGGACTTCAGTAGCAAACCTTGTTTTTTCAAATATTCCCTTGAAAATTTAAAAGAGCTTGTGATTAAAACAAAGAAAAAGAGGTTTGTGAAATGCTCAAATGCGGACGAGGTAAATAAATTATCTCCTGTAAGAAATATAAATCTTAAACCTACAGCCCCAAGACCAATGACAAAAACAAGTCCCGCTGAATAGAGGACATATTTTTTTCTAAAAAAGTAGGTTGGAAGCAGATAGTAAAGGTTGACATACACGACTACAGCCGCAACCCCGAGGACTAAAAACCATTTAGCGTAATCCTGGAATTCTGCATCAGGGTTCTGCAACCAAAACAGTAGGGTAAAGGCGCCCCAAAAGAGGATATGAGGCAAAACAGCCATTGCTTTTTTCATATTACCATATTCAAGGATTAGCTATTTCTTGTGCAGGGGATACCGTTTTAATAAAAACTACTGCATCAATTATACTGCTCCAATTTTTGGAAGTTGCAGCAGATTGATGGTCAAACAAACGCAATGAAGTGCCCTCTGAGAAAAAAGGCTCATTTTCAGCTCGTGCCAGCGGAACAAACCCTTGCGCTATACCTTTGCTTGCAAGTTGAAATTCGAGGCTGTTTTGACTCGGGGATTTAACAGAAGTTCCCTTTTTGTTGGGTTTCACAAGACCGTATTCACCTTCAAAAGCAGTAAAGCCAATGGTGTAAATTTCGTCAATAAAATCATCGTAAATCAAATCACCCATAATGGTAGCCTCTGGGATTGGGATACCTTGAATCTTCAAAGGTTCAATTAAGTTGTTATTCCGGATAAAGTGATAGGATCCTCCTATAACAATAATCTTTTTATCAGGATAAACATTTTTGAGAAGATGGATTATATTCTCAGCCATTAATTCGTCTCTTCGGTTGTTTATTGGAATGATGCTTTTTTTATTGAATATCATTTTCAAAAGTCGAAGATCAGAATAGGCAAGAATACCCTCGTCATTACTTTTTACCATCTGAGCAACGGTGTGTTCCTTAATCTCCACCAATTGTCCTGCTATCCATTGGCTTAACTGCCTAAATTTGATTTTTTCCTCTTCGGTCATCTTAAAGCGAATCCTAGATAATCCACCTTTAATTCCACTTTGTTGGTAACCATTTTCTATGTCCTGCCAAATTGCGATATACTCTCTATACGCTTCGTTGCTTAGCACTTCCGGGAATTTATCCTTGAAGATTTGCTCAAGAAATTTGCTGTAGTTGTGATTGTCAAAGCCATAAGAAGAACTGAATTTACAATCAAAACCTGCAAATTGAAGCGAGTGGCCGCCTTGCTTGTGTTTTTCAATGAAAGAATAGAAATCATTCCATTGCGCTGTCTTCCAAAAATTCCATAGAGCACTCCTGATCTTTTGGGCATCATGGGTTTTTTGAAATTCACCATTTGCTACCATTAAATCAAACATACCGGCTTCAAATAGTACAACCTCAAAGTCCATTTCCTCTACGAGGTATTTTACAATTTCGGAACGCCTTTCAAATGTACTGCCATCAAAATGTGTAGCTTCTCCTAGGAATACGATTCGTCTTTCTGAGATTTCATCTTTCAAAAAATCAAACTTTCCTGCATGGGTTGAATCATTGTTTAGGATGTGAACATTGTCATCTATCCAATGATCAGAAAGCTGAGTTGGTTGAGAGAACGCTTCTGCAGAGCATAGGAAGGTGATTGCCAAAAGCGCAATAGCACTTTTCCCGGGGTAATCCAATTTAGCTTTTGCCGGTTTCCGTTTTGAAAACATATAAGCCAACCCGACAAGCAACAAAAGCCCAACAGTGTCCACGATAAATTCGGTCCAATTGATTGACCAACTAAATCCTTCATTAGTGGCTTCTGACAAATCCAAGAATACTAAGGCAAGTAACAAATTATTGGCGTTGTGCGCTCCCGAAACAAATTCTATCCTGTTTTGAAAAATAACGATCATAGCAAATGCAACCCCAAATAACCAAGAATACAGAAAATTATGAAGACCATAGCCGAAGTGCAGGACACCAAAAATCAAGGCATTCACAGTAATAAGCCAAGGGATATTTTTAATACGAAGGTAAAGCCCTTGCAAAAAATATCCACGTATGACAAGCTCTTCAAAAAAAGACTGAATACCAATAGAAACGAAACCAACCAGAAGTAACACCCAAAAATGGAAAAAATTGAAACTTTCCAAAAAAGCTCGAAACCTCTCAAAATCCAAAAGTAAAGAACTTAACAACAGCAAGAGCCCCCAAAGGCTGAAGCCATAAAAATAGGACTTCCAACTAAACTTTTCATGTGTGGTGAGGAAAGACTTTGCAGGCCTTTTATGCAACTTGCTTGCCGCAATCAGAAAAGCAAGCAGTGCCAAGCCAAACACTACAGCAATGAGGCTGTAGGTCCCTAAATCTTTTCCAAAATCGCCATCAGGAAACAAGGGCTTTATTGCAGGAAGGATCTGGCGGATTACCAGATTCATCACAATGATAGCCAGCACTGGCGCCAATATACTCAATGCATATTGCCACCACTTATTTTCACCTAAACGAGCATTTTCAATAAAATTAGTTTCCATCATTCGGCGCTTTTTCAGAAGTAGACTTCTCCCGTGACCTTTGTATTGCTCCCCACAGGATACTTTCCATCTCATACTTTGTGCTGTCAGCAGCCAACTCGTTAAAAGACGCTGAAAATTCGGGCTTTTCTATTTCAAATACTGCGGATTCTCCTTTTGGGTAATCTTTCGACTTAAAAAGCCCCCACAGGAAGGAATACTCCTTTTTTTCTTTATCAGGAGGGCTGGGCTCAGTACGCTGCTGCGCATTTGCGGCAATCGAGCTGATTAAAACGGCGACAATCAAAATTAATGCTTTCATTTTTCCAAAGTTTAAATGTGAATGAACACTTCAAACTTCCGAGAAATAAAACAGGAATTAAATTTAGATTGACTACCTCATCTGGAAATCGTGTGAAATGATGATTTTCTTATGTGAATGGAGGTTGCCAATATTGCCGCCAACGGTTTGTATTCGGTGTATACGGTATCTGAATGCTCCATTTTTCCTATAGCCTGACAACTATAGTCGCTATAAACTTCATTTTACTGGACTTTGCATCATCCTTCAAGCCAAGTTGCGATCTTTTAAGACCCTCTCCAAATCTTTGTCCTTATTTGGGGTTTTCAGTATTTTATAAATGAAAACAACGGGAATGAACATGGGAATCAAGAATCCAAAATGCTTCTCCGAAGATAGGCTCCATGAAACGAGTCCGAAAATGAGTATTCCTACAAGAAAACCAATAGATACAGCACCTCATGCTTGTTTAGGCACAAGATTATACTTTAAATCTTTTTGGGCATTCCGTCATCATAATCAACGGTCCATTTTTCCTCATATATGGAGGAATATTCAATTTCAATATTGAAAGGAAATTCAAATTCATCTGGCTCTTTTACTTCAAAATATTCCAAAATTTTTGGCAACTGAGATAGTTCGCATGAATAAGTAAATAATATTTGTTCTTCATTTGGCGTCAACGTACTCCCCTCTGATAATGAAGATGATTCCACTAAATGACCAAAATCTCCCAGTTTAGGAAAATTCAGATCAAAGAACTCATCCATATCCACACTAAATTCCTCACCATTCATTTTTATTTTTGATGAATTAATTATCGCGGGTCCTAGCCCCTTATTTATTAAAGCAAATGTTAATGATTGTATGCTGTCTTCAAGCACACTACGGGTCTTAAAATTCAATCTTGGTGTAACAGATAATCTGCTTTGTTCATAGATTATGTTTGTCTGATAGATAAAAATAATCAAAGTCAGCAAACTGATTGTAATCGCTGATATTCCAATTATTCTGTCTGTAGTTTCTCTTCTCATTTCTTTACTTCGCTTAACCGACTCACTAATGGAGGGTGCATCAAATTTAAGGGTGAAGCAATGTATTGCAGGCAGTTCAGAAGCATCTTTATCATCTTGTCAATCAAAACTTTACTAAGATGCTGACCGATCCAAACCGCATCAAGTGCAAATATAGTACAGAATGGATCGCTTTACAATGGAAAGCAATGCCATAAGTGCAAAAACTGTGATCTGTCATTCACTGTTCATCAATTAGGCCGAGGACAAATTTCATAGTTGTATCCTCATTGTTCAGGAAATCACTCAAGGAAGTAGTTACTTCATAGTCAGGCATAATGCCTGATCCGGCAGGCTGATTTTCTGTGACGGGTACATTCTGATCAATATTCACCAAAGAAAAATCAAATTCAATTTTTGAATGAGGGAGTACATAAGAAACTGGAAAGATGCCATTGTGCCCGTAATATCCACCAGATGTTTCTTCTCCAACTACAATGGCATCGGTATTGCCAGCTACCATAGCGGCAAATAGACTCGCAGCAGAAGCGGTTTCGGGCCCTACCAGTAAATACAAAGTACCCGTGAAAGCGTTCTCTTTAGGGGAAATGGTTTTAGGTTTATCGTAATAAAAATTACCGTCTTCCCCTTCTGAAAGGTTTTTCTTGACCTCTTTTTTGACGACAATATTTGCGAATGGTTTTTGATACCACTTGATATTTAGGTGTCTAGTCTTTGGTAGTTTTCTACAACTTGTCCAGGCTTGTTGAGCCTCTTTAAGTGGCTTGTCTATCAAAAAACTTCCAGTCTCAACATCGTTTGGGCCAGTCCCTCCTCCATTATAGCGAACATCTACGATCAAGTTTTCAACTCCATTTGCTTTTAGTTCAGAAAATGTGGAATCAAGAAAAGCCATGTATTTTTTGTGAATTGGGTCATCCTCATTTCTTCCTATGTAAAAGCTATTTATTTTTAGCAGAACCGTGTTAGGATTGATTGCTGATAATTGATACAATTCCTTTTTTTCTGTCATTTCAAGATAATTCCAAAAATACAGGTAATCGGATGGCATACTGTGCATTTTAGACCTGTTTTCTTTATATTGTTTATTAGATATACTTTGCAAATTCAGCTGTTGAGTAGCTCCATCAGGCTCCTGATAAAGGATGTCGAAGCTTTCTTTTTGCCCATAGAACATGCGATAGTAAAAAGGGAAGCTTTTTTTGAAGCCAATTTTCTTCCCCGTGGTGTTGTAGCCGTCTGTTGTCCAGTAAATTCCCAGCTCTTGGATTATTTCCTCCATTTTTTTACCATTAATTTCAATAATACGGCTACCAACAGGAATTTCAAGGCTATCGTTGTTGCATACCCAGTAATCTTCAACGTCGCTAATCATAAAAGGAAAGTAACCCCATGATTCATTTCGAATAGACTCTATTACTTTATCCGGTAAATCAGTGTTGTTATGTAAGCTTCCTTCAAAATCGGTAATTGTACATACAATATTGTAAAAATCACCTAAGCTGCTGCTTTGTTTTATTTGGCTATATGCCCAATTGTAAATGCTGTCTATTTGATTCTTTGTGCGATATTTATAAAGTCCCGAGTTAGCGATTTCGCGAATCTCTCTGAATAATTCCAGGTCTTTAACCATCTGCTCTTGGGACAGTTCTGAATCAAAGCTGTCTTGTGCAGAAAGGCTAAAACTGAAAAAGAAGAGGAGACAGATGGTAATTTTGTTCATAGTACAATCTTTTGGAAGCAAAGTTAGTGTTGCATTGCTTCCCAAACTTGTACAATCTTGGCACGCTAGAAAATTTGATTTTTAAACGCTCTTGGAGAAAGGCCTACGAATCGCTTAAACTGCTTAGAAAAGTGCGCGCTATCTGCAAAATGAAATTGATGGGCAAGATGGGTTAAGTTAGTATCCTTACGGATTAACTTTTTCATCTCGAAAACCTTCCTCATGATGACATAATGTATCGGAGAAAGCCCATGTTTGAGGCGAAACTCCTTTGCTAAACTGAACTTATTCATTCCCATGAATTTTGCCAGATCGTCTAGTGTTATCTTTGTTTGCAGTGAATTGTCGATCAGCTCTAGCAATTCCTGCCATTGATTATTGAAAACCGGATGATGGTCAAGTTCAAAAACATCTTGCTTTTGAAAGCTATTGAGCAACTGATTCAAAAGGGTACTTAAGCAATCAATATTTCCATTTGAAACTGAATCGACGATTCGAAGGAAAGCGCTTTGGCTGGCAGGATTGATAGGTTGTTGCAGTGAAAAATTCACGTTTTCATCCTTCAAAAAATAGCTTACCACATCCTTCGACAGGTATAAGGTGATAAAGTCATTTTTGTGGGAGGAGTCAAAAACAGGATTAGCATGAATCTCAAAGGGATTGGTGATGGTAATGAAACCTTTATCTGACAGGACAGTCGTATCCCCTATTTTGACCATCTCCCAGCCGCTATTGATCAGTGTAACACAGTAAGTTTCATGAAAATGTTCTGGGAAACTAGTTTTAAGGTTAGAAAACCTCAATAATTCCAACCCATCAAATTCGGATATTTTTAGCTCCATTGTGATTGACCACTACAGGCTAGTTCATGAGCGGCAACGGATTTTACACCCTAACTTTTCAGTTTAGAGCTAGCCTTTGTGTTTTGTTTTTCGTTACTCCACCCGATGGTTAGGAGTGAAATTTGAAAAAAGCGAGGAAAAGCAAGATTTTGTGGTTTGCCACACCTATAAAACCTACTTTTTCTCATGGGATTGCATCCTGATGCAAAGCTAACACAAGCTGTTCGGAAGTTTAGCACCATCAAGAAGTTGAAAAGTCAAATAGTTTGCATTTAAGCTTCTCCAGCAGAGGGTTAAAAGCCGGCGGAGTACCGCATTCATTGAGCTGGCAGACATGATCGAGGGTTAAGCCATGTAAAAAAGCTCGATTAAGCGCCGGGTCAGGGATTTCTTTCAGAAGTTGGAGTTTGATTATAAGCCTTTTGGGCCTACTGCGCTGAGACCGGGACAGGCTTCCATCAAACAGAAAATCCCGAACCCAGGCAATAGCCAGGATTCGGGATTAACTCAAATGGATATAAAGTTTAGCGCTACTGGCGTACCACTTTCAGTATCTCCCGGTAGCCATCGTCTGTTATGGTTTCAAGGAAGTACATCCCGGCGGGCAGGTTCCCGGTATCCCATAGCAGCTCGGTTTCACCGGTACGCAGGGTCTGCCGGGCTACGCGCTGGCCGAACTCATTGAGCAGGGTAGCGGTACCCTCCGCAGGGAGAGGCCTGCTGAAGTGTAGGGTAAAGGCATCCTGCACCGGGTTAGGCGATACGGTGGCTTTTGGCAATTCAGGAATTTCCGTTTCCCATATCAGGTTATCAGGAGCCGAGAGGTTCGCATTGACCTGGCTGCGGTAACGGACCATGCCAAAGGATGCACTGGCATCCCCATTCGGATCGGTGGTAAATACTGCCAGCCCCATTTCCACGCAGTTGTCCATCGGCAGGTAGGCCTGATGGAACAGCTGCCAGTCGCCATTATCTGTATTGCGATAGAAGGCGCGGATGTAGTCTCCCTGGCGTCTCAGTCTCAGCCAGTATGGGAATGAAGCATACAATAGGTCTGAGGACCGCACCCCATTTTCCTCAGTCCGGATTTCACGCCGTATTAAATTGGTGAGGTTGGAATAAATAGCAATCATCTTTGCGCCCGGGGCACTACTCTCCCGGATCATGAGCCCGGCGTAGCCGCCCTGAACGTTCTCAATGCGGGCCTGAATACCGCCGTTGCCGCACAGGGGTACGCTGGCAAAAGCCAGGTTGTCACTGTCCTGTGGAATAAGGTTGTACCCTCCAGTGCTGATGCTGAAGTCGCCAAGGTCCGGGTTGTCACCGGTACAGGGGTCGTAGGTGTAGCTGCTGCCATCGCCCTGATCGCCGATATCATTGGCGGTCCACGGAAGGGGCAGGGCAGTACCGATTTCCACGGTCACTGTTGCCATACACAAAGCGGAGTTGCCATTTACATCGGTAGCCGTCAGGGTCACCATGTTTTGGCCCAGATCCTCACAGTTGAAATGCATAGGGCTAAGCGTCAGGCTGGCGATACCGCAAGCGTCTGTAGAGTTGTTGTTCACCTCATCGGGAGCAATACTCGCACTTCCTCCCGCATCCAACTGAATGGTCCGGTTCTGGCATCGAGCCTCAGGGGCAATATTATCGATGACAGTGATGCTGAATTCGCAGGTTGCTGAGCCGCAATCGTTCGTACCTGTAATAACAACCTCTGTTGTGCCTACTTCAAAAGCGCTGCTACTTCCCGTTCCTTCACCATTCGCAATAGTCGCACCTGAGAACACATAACTGTAGCTTGGTTCTGGTATGCCATTTGCTATTGCATCGTAGCTCACCAAGGCTGAACAGGCATCCGGATCTACATTTACAGAAAGCTCGCCAGGGCATGCGGTAAAGTCGGATGTTGGTTCGCAGGAGCAGGGCTCAGGCGCGGTCATGAGCGTAGCACTGGTGAAACTACAGTCTGATGAAAACGCGGCTGTCAGGATAACATCATTGCCATCTGAAGGCAGTTGCACTCCTGTAAAAGTATAAGTAGTTGTACAGGTCAGATCAGCCTCCGTCGTCGCCAGAGTCGTATTCCCCAGCTTCAACGTCAGGGTACCATCAGTTGGCGCATAAGCAAAAGTCACCGTTACGTCTGCGGTGAAGTAGTCATCGGTGTCATCGATGGTGCCGTTGCCGTCGCAGCCGCTGGTGTTGTCGAGGCTGATGTCGGTGATGGCGCAGGCTGGGCTGCTGCCGCCGCTGAGGCTGCCGCAGCCGCCGCTCAGGGCAATAGATCCCGAGGATAATGCACAACCTTGCGGGTCAGTCCAGCCAGTCGTGCAAGGAAGGTTGTCAACGGAGCCGTTCGGGTTGGAGGACCATTCCGTAAGTCCTCCCGAAATTAAATCAATGCCAAAAATCGCCCATTTCCCTTCAATGTAACCTATGACAAAATCGTTCATCGACTGCCAGAAAGGTGCACCTTCTGCATAGTCAACGAAGAAGTAAGTGCCGTTAGGCCCAAAGCAGCCAAAACCGGATACGGTGATGTCAGATGGGATAAACTCCCCACTGCATTCGGGGGCCGTACCGATTTCATCATCACTGTAACTGCACCCCTCAGAGAAGGTGGCTGTCAGGTCAATATCACCGCCATCGGCCAGCATCTCCACACCGGTGAAGGTGTATGATGTAGCATCGGTAACAGATACATCGACCACCTCACTACTGATGACGTTCGGACCATTGAGCGAGAGAGTGCCGCTGGCAGGTTTTTCGCTGTAGGTCACCGTCACATCGGCGGTGTAGGTATCGTCGGTGGTACAGGTGGTGTTGTTGCGGTCGGCCTCACTGATGTTGTCGATGGAAATAGAAACAACCCTGCCTTCGATGAGCGTATTTTCATAAGCCCCCATGTCCACGGTACCGTCTTGGATGCGGGTGGTACCCACAAGGTCAGTAGCGGCTACGTCCGTATTGTCACCAGCATTGATGGCAGGCGAGCAGCCATCGAGGGTGTAGTCATCGTTGGTGGCATCGGTGAAGAGTGGGTCCAGGAAGATATTGTTGCCCCCGTTGGTTACACCCGTAGGCAAGCCACTCTCGAAGAGCGAATGGGCGATGTTGGCTGTGGCCCCGCTCAAATTGAAGAACTGCTGGTCATTGAGCGTCCCTTGCCCACCGGTATTGCCCCAAAAGATACAGTTTTCCATGGTCAATCCGGAATCGTCGTTTACGACCCCTCCGCCGGCCGAAGTGACGGAAGTGTTATCAGCAAAGGTGCAGTTGGTTAACGTTGCCTCTGTTACTTCGTAAATGTAAACAGCACCGCCCCCTGGATAGTCTTCATCCCCCTGTGCCGTGTTTTTGGCAAACAAGCTATTGGAGATGGCAAGCAGTTCATTGTCTCCACCAGCACCGGAGATGGCCCCTCCGTATAGTGCGTTGTTATCCAAAAAACTACAGCGTTCTATTTCAAGGCCATATTCGTAAATACTTTCATATCCAATGGCCCCACCATCCTCCCCTGTATTGTTGATGAACTGGCAATCGGTAAAGCTGGTAACAGCTGCATAGGAAGGAGAGTCTAGATAGACCGCACCTCCATCTCCTGCACTGTTGTCCGTGAATATACAGTTGGAAACAACCGTGCGAGCTTTGTAAGACGGGTAATACAAATACATAGCACCGCCGATGCCATCTTCTGCTGTATTTCCGGTAAAGGTGCAATTTTCGATGGTCAGGTCACTGCTATCCTCGTCCAATACCAACCCGCCACCGTCGTCGGCCGTGTTATTTACAAACGTGCAGTTTTTTACGGTGCCCCTACCGTATGCGAGGTAGTAGCCGCCGCCTTCATCATAGGCGGAGTTGCCGTCAAACACACAACTGTCAACCGTCAAGGAGGCATCATCTGTGTACAATCCGCCGCCTTCATAGGCGCTGTTATTTACGAATGTGCTGTTTTTTAAGTCGACGTTACCGTCTTCAAGGTAACAACCGCCGCCGTAAGCATCATCATCGTTGTTGTTTTCAAAATGGCAATTGTCAATCATCACTGCGGCATCATAGGTGTAAAGCCCTATACCATATCCACCGTCAGAACGATTGTCTTCAAATTGGCAGTTCTCAAAACGGGCGCTGCCTCTGTCAACATAGGCACCACCGCCGTGGTAGCCCAAGTTGTTGACGAACTTGTTGTTAGTAAACAGGGCGTTGCTGTTTTTAGCTACCAGGCCGCCGGCATCATAGCTGTAAATCTCTTCACTTTCAATGGTTATAGAGGCAGAGCCCTCATCCGGTGAGTAACCACCGGTAACGGTGCAGCCTTCCAGGAGGGTCTGGTCGTTGTTGTTGATGCTGAGAACTACATGGTGAGTGTTGCCGTCGTTCAAAGTGTTGTCGTTGTCAATATCGCCCGATAAAATGGTTTCATTACCCGGCGTGCGCTCGATAAGGGCCGTTTCAGTACCGGCAAAACCGCCGTATACTTTTACACCGCTGCTGAGGACAAAGGCGTAATCTCTCGGGGAACTGCAACCGGTACATCCCGTCGGATAGTCGGCGGGCTTATAAGTACCGGCAGCCATCCAGATTTCGGTCACGCCACAGGTATTGTCAATGGCGGCCTGCAGGTCGCTCGTCGCATTGGCCCAGGAGGAGCCGTTACCCGTGCCGGTGGTGGTCACATAGATGCGATTGGTAACGCCTTCACAGGGAGGGATGACCGTCATCGTAATCCCCGCACTCGTCGCCGTAGTCGGGTCGGCGCAAGGGTCATTGCTCGTCATTTCACAAGTGACCACATCGCCATCGGCCAAAGTCGTGCTGGTGTAGGTGGCCTGGTCCGTGCCGACGTTTGTGCCGTTCACTTTCCATTGGTAGGCAGGCGAAGTGCCGCCGTTCGTCGGGGTGGCGGTGAAGGTGACGGAGGTGCCGGTGGTGATACTGTTGCCGGGGTCGGCGGCGATGGTTACAGTAGGATTAGTAGGGATAAGAATGATGTTGAAATCGGTAATTGGTTGACCATCACATGCATTTCCCGGGAAAGGCAACCAACCCGTAGTTGGAGGATAGGGCAAGGTTGGTGTACTGTTAATGAAAAGGTAGGAACCATAATCCCATAGGACCCATGAAGTGCCATCAAAGAAAATTTCGTAGCTGCTATTGTTAGACTTACCCCAATATCCACCACCTAAATAATCACCTCCATATAGGTATTCGCCATCAAAAGCTGTACAGCTTGTCGTAACTTGAATTTTAGAACATGATGGCGGGAATGTTGGAGCCTCTATCATCGTAAATGCATTGCTCGTTGTTGTTGCCGGGTCGGCGCAAGGGTCGTTGCTCGTCATTTCACAAGTCACCACATCATCATCGGCCAAAGTCGTGCTGGTGCAGGTGGCCACATGGTCGTCCACGACATCGAAATGGAGGGCGCCTCCCGAAACGCCTGTTGTAGATTCGTCATTCAAACACAGATTGTCGGTGGCTGTAGAAAAATCAGGGATAGAGGACTTCGCATACACCGATAAGGTCAGAAAGAGACTAAAAAGTAGGAGTAATTGCGTGAGCCCTCCCCGACTCCGGGTAGAAGGAGCGTTTGTTGGGCTACTTTCCTTTCGTAAAGCGGGCCATAGAGTATAGGGGTTAGGTAGAAGTCTTTTTTTCATAGTGTAGATTAGATTTGTTATTACATTTTGCAATTCAAAACAAGCTGTAGTCTTTTCTTTAGGCTGCGAAAACTTCAAACTGGTCCTGCTATATTGAAAGCAGTAAAAAGACCGGGGTAGCAGCGATAAAGAGCGTAAGCCTCTTAGGAATCAAGACAAGTAAAGGGTTCCGTCTTTTAGGTCGTGCGTATTCACTTCAGGGCAAAGTTCACCTTTAGTACATGTGTTTCTTACAAAGCGAACCGGACAAAAACAGGACAAAATGACTTTTGTCTTATTTGTCAAAAGTAGTTTTCAGCGGGAAGCCATCACCTGAGGCTTAAATTGGAGACCTTTTCTGCTATATTTGACAAATAGTGGTAAATGAAGGAATAAAGACAGAAGCGTTGACAAAAGAACAGGCGAAGGCACTCGGACAGCACCCGGACAGTAATGGTAAATGAGGAGGGAGCCCTGCATTGCCCGGTCCAGAGGTAAGGATGGCTGTGCTTTTGGGCAGGGCAAAAATTACAGCGACCCATGGCCTTACTTATCGTACATGTGGCTATCCCGGCTTTTTTTGGCGCTTAGAATGGCTGGCTTCTATTTTGCCATTATGAAGACTTACGACTATCAGTAGGTTTATTGCGCGTGATTATCTTGGAAAATAGCAGCCGGATTGATAATCGCTAATACAAAATTGCTAAAAACTGTGCCCTGGAATCGGGTCAGGAGAAAACCAAAAACAATTTTTCTGCCATACTAATGGCTTCGGATAAAGTTTACTAAAAGCAAACACATGCAACAGATCTCTTTTTGGAAAATAGGGTTAGTAGCCGGCTTATTGATGGCGATGCCCGCAGCAGGCACAGCACAGGAAGGTGAGCTCACGCTTGATGACCTGTTCGCAACGCCAAAACTGACGGGAACAACTCCGTCCAGGCCTGCCTGGGCACCGAACAGCGAGCACTTCGCCTTTTCCTGGAGTGAACCTGGAAATCCCGGGCGTGGCCTCTGGGTATCCACAAGCGATGGGAAGGAAGTGCGCCTCCGTTCCGATACGGCCTCCGCGTCCGTGCGCGATGTGGCCTGGGCCGACGGGAACACCATCGTTAGCCTGCGAGGTGGCCACCTATGGCGGACATCGCTGCGCCAGGGTGAGGATCTCCAGTTGATGCCCGTCGAGGCAGGTGCACACAACCTGTCGATATCGCCAAACGGCAAACAGGCGGCGTATATCAGCAACGGTGACCTGTGGCTTGCGGACTTCGCTTCCAAACAGAATCGAAAGCTCACAGAGATCGGCATTGCCAGTCTCTCGAGCTTACCGAAGGGGCGCTACAGCCGGCCGGAACGTGAAATCGGCCCGGGCATCTGGAGCGGACCAACGTACAAGTGGTCCCCGGATGGCAAGACCATCGCGATTCATGTCGTTGACAGGCGCGAGATGCGAAAGGTGCCCTTCCCGGATTACCTCGCTGCCGAAACCAATTCCAATGAGGTCCGCCGGGGTTACCCGGGCGATCCAAACGAGATTCGAAGGGTGGGCCTTCTCGATGTGGAAAGCGGTAATATTACGTACCTTAATTTGCCAGACCCGCAGGCCAATCAGGTCATCGACTTCAGCTGGTCACCGGACGGTGCGCTGCTGGTTGATACCGCATCCGACACGGCGGTTGAACGTAAGCTGTTTGTCGTTGCACCCGGAGAAAGCCAGCTGCGCGAGATTTGGCGGGGCGTTCGGGAGAGCCGTATGTACACCTCGTTTGGATCTACCTGGCATTCGGATGGAAAGCAGGTCGTTTTCTTAAGCGATCTGGGCGATCGCTACGGCCTTTATACGATCGATGCCTCATCGTCTGGAGACCGTCCGCAGCTCCTGACTGATCCGTCCTACGATGTGCTGTCCGCTCCAGGTATTGCTGGTGATGCCCTGTTTTATACAGGCAACGGCGTTAATCCGTACGAACAACACGTGTATCGCCTGAATCTGTCCGGTGGCGATCCCGAGCAAGTGACACGTCTTCCGGGCCGCAACGATGGCTACCCCTCACCGGATGGGCGGTACCTGGTGTTCATGCACAGCAATGACACCTCACCGCCCGAGCTTTACGTGGTGAGCAGCGAAGGGGGGGAGGCTACGCGAATAACCCACTCGCCCTTGCCCACCTTCACGGAGCGGACCTGGACGGCGGCGGAATACGTCAGCTTCCCCAGTCTAGTAGATGACTACACACTCCACGCCCGGATTCTGAAACCTGCCAACATGCAGCCCGGTAAGCAATATCCGGTGCTGTTTGGGCCCGTGTATTCGAATACAGCGAGGAACCGCTGGGCCGGTAACTACAGCCTCGTACAGCAGCTGTTGGTCAGGAAGGGCTATGTCATCGTGCAGGTGGATTCACGCGGCAGCAACGGTTATGGCCGGGCATTCCGTGAAGCATTCCTCCTGGGTTTTGCCGGCCAGGACATTGAGGATTACGCAAGTGCCGTTGCCTACATGGAATCACTGGATTATGTCGATCCCGACCGCATCGGCATCTGGGGCAGCAGTTACGGTGGCACCCTCTCCGTTTATTCGCTGTTGATGAAGCCAGGCTTATTCCAGGTGGGCGTTGCGGCAGCGGCGGCGGTTGACCCGGCGTTCTTCGGCACGGACGACGTCGCGATTGTTCGTACCCCACAGACCCACCCGGAGATTTTCGAAAGAAAAGCAGTCAACTATGCAGCAAATCTGGAGGATAGACTCCTGTTCATCCACGGCATGCAGGACCATGTGGTCCCCTTCAAGACCACAGCCGCGTTAGCGGAAGAGCTGATTAAACAGGGCAAGGACTTCGACTTTGCGTTTGCACCGGGTGCGACGCATGGATGGAGCCGTGAACGGAACTACGATCGCTACCTGTTCGGCAAGATCATCGAATACTTTGACCGGCACCTGGCTGTCCCGTCTGAGTAGAGGTTTGGAGGCGTTTTATTGCAGGGGGGTGACGAACGGTAACAGCCCCTTGATTGCTCAGGCTTGATTGCACCCTTTACCACGGCATAGGCATCCGGGAAAAAGCCCGCAGAGGGCGCAGCTTTATCCCGCCCGGTATGCTACGGCGCTGGAAAACAGAAGCTATGGGCGAATTTGCCAGCCCTATTTTCCCGGGCCGGTGGGGAGTGCCAGCTGGGGCATTTGGGGTGGAGATGGCGGGGGGCGGTGTGAAGGTTTGATTATTGCATAAATGCATGTATCGCTTCGACCAACTGGTACACCTTCGTAACCATGGACGGGGGGGATTCCTAATTTTGATCTGGATCCGCTTCTTTAGCGCGTTTGATGGCATCTGATTCTTCCTTCAACTGGAAGCCACAATCATGGTCCGTAGCCCCATCATGGCGCGTAATGATACTATTTACAATAGCGCCTTTAAAGGTCTGCATAGGTAGCGGAAGTTCGGGGCTAGCGTAGTAGCTGACTGTAGGGAAGCGCCAGTATAGCCTTTATGAGGCACGGAGCTTAACCTGGAAGGCGCCCGGCCATTTAAAGCGCCGTCCTGATGCGGTATGGGCGTAGTTGCATCCCTTTGCACAATACACATTCCGCACCTACGGCGCGGGGGAAGCTTCGGCTTTTCTTTCATACTCACCATGACCCCTAACGGGGCTTATACCGATTGACTGCTCCTTACATTGAGCACGATGACCGCCACAGCTCTTCCTCAAAGGATGGCAATATCAATGCCTGTCGGTACTTCACGGCGCTGATGTGGTGGATGTAGCGTTTGGAAAAAGTATTGGGAATAGTACTTTGGATTTTGGGTTAAATTGTAATAATGCCGTACTTACAGGACTGGTTACTGCTCTTCTTTCTTGTCAACAACCTGATGATTATTGGAATGTGCTACCGTCTCTTTGAGACTTGGCTGTTACGGTTTGGAGATTGAGTTCCGTAGGAACGGTACCGCCTTCGCACGTTCGTAAGCGCATAAGAGATGTCCTCACCGCACCAGAGACCAGCGCTACAGCCCCCCTAATTGTTGAACCGGCAGTACCCTTATCTGCTCAGACAGCGCATATTCCCGGTTTCCAGGGTAAATGACGTAGAGCTGCGACAGGTTCAAATCTTCTATAGCCTGGTGCATAGACCTTGTACGCTTGGGGGCATCCATGTATTTGAATTCGGCACCGTAGGAGCGCCCGTTGGAATGCCAGTATAAATCCAGTTCGACGCCAGCGTGGGTACCGTAGAAAAATACCTCATTGTCCCGTTTGCCCAGCTGAGCAATGGTTTCCTCTACCGCAAAGCCCTCCCAGGAACCCCCCAGCTTAGGATTTGTAAGCAAGTCCTTTTCCTGATGGATATTTTGCAAGGTATGAAAGAGGCCCGCATCCCGGATGTATAGCTTTGGGCTCTTAACCAGGCGCTTTCCTACATTGGTATGCCACGGCAAAAGTATCCGGATCATAAAGGTGTCTTCCAAAATGGAAATATACTTTTTTACCGTATGGTCCGATATGCCAAAAGAGCGCCCCAGCTCACTGTAGTTTAGCGTTTGACCATGATAATGGCTTAGCATTACCCAAAAGCGGTACATAGTAGAGGAAGGTATAGAGCTCCCCAGAGCGGCCAAATCCCGCTCCAGAAAAGTAGCAATGAAGTTTTCCCGCCATAGCCGGCTTTCCTCCTGCCCTTCTGCCAGATAAGACCGGGGGAAACCGCCGCGCAACCACAGCTTTCGGTAATGTGCAGCGCCCACCTCCGGCAAGTTGAACCCAGACAGATAATAATAACCGATACGTCCGGCCAGCGATTCGCCACTTTGTTGCTTCAGACTGGAGGAAGCACTACCGAGGATAAGATATTTCTGGTTGTTCTGCTGATCGACCAAATAGCGCAGTAATGAAAACAGCTCCGGCTTTCGCTGTATCTCATCAATCATGATCAGGCCTTCCAGGTTTTCCAATGCCAGCTGAGGTTGCTCCAGCATAGTGAGGTCTCGTGGGTTCTCCAAATCAAAGTAATGGTCAGGCTGGAAGGTCTTGGCAAGGGTCGTTTTTCCCGCCTGACGGGGCCCCAGCAGGGCAGTCACGGGGAACACGCGCATCAGTTGTGCTACCGCTGCCTGATCTTGTTTCCTATCGAGAAGCGTTTTACTCATACCCGAAAATATACATTATCCTTGAAATTTCGAAGTAGATATTCGAATTTTCAAGGGAAAATGCACCAAAACTTGAATATGATTAGAGCACGTTTGGAACAGGTCACGGAATACGTAAGAGTGGGTGGCGGCTGCCGGAATTACATGTTCGACGGAGGAGTCCCGGTTCAACCGGGATAAAGTCTTGCGAATTTCTAGCGTTCCTGCCTGCCAGCGAGATTGGCGAGCAGGCAGGCTTGTTCACTTTTCGGTTCCGGTAAACCAGGAAAAAAGTGAAAGACCATCGGCTTAAGGCGAAGAACAGACTAAATCGCCATGCCTGATAGGGCGCTCAGACACCGCATCTGCGTAGATGTTTGCGCAATGTTTACGCAAGCGGCGCTGAAGCCTTTATTTTATGGGCACTCTGGTGGCCCCGCCAGGACTTCCCGGTAAAGCTGCGTGACGGCCTTGTGGGCCTACTACGCTAGACCGGGACAGGCTTCTCGTCCTGTCGTGGCAAAGTGGCCCCGCCAGGACTCGAACCTGGATCAAGTGTTTAGGAAACACCTATTCTATCCCTTGAACTACGGGGCCTGTAAGGATGGATATTGAACGCCCCAAAGATAAAAAAAATCTCAAGCCACAAAATGTCGTTGTGCTTTCCTGCCAAAGGCTTAACTTGAGGGAAAAAGAACGCCATGAATATCGAAGCTTTCCGGGCCTATTGCCTCCATAAGCCTGGAGTGGAGGAGACCCTGCCTTTTGGGCCGGATACCCTGGTCTTTAAGGTGATGGGCAAAATGTTTGCAGCTACCGGGCTGGACGAGGAGGCTTTTCGGGTCAACCTCAAATGTGACCCGGAGTGGGCACAGCAGTTGCGGGAGGAGCATCATCAGATCATCCCGGGATGGCATATGAATAAAAAGCATTGGAATACGGTGTACTTCGAAGATGGGCTGGAGGAGGCTTTGTTGCTCAAACTGATTGATCACTCCTATGACCTGGTGGTTTCTAAGCTGCCTAAGAAAGACCGGGCGTTTATCGAGGAGGCACAGGAGCGACGCTAAGCCCTTGCTTTTTCAACAGGCGGAGCACGCCTCTGCCGCCGTACAGATGGCCTGCGCCAACTGCGCAAAATACGGGTTGCCCGGCGATCATCTTTCCGATGCGCTCCGCCATAATGGCATTGCGCCGGTACAGCATAGGGTACCGCATGCCGGAAAGGCTGCGTTTGGAGGATTGATGCAACTGAGGGAGATTGCCTGCCGCATACAATGCCGCCAACCGGAGCAAATGCCGCCGGTGCTGCCGGAAATGACGGGCCATAGCGACAATAGACTGTGCCTGTACCTCCGGTGGTATTTTTTGCAGCACCTTCAGCTGTTCTTCGTAGGTTTCAATGCCTAGTATGGATTTGTCTGCCTGCCGGGCGTATTGCCATAGCATTTCATCCAGCGCCATGGGGTGGTCTTCTTCCAACAGGCGCTCGTTGATGATGTTGCTGACCAGCAGTGGGGGGAGCTGCCGCAGTGGGAATATATCCACGCCTAGCGCCCGCAGGAAGAACTTCCGGATTTTCTCTAATTTACGAGGGGGCAGGAGGGCTTCCAGCGACTGTGCAGGCACCTGTTGCAATAGGCCCGTTTGCGCTTCCTGATCCAGGCTGCCAAGATCGAATTCCAGTGCCAGTGCTTCACATTGGTCAATGTAGCGGCAGGCTTGTTCGTAAAAGGTATAGGCGCGGTGGTCCCTGACATGCATCGTGCCAAAGAGATAGGACGGGGCCATAAGGTCGGGAGACCGAACGGACCACAGCATGGTGTGATATTGTTTTGCTGACATAGAGAATGTTGAGCCTACTCCAAAACGCAAAGCCGTTGCTGTAGTTAATTCAGCAACGGCTGTGATCGGTGTGCCAGGGCATTTGCCGGGCGCTTACTCGTAACGGTAAGGTAGGACTTTGGCGTCTTTAACAGTGGAAAGCGTCATCAGCGTTTTCAGGCGCTCAATTTCATCAATTTGCGAAAGCGTCTTGAACAAGAGTTTTTCGTAGGTGGGGATATCCTTGCAAACGATTTTGATCAGGAAGTCCGCTTCCCCGGTAATGATATAGCATTCCGTGATTTCCTCAATTTCCTTGATTTTCTCAAGGAAGTGGTTGAGGGCATTTTCCTTTTGCCAGGCCAGAGATACCAATACGAAGGTCTTTACATTCAATCCGATTGACTGCGGATTAACCTTGGCGTGGTAGCTTTCAATTACGGTAGAGTTTTCAAGCTTTTTCACACGCTCCAGGGTGGGAGCGGGGGAAAGACCAATACGCTTGGAAAGCTCCAGGTTAGTAATTTTGCTGCTTTCCTGAAGGATTTTCAGAATTTTGAGGTCAATTTTGTCCAGTTTGTCCGACATTTTCCTGTTGATTATTCAGTTTTTACAAAACCGCTCTAATATATTGACAAAAACAGCTAATTGCAAACCCCGAAGGGGTATTTGATAATAAAATATTTTGCAAAATAGCTTTTCGCCAAATATACTAAGGGTGTATTGCTAGACAGCGGGCACGTTTTGGGTGCCCGCTGTACGTTGTAAGTTGAGGAATGCCCCGTGCTGTTTATGGGAAAATTCCAAGCGACAGGTAGTCGCTGCTGATTTTATTGATCGCGCTTACGAAGGAGGCGGTCCGCAGATCTTCCACCTTGCGCTTGCGCATCATGATCTCCCGAATCTGCTGATAAGCCGTGATCATCGTCTCTTCGAGCCCGGAGCGGACCAGGTCGATTTCTTCTGCCCCGCGGGCAACCATCATGCGCTCCCGGTCGGTCACGCTTTTTCCGGTGGTCCGCTCGATCAGGTCAACCAGGTTTTGGTTGATTTGCTGATTGAAACGCTTTTCCATACGGCCGAAGCGCATGTGCGACAGGTTCTTGAGCCATTCAAAGTAAGATACGGTCACACCGCCGGCGTTGAGGTACACGTCAGGAATGATCAGCTTGCCATTCTTAAGAAGTACTTCCTCTGCCATAGAGGTAATCGGGCCGTTAGCCGCCTCAGCGATGATCTTCGCTTTGATGCGGTGTGCATTTTCGGTCGTGATCTGATTCTCCAGTGCCGCAGGGACCAGGATATCGCACTCGAACTCCAGTACGCGGGTACGGTCCTTCTTATCCAGGTTTTGAGCGCCCGGGAAGCCAAGAATAGAGCCGGTTTCTTTCCGGAACTTCAACAGCTCGTGAATGTCGATGCCTTTCTCATTGTAGATGGCACCTTCCACTTCGCCAACGCCCACGATAATCGCGTCGCCTTCGTCCTGTGAAATGGTAGCGGTGTAGGAGCCCACATTACCGAGGCCCTGCAAGACAATTTTCTTGCCTGCAATACCCGGTTCCAGCCCCAGTTTTTTCATGTCATCCACCTGATCACAGGCCTCGCGGATGCCGTAGAATACGCCCCGCCCGGTTGCTTCTGTCCGGCCACGGATACCACTTTGGTTCACCGGTTTGCCCGTAACACAGCCGGCGGCATCAATGTCATCGCCTTTGAAGGTGCGGTAGGTGTCATAAATCCAGGCCATCTCCCGGGAGCCGGTCCCGTAATCGGGCGCCGGTACATCCACTGACGGGCCGATCATGTTCCGGCGTACGAGTTCGGTCGTGTAGCGGCGGGTAATTTTCTCCAGCTGAGAGGGCGTGAATTCCCACGGGTTGATTTTTACCCCGCCCTTGGCCCCTCCGAAGGGGACATCCACGATGGCACATTTGTAAGTCATCAGCGTGGCCAAGGCCATCACCTCTTCCTGATTGACGTGGTTGCTGTAACGGATACCGCCCTTGGTGGGGGTACGGTGGTGGCTGTGCTGTACGCGGTAAGCTTCGATGACTTTGTACTCATTGCCTACTTTGACGGGGAAGCGGATTTGGTAAACGGCGTTGCATTCCCGGATCTGATCCAGCAGCCCGCGGTGCAGGCCCGTGTGCTGTGCTGCTTTTTCAAAGTAGTTTTGAACACTCTGATAGAAGCTCGTTTGTGATTTCGGTTCGAGATCAATCATTGTCCTTAATTTGGTTCTCTAATTTGGTTAGTTTCCTGTCGAGATAAATGAGGAAAAGGACAAGACCGGCAAATATGGCCAGGATGACGGCGACTACGACGTAGATCTTCCCCGTGCTACGCATGAAGTCTGTGTCTCCGGTTTGGGCCTGGAGCGCAGAAAAAAAGGTCAGGAAGACCAGGATTGAAGATAGGCGTCTTTTGATCATAAATGGTCCTATTTGTTTGGCTTGGTTAGGATTTCCCCATCCGGTTACCGACAATAGAATTTCGGGGGCTAAAGTCGTTTTTATTTTCCACTCCGCAAAATAAAATTTGGCTTTTCGGAGTCAAATTTCGGGTTTATTTAAAAACGGCTCCAGCCCGTGTTTCTTCCAGAAACCACTAACGGTGCTTTACTGTTCGTAGTGTGCGATGAGGGCTAAAGTTTTCGATTCGTCCAGCCAGCCTTCAAAGGTGTTGGTACCAAGCCCGTCGTAGTACAAAAACCAGGTTTCAATGATGTGGCGCGCGCCATCATAACGGATGCTGAAATCGGTGAAATCCTCAGGCGTGATGGTCTGCAGCGTGGCATCCGTTGGGATAGCGATGACCTTTGTGTCCAGTTCGCCCTCATCCAACAGCTGCAAGGCGCCAATAGGCCGTGCTTCAACCACGGTGCCGGTAGGCAAAGCCGCACAAAGCAGCAATACATCCACAGGGTCGCCATCGCCACCTGCCGCTTTGTCCATTCGGGTGGAGGGGATAAAGCCATAGTTGCCGGGGTAGGGGAGAAAGTCAATTTGCCTGTCTTTCCCGTCCCGTTGGTCAGCTTCGAAGCGCTGGTTGTCTTTTTGGTATTCTATCTTTTGGTTGGTGCCGGCGGGGATTTCCACGACCACGTTAATCCCATTGGGCGTTCGTGCAGGATAAGCTTCCGGGTCGGCTGGAGCGGCGTCCGGTTGGCAACTATATATAAGGAGTGCGAAAAACAGGAAAGGCCATTGTTTTTTCATCGGATTGAGGTTTAGGGTAATCCTAAAAAAACAGGGGCAGCTGTTTTGGCAGTGCCCCTGTCGTTTGCATTGAGTCAAATATACCTATGCATTCACAGCCTGCCCCTGTACGGGAACAATCCAGCCATGCTTGTCTTCAATTTTGCCCGAACGCATGCCATCGATTTGTGCTTTGATGAACGGCCCGACCTTGCGTTCTTCTACAGGCGGAAGCTCCATCTCAAAGCCATCGTAGGCGACCTTGGAAACATGGGCCACCACCGCTGCGGTACCGGAGCCAAATACTTCCTGTAATTTGCCAGCTTTGTAGGCCTCTACCAGTTCGTCAATTGCGATAGGGCGCTCTTCCACTTTATACCCATGTTCAGGCAGCATTTTTAGAATAGTGTCCCGGGTAATGCCCGGCAGAATGCCGCCATCGAGTTTAGGTGTTACCACGGTACCGTCGATCACGAAGAAGATATTCATGGTACCCACTTCCTGTATGTATTTAAACTCCCGGCTGTCCAGCCACATAACCTGATCGTAGCCTTTTTCATTCGCCAGTTTGGCAGGCAAGAGGGAGGCAGCGTAATTGCCTGCAACTTTGGCTTCGCCAGTGCCGCCTTGCACGGCTGCACGGGCGAATTGCCGGTCGGCAACGAGGCTTACCGGTTTGGGGTAATAAGGGCCTACAGGGCCGGTGAAAATGATGAACCGGTACGTTGCAGAGGGCTTCACTCCTATGAATTCGTCCATAGCAAACATATAAGGGCGCATGTAAAGCGCACTGCCTTCCTGTGGCGGGATCCAATCGCTATCCAGGTCGACCAGGGTGTGAAGGGCTTCCAGGAACAGCGCTTCGGGGACTTCGGGCATGCACATGCGGCGGGCAGAGTTGTTGAGCCGCTTGGCGTGCATCTCAGGGCGGAGGAAGAAAGGCGTGCCATCGTGAGATTTAGAAGCCTTCATGCCTTCAAAGATCGCCTGTCCATAGTGTAGGACCATGGCGGCAGGGTGCATTTCGAAACGGCCGAAAGGGACAATTCTTGGCGACTGCCACTCGCCGTCTTGGTAGTCGGCCACAAACATATGGTCTGAAAATACCCGTCCGAAAGGTATGTTGTCAAAATCCACTTGTCCGAGCCGTGAATTTTGAGCTTTCGTGATTTTTATATTAAATTTCATCTGCAATATTTTTAATGCGAAAGTAAGAAAAAATTACAAATATTCTATATTTGGAATAAATTCACCTCTTTGCTTATTGATTATTTGGATAACGATCTTGATTTAAATCAAATATTTTGAATTCTACCTTTTTTGATTTCCATCTTTTTCCCGTCCCGGAACAAGCGCAGCCTAAAAACGGCATCAGTGGTGCGGGAAATCAGGGCATTTGGGTTTGGTACGAAGCCGAAGCGGCGCAGCAGGCAGAAATGGAAGGCTTTTTGGCCAAAGTGTTCGGCGCTGCGAAAATTGACCTCGCACAACAGGCAAAACACATCTGTTTAACAAAAGAAGAATCCATTAGTTTCAGCCGGTTGGAGGGGCACAAAACTGCAAAATTCGTTTTCCTCTTCGGCATCAGCGGCAGGCGGCTGGGTTTACATTTTCAGCTGCACCCCTATCAGCCCGTGCATTTTGGATCCACTACTTTTATCCTTACCGATAGCATCGCTGCCATTTTTGAGGAGCGGCAGGCGGGCGGTAAAGAAAAATCCGGACAGCTCTGGCGAACCCTCAAAGCTTGCTTCCACGTTTAAAACCTATCAAACAAAACCTAATTATAATTCATGCAATCTATTGTATTCGCAACCGGCAACCCTAACAAAATCTCTGAAGTCAGCCAGTTGCTGGAAGGCAAAATTGAAATTCAGGGCCTGAAAGACATCGGCTGCGACGAAGTACTGCCGGAAACCAGCCCAACCATTGCCGCCAACGCCTCAGAAAAAGCGTGGTATGTTCATAAAAATTACAAGGTCGACTGTTTTTCTGAAGATACCGGGCTGGAAGTGGATGCGCTGAATGGCGAGCCGGGCGTCTACTCTGCCCGCTATGCCGGCCCTGCCCACGATGATGAGGCCAACATGAGCCTGTTGCTTGCCAATATGAAAGGGGAGGAGGACCGTAAGGCCCGCTTTCATACAGTGATCAGCCTTATCATTGATGGGAAAGAGCATCAGTTTGAAGGGACGGTGGAAGGGCAAATTATCCATCATAAAAAGGGCAATCAGGGGTTTGGTTACGACCCTGTCTTTATGCCTGATGGCTTCAACCGTACCTTCGCCCAAATGTCTGCCGAAGAGAAAAGCAGCATCAGCCACCGGGGGCAGGCCGTGCGCAAGCTTGTGGCCTTCCTGAAGACGAAAGTTTGATTTAAAGGAAGTTTTTCTTAATTTGATTGGCTGGAATAACCACTTTCAGTTGTTGCAGGGAGCTTATATGCCTCATTAATGTATTTCAATCATGAATGCCGAAACCTTTAGCCGATATCTGCAAGACCGGTCTTTGCTGCATCAGCTGCCCTACGAGGAGCTGAAAACTATGGCGATGCAGTACCCTTTTTGCCAGCCATTGCAGTTGTTGCTGCTGAGAAAAAGCCTGCAGGACCGCCGGGAAGACTGGGATGCCGTACTGGCAAGAGTCGCAGCTACCACGAGCGACCGGAGCTTGCTGTATGCGGAAGTGGAAGCTTATCTGGAAACAGCACCGGAAGAAGAGGTTTTTCAGTTGTCAGAGGATTATCTGGAACTGAGCAGCCTCGAAGAAGACTCAGCAGAAGCCCTGGAGCTCTCTGATTTGGATATCAACCCTGAACCCTCGGAGTCTGCACTGGAGCTGGACTTTGGTTTTGATGCCGAAGCTCCAGGCGAAGCGGATCACAGCCCGGAAAGCGATACCCCTACCGCCGGTTTGGGGGAAAAGCTCGACCTTCCAAGGGTAGATACGACTGACGGGCAGGAAACCGATATCGAAGCCTGGAAAAACCAGGAACTGGAGGCATTGGAATCTACACTGAATGAAGTTTCGCCGGACACTGCAGCTCATCCCGGAGCGGAGAGCCGTGGGAGCGCCCCAGCCGAGGAATCAACCCACACTGCCTTCCCCGCTGTTCCCTTTGATCACGCCATAGCTACTGCTATTGCTGTAGCGGGCCTTCTCAAGCCGGTGGCCCAGCCTGCCCCAGAGGAAGCGCCAGTGGCAGACCGCATGGCGCCCCATGAGCCCTTGCATGCGCCAAAACCTTCACCACGGCCCAAGAGCTCCTTCACCAGCTGGGTCGCGCAGTTCCAACCCCCGGATATCCAGACCCAGCTCAGCGAAATCATGGAGTCCAAAAAAATGGAGGACAACCGGAAGACGCGAAAGAAGAAGAAAAAAGGGCATCCTACCAGCAAAGTAGACGAAATTGTGCTGCAAAGCATAACCGAAAATGGCAACCTGGTTTCCGAAACCCTGGCTAAAGTACTGGCTCAGCAGGGGCAGTACGAAAAGGCAGAAGAAATGTATCGCCGTTTGATGTTGGTTTTTCCGGAAAAAAGTGATTACTTTGCGCAGCAAATTTTGAATATAAAAAGCGATTAAGATATGCTGACTACCATGACTGTACTGATTGCCCTTGTCTGTGTGCTACTGATGGGCGCAGTTTTGATCCAGAACCCGAAGGGCGGCGGTGTTGACTCTACCTTTGGTGGATCGCAAGCCAATCAGATGTTTGGCGCAGCCAAGTCTACGGATTTTATTGAGAAAGCGACTTGGTACCTCGCCATTGCGTTGTTCGTGCTTTGCATCGTAACAAGCATGATGGTAGGCGGTACAGAGGGTGCGATTGAGCAGTTGCAGTCTCAGTAATTTCATCTGACAGCACTCGTTGCTGTTGAAAGGGCTGAATAAAAGTGTTGACCGCTTTGTTCAGCCCTTTTTTCATTAAATCAATCTTTGAAAATGCGCCCTTTGTTCGTGTACGGCACCTTGCTCTTTCCAGAAATCCTGCACGTACTGCTCGGCCGCCTGCCCGGCTCATCGGAAGCCCTTCTATCTGGTTATCATCGCTTTTCGATACACGATGGGGCTGATGTCCGCCCGTACCCCGCAGTATTCCCGCGTCCGGGCGCTGAAGTTCATGGACTGTTGCTTTCTGGGCTTTCGCCGGCGGAGCACGCCGTATTAGATGCCTACGAGGGTGAGGATTACGTGAAAACAACAGTCTCCGTGCTACAGGAGGACCGACAGCTGGAAGCCATTGTTTATGCCTGGCGTGCGGACAAAAGAGGGCAGCTGAAAGGCGCATGGGACCCGGAGCAGTTCAGGGTGCAGCATCTTGAGGCCTACCTCCGGCATATGAAATAGAAAAAAGCCGGATAAGCTTCAGCTGACCTTCCTGATGGCATATTTCCTCTGGCAGGGTTTCGAAAATATAATTTCTTTTTCCTAAATTGTGAGCCCTCCCACCAACAATCACTTACCGGGCAACACTACAGCTAGTCTTTCATAACCCATTCGGCCATTTACACCGCTTGTAAATGGTGCGCAAAACACAAGTAAGCATGAAAAAAACGCTCTACCCACTTGCATTGCTATGCCTGTTCTTATCCCTCCCTCATTTCTCATCCGCACAACAATGGTTTAAAGAAGCCCATTTGCAAGACGCACAGCGGCTTGGCGGCCCTCGTCAGATACAGCCTGATGAAGCCCGGCTTATTAGTGTGGACCTGGAAGCGCTGATCTCCGTGTTGTCTGAAGCCCCAATGTGGCACACACCGGAGGCTGCGGAAGGGGCTGTGCATCTGCAGTTGCCCTTGCCCAACGGCCATAACCGGACCTTCAAAGTAGTGGAGGCACCGGTCATGGCGGAAGGCTTGTCCGCCCGGTATCCCGGGATGCGCTCCTTTGCGGCCTACAGCCCGGAGGATGGCACCGCCTACGCCCGCTTTGGGTACACCCACAAGGGGTTCCACGCCATGATTCTTTCCGGGCTGCACAGTACAGTATTCATTGATGTTTTCTCAGATGGGCAGACCCGCTACCATCAGGTGTACTACAAATCTAACTATAACGGCATACCAGGCAATGAATTCAGCTGCCGGATGCATGCCGATGCAACCACAGAAGCTACCGGTAATTCAGATACTCCGCCTGCCGCCCTGCTGGGTGATTGTTTGCTGCGCAACTACCGCCTTGCGATTGCCTGTACAGGGGAGTATGCACAGTTTCACGGTGGTACCGTGCCCGATGTACTAGCGGCCTACAACGTGGCCATGACCCGGGTCAATGGCGTTTATGAAAGGGACTTTACGGTCCATATGGAGCTCATTGACGAAACGGATCAGGTCATTTTCCTGGATGGGGCCACGGATCCCTTTACCAATAACAGCACCGGTACGCTAATCAGCGAAAATCAGGGTGTGGTAGATGGCCTGGTAGGCTTCGATAATTATGATGTCGGGCACGTATTCAGCACAAGTGGAGGTGGTGTGGCCTCTCTGGCTTCGATCTGCACCAACCGAAAGGCCCGAGGCGTTACGGGGTTGCCATCACCAATTAACGATCCGTTTTATATTGATTATGTAGCCCACGAGTTTGGTCATCAGTTTGGCGCCAACCATACCCAGAACAACAATTGTAACCGGGTGGCTGCTGCAGCCATGGAACCTGGCAGTGCCTCCACGATTATGGGGTACGCTGGGATTTGCAGCCCTAACGTTCAAAACAACAGCGACGACCACTTCCATGCCATTAGCATACAGGAGGTCACCAATACGATAGAGTTTGGGGCTGGTAGTACTTGCCCCGAGCTGATTGATGTCGGGAATACAGGGCCTATCCTTACGGATGAAGAGGAGGTGCTGTTCCTGCCGGTATCCACGCCTTTTTTCCTCAGGGCAGAAGCGATGGATGCTGAAGGGGATGCACTGACCTATTGCTGGGAACAAATGGATAATGAGATAGCAACGATGCCTCCTGTTTCTGCCAGTACAGGCGGGCCGGCTTTCCGGTCTTTATCGCCAACTCCTGATCCGGTGCGCTACTTTCCCAATTTGAATGCAGTGGTTGCCAATACACAAGACACCTGGGAGGTACTGCCTTCCGTTTCCAGAACCATGAGCTTCCGGTGCTCCGTCCGGGATAATTTTCCGGGAGGTGGATGTGTGAAGGCTACGGATGTGGAGCTGGTTTTTTCAGATGACGCCGGCCCATTTGTAGTGCAACAGCCCAATACCAGTGTAGTCTGGGAAGTAGGCGCTCTGGAAACCGTCACCTGGGATGTAGCGGGTACCGATGGTGCACCGGTGAATTGCAGCGCTGTGGACATTTACCTGTCCAAAGATGGCGGCTTCACTTATCCGGTGCTACTTGCGCAGGGCGTGCCTAACGATGGAGAGCAGGAGATTCTCGTTCCGCTCGAACTGACCAGCATGGCAAGGATTCAGGTGGTCGCTTCCGATAATATTTTCTTTGATATTTCTGATGAGGATTTCGAAATTCAGTTGCCGCCCAGTCCGACGGTCTTAATGGCATCCACGCCTTCAGCTCAGGCGCTGTGCAATGACGAAAGTGCTACGTTTGAGATTTTTACCACTCCGGTGGCCGGGTTTTCTGAAATGCTGGACTTGTCGGTGACCGGGCTTCCAGATGGGGCCACAGCTACCTTTAGTGCCAATCCGGTCGGGGCAGATGCCTCAAGTGTTCTTACCATTAGCAATCTGGCGGATGCTGCTTCGGGCGTGTATGAACTTTCCCTTGTGGCGGCGAGCCCTTCTGTCAGCAAGAGCATAGAACTTATTCTGGATCTCGCCGCGGGTGCTCCTGTAGCGGCCATCCCTGGCACACCGGCTGGGGGCGCCCAATCGGTGCCCTTGAATCCCACGGTGAGTTGGTCGGCCTCTGCTTTTGCGGATCAATACAGGCTGGAGGTCGCCACTTCGCCGGCATTCGGTGCAAGCACGGTCATCGAAGAGACCGTTTTAGATACTACTCTTGAACTGGCGGGACTAGCAGAGTTCACGGTTTACTACTGGCGGGCAACTCCGGTTAATGAATGTGGAGCAGCCCAGGCCCCGGTATGGTCAAGTTTCCAAACCCTTGGGAACAATTGCACCGTGTACACCGATGCCGAACCTGACTTGGTAATCCCGCCCAGCGGCACTGGTGAATTTACGACTACCCTGACTACCGATGGCGACTTTGCGATACAGGACCTCAACGTAGGCTTAGCCATCAATCACACCTGGCTTGGCGATCTGTCTGCGGCCCTATCTTACGAAGGCGGCCCGACCGTCACCCTGTTTGATCAGCCGGGCGTTCCGGGGTCAGACTTCGGGTGTTCTCAGGATGATATGCTGGTGGGTTTCGATGATGAGGCCTCGCTCACCGCTGATGATTTAGAGAATTTGTGTGAGGCCAGCGGCCCCTATGGTATTTCCGGCAACTTCCAGTCTCTAGACCCACTGTCTGCTTTTGCAGGCTTATCAGCTTCCGGTACCTGGACCCTCACCATCAGCGATGCTTTCAATCAGGATGGTGGAAACCTGGTGTCCTGGTCGATTGAAGCCTGCCCCCCCTCTGATGTGCCAGACCCTGCGGAAGTTTTGGCCAATCAAACACTGGAAGTCCCTTATGCACAGCAGGAGGACATCACCGCTGATTTTCTGGCTTTCGAGAAGGGGGCCCTTGCTCCGGAAGACATCTTCTATACCCTAACTGCTTTGCCTGAGCATGGGGCACTGCAACTGAGTGGCAGTGGTGCCCTTTCCATTGGCGATGTATTCAGCCAGGCAGATGTCAATAACGGGCTGCTGTCCTATCAGCACAATGGGAGCGCTGCCACAACCGATCAATTTATGTTCGACCTCACGGATACAGAAGGCGGATGGCGCCCGGGCGAGACGTTCGAACTGCTGATTTTGGAGCCTGCTGTATTATCAGCTCTGGCCAGCATAACTAATCCACTTCGTTGTACCGGCGATACGGATGGCGCGATTGAAGTCGCCGTAGCCGGTGGGTTGCCGCCTTATGTTTTTACCCTGAATGCAGGCACCCCACAGGACAACCCGCTTTTTGATGGGCTTGGAGCTGGTGTGTATACCATCGTTGTAAGTGATGATTCCGGGCAGGAGATTACCTTGCCTTCGGTAGACCTGCAGGAACCCGACCCGCTGGAGCTGTCCGCAGGGTTATTGGTTAATACGCTGGTTTTGGAAGCTACAGGGGGCACGGGGCCTTATCAGTATAGCCTGGATGGTGGTGTGGCCTTCGGTCCGGAGTCCTCCTTCGAGGGGCTGCCCAATGCCGTCTACAGCATCGTGGTGGAGGATGCCAATGGGTGTCTGGCTTCCGTTGAACTGGAAGTGAATTTGCTGCAAAGTGCAGACCTTTCGGTAACGGACAACAGCTGTGCCGGTGCCGCCGATGGCAGCATCACCGCTACGAATATTCAGGGTGGGGTAGGGCCTTACAGCTACAGCCTGAATGGAGGGGACACCCAGTCGGGCCCGGAGTTCACGGCTTTACCTGCCGGCAATTATGACCTGCTGATTACGGACGCCAACGGTAGCGTGTTGCAGCTGGATAATATCGAAGTCGGTGCCCCGGATCCGCTGCAGTTCAGTACCGGTCTCACCGGTAACGACCTAACCCTTATTGCCACCGGTGGTACACCGCCCTATCAATACAGTATTGATGGTGGTGCGACTTTTGGCACAGCTATGGCGTTCAACGACCTGCCCAACGACACCTACGAGCTGGAAGTCCTTGATGCGAATAACTGTTCGGTTGCAGGTAGTATCACCATCAACCTAATTGTTGCCGCAGAATTCAGTATTACCGATGCTTCCTGCAGCAATACAGCCGATGGCAGCCTGACGGTGGTCTCCATAGAAGGAGGGGAAGCTCCTTATACCTATCAGTTGGGAACCGGGGCTGGACAGGACAGTCCGGTGTTTGAAAACTTGTCCGCAGGCGATTATGGGCTTACGATTACGGATGCGAATGGCAATCTGTTCCAAATAGCTGGCTTATTGGTTGGTGCTCCGGCCCCACTTACCTTATCCGCAGAGGCTACACTTAATGATCTTATCTTATCCGCTGAGGGTGGTACGCCGCCCTACAGCTACAGCATTGATGGCGGAGCGACATTTGGCGATGACTTCACATTTAACGGTCTGCCTAACGGTACCTACGCCATTGTGGTAGAGGATGCGAATGGCTGCGCGGTTGCGGGCCAGGCAACAATCAATATCATCACAAGTGCTGCTGCATCTGTAGTGGAGGTGAGCTGTGCCGGTGCGGCAGATGGGCGCATCAATGTGGATGGAGTGCAGGGCGGTGTGCCTCCCTATGCCTACAGCCTGGACGGTGGGGATCCGCAAGACAGCAGCATTTTTGAAAACCTGCAGGCTGGAACTTATACCGTAGCTGTTACCGATGCCAACGGCAGTTCCTTCCTGGTAACGGATATTGTGGTGGGAGCGCCACCTGTGCTGGAACTGGCAGCTGATGTGGAGGACAATACCCTGACCCTGCAGGCATCAGGAGGTACGCCGCCTTACGCCTTCAGCATAGACGGTGGGGATACTTTTGAACCTTCCGGTGTTTTCACCGGGCTGGACAACGGAGACTATACCGCTCTTGTGGTGGATGCAAATGGCTGTACCGTTGGGGTTGATGCTAACATCAATATCATTGTTGGTGCCAATGTCGATGTACAAAATGCATCCTGCGCCGGCGATGGCGATGGAGCCATTCAGGTGTTAAGCGTAACCGGTGGCGTTGCTCCTTACATCTATCAGCTCAATGAGGGAGGCTTTGGAAGCAGCTCGGTATTTTCAGATCTTGCTCCTGGTGTTTATAATCTGGAAATTCAGGACAGCGAAGGGTTTATTTATAATATCGCTATTGAAATTGATTCGCCCGCACTGCTTGAGGCGGCCGTTGAAGTCGTTGAAGATGCGATTACTATTGCAGCCTCTGGTGGTACGCCACCCTATGTATACAGTATTGACGGAGGGGCGAACTTCGATAGCCCGTCCTCCATTACCGGCCTGCCCAACGGCGTGTACGAGGTAATAGTGATGGACATCAACGGCTGCCAGAGCGAAGTGCAAAGCGTCACCGTTATGGTTTCCAGCTTAGGAGGCTTCCCGGCAGACTGGGCCGTACGTCTTTCGCCCAATCCTACTACCGGGCCTCTGATGATGGAGGGCAACGGCTTTGACGTGCCGGAACTGCAGTGGTCACTCGTAAGCCCGTTGGGGCAGGTGCTGCAATCGGGACGGGTGCCAGTCACGCATCAGCAGTGGCAATTGCCGCTTTCGCTCGGACAGTTGCCCTCAGGCATCTATTGGGTGGAGTTGCGCACGGCAACAGCCCGCGGTGCCTGGCCCGTGATTAAGCGGTAGGCGGATTAAATTGAAGGGATCAAAGGAGCGCTGGGTTATTCAACTTCCCAGCGCTCCTTTTCTTTTTCGGGGCGGGCTTCCAACTTTGGGGTTTCGGGCACAAAGGTGATGTCTTCAAACGTAACTGCTCCCTGGGTATCTACATGCAGCAGAATAGACTGATAAGGCTGAAAGTCAAGCTTTACCGGCACCTCATGACCATTGTAATGGATTTTCACCGGGCGTGAAACACCGTTTTCCATAAGAGACTGACCGTAGCCCATCGGAAAACTTACCGTTTTGGTTTTTGGGTGGGCAAAGAAGCACGTCAACCCTGTTCCTGATTCCCGGCACCAGTATTCCGGCAGGTCTGCACCGGTCACAACCGGCGAAATTCCTGTACTTATGGATTCCCAACGGCGGTAAACCGAAGGCAATTGCAGGAGGGTGTCCACCAGTTTTTGGTAACCCACCGTATCTGTGTTTAGGCCGGGCGGTTGGGGCACCTGTTGCATGACTATTTTCAGGTCCGACTGTGCGGCTCGTATAAATGCTTTGAGTGAGGCCGTATCCAGGTAGTTGGCATCCACATACAATGTTTCCACTTCAGTTTGACCGGATTGAAGTTTCCCATCATTTACATTGGCTTCCTTTAGCAGGTTGGCATTAATCCAGAGTGGGTGGTAAGGCTGCAAAAATTGCGGCAACTGCAGGTAGCGGTGCTCATTGTGGCTCCAGGCCCATATGTATTGTTTTTCTTTTGGCATTTCCCCTTTAATCCATTGATCTTCCAGTGGCAGGTAGACGGCGACTTTACTGTAGGTATGCCCCTGCTGAAGCGCTTGGCTAACCTTAGTGAGGTATTGATTGAATACCGGAAGCTCCCGTGCCAGATTACCGGATGGGCCAAGGTGCACGCTTGCAAAAAAAGTATCCTTTTCGGTACGGCCCATTGCTTTGCCATGCCAGATGACCTGATTGACCCCGTTGGCAAAAAGGGCATCTGCCAGCAGCTTCAGGTCTGCTGTTTGTTCGCGTTTCATCCAGTCGGCCGGCCAGCCATAAAGGCAGGTGAAGGCCTCAGCGGTCACTTTGGGCCGGCCAGTCCAGGCAGCAGCAGCGGCAGGGATATTGGAATAGTAAGGCTCGTAGAGCAGGGCTTCACTTTCCGGCACATCTACCGAGGCATAAGCCTGGAGGATATCACAGGGGGCACCAGCGCACTGTGCGCGGCTGTAGGCTCCTAACTCATGCGCAATAGCACTGAAAGGGCGGTAAAACTCATCAATGACCAGTTGGGAAATGAGCCGCTGATAGTCGTATAGCACATGCTGATAAGGTAACCTGGAGACATACAGGCTGTCTAAATAAGGCTCCAGGTCATACCCATAAATGGCGCGAAAGTCTTCCATGAACCCAGTGGTGCCCAGATAGCGTTGCTCCACCTCCCAGGAGTCCACAAAAATGCCGCTTTGGGTGCCCGATTGCAGGGCGGGCTTGAGGGCTTTACCCATCCGCTCAGCATAGTTTCTAAGCGCCTGCTCATTCAGGTGGTCCACAACCAGCCCTTTCCGGGGATGCTCCCAATGCAGGCGGAGTACCTGCCGGAAACTACTGTCGTTGAGCAGCATAGTGGCTTCCTCCCGTGGCACCTGCGTATCGCCAAAGGGCCAGAGGGTGCCAAAGGTTACATCAAATCCGAGGCCCAGGCTATCCGCTTTTAGTTTGGCGTACCTGACCTTTTCCGACCATTCAGGCGAAAGCCATTCCTGGCGGGGCGTAGCGACGGTGTCCCGCCGGTTGAAGGGGTAAATCCAGGCCACTTCCACACCCCCGAAGTGATTGGCCTTCAACCATTCCAGGTCGCGGTCAATCTGGGCTTCCTGTATTTCGCTGGCAAACCACCACCATCTGGTCCAGGGTCGGGCGTTGTCGGCATGCATTTCCTTAGAAGTATTGGGAACCTGGCATCCAGCTAAAATCAAAAGCAGAGGAAAGAAATAACTTTTCATAGTAGGGTCGATAAATTGTATCAGGCTAGCCACCCGGCGGTGGCGAACAAGCCATATTCTAAAAAGAACAGCCCCCACACGGCCTGATAGTAGCGCATGATGGACGCTTTTTCCGAGAGGTCTACCCGGCTGGCCAGGAGGAGAAAACCCAATAACAGGCTAAGGTGCCCCAGGCCAAAGAGCAAATGATGTACCTGAAGGTCAGCCCATAGAGGAAGGGTGGCCAGCAGGAGAAATAAACCGCCCAGGAGGCTGTTGCCAATCCAAAAAACGCGCCGGAGGCCGACTTTGATCGATAATGTCTGAATACGGTAGGCCTCATCTCCTGCCGTATCCGGCATGTCCTTAAACCAGGCGATAATGAGCCCGTAAATGAAAATGGCAACCGTGAGCCAGATAATGATGGGCGGAAGCGCGGTCTCTCCGCTCAGTTGATTGTAAAAGTGGAGGAACAGAAGCAAATTGACGATCAGCCCGCGCACCGCAATAATGCAGAAGGCTGCCCAGAAGTGAAACCGCTTCAATCGGAGCGGGGGCAGGGAATAGGCGATGCCCAGCAGCAGGCTCAGCCCAACGGTCCACATCAAAAAAGGACCTCCGTACACAGCAAGGGCAAGCGCAATAAATAGTGCAATACCAATAATGGCTTGTCCGGTACGGACAGTGTAAGCACCCGATGCGAGCGGCAGGTAAGGCTTATTGATGCGGTCGATTTCGATATCGGTCAGCTGATTGAGCCCAACGATAAAAATATTGGCACCCAGGCAGCTGATCCAGGCGGTAAGGAAGGTGTGCCAGTCTCCTGTATCTTTGCCAGCGTAGCTGAGGGCAAGGACAAAAAGTGCCAGCACGCTCAGGCTTGTACCAATAATCGTATGTGGCCGGCTGAAGCGGATGAAGTCCATCATGAGGCTATACCGGTTTTTGAGCTTGCAAAACCCCGAAGCAAATGGTACCATGCCTGAACCCCCGGGTCATATACCGCATGGCCAGCGCCCCGCGGATGGTAGGCAGCCCAGCTTTGAGTAACCCTTTGAGGCTTTTTAGTTTCAGGGCAGACTGGATCACCGCCTGCCAGAAGGGAGCTACCTGAGCACTCCAGTCATCCGTTTGCAGACTGGTGAAACCCGCTTTTTCTGCATCCTGACACAGCCTGGACAGCGGAGCCAGGGGCGGAAGGTGGTACAAATGCCGGATACGGTTGAGGATCTGTTCGTCCTTTGAGGTTAGAGGCGGTGGAGTTTCGCGGTGGCACCAGGTTGCCATGAGGAGTTTGCCTCCGGGTGCCAATAAGTTATAAAATAACTGTAGCATTTTGGCTTTGTCCTCAATATGCTCTGCACTTTCCATCGACCAAACCAGGTCAAACGGGCCATCTTCAGGGCGGAGCAACATCATATCCCGGGCTTCGGTATTTACAATATTACTCAGGCCTGCTTCCCGGTTGTAGGCGGTGCCGCGTTCTGCCTGTACGGTGCTTAGGGTGCAGCCCAAGACATACGTTGCCTGTAGTTTTTCTGCTAAATACCGGGAGCTGCCGCCTACGCCGCAGCCGGCATCGAGAATCCGGCTGGCCTGCCTGACACTGCCCCATTCCAACATCACACTGACCAGGTCAAGCTGTGCCTGCCGGTGGTCTTTATCGGAAGCCCCATCGCCATAGTAGCCATGATGCATATGCTCCCCCCAGGTATCCAGCCATACCTGAGTGGAGCGGTCGTAAAAATGAGCGATCTTGTCATTGAGCACGGACTGTAATTTTAGGGGATGAATCAATGGTTTTAACGAAACAAAGCAATGAGCAGGAGGATCAGCACGGCCGTAATGAGCAGTGCTACAATTTGGTGCCGGTTGAGGCGCTCCCGCTCAGCCTCTGGTATATGCGACTGATCGGTAAAAGCCATGCGGACGTAGCCAAGCAGGGCGGCGGGTATAAACAGGAACCCGGCCAGCGACCCAATCAGTACCCTGAAGATCATGAGCAAACGCCTGCCCAGGCCCATTTTCTCAGGCTCAGTTTGAGCTACAGGGGCAGGGGGCTGCTCCGTAGTATCGGTCAGCGGTTTGCGGCCAGCCAGTGCAATGCCGTATTTCCCTTTGCCATCCACCCACTGCGGCTTGACATAGCAGACTTGCAGGTCCTCAAAGCCTGCCTCCCGGAACCATTGCCAGTATTCTTCTTCTTTGGGAAAGAGCATCCAGAGTTCTGCGATAAACCGCCCCACGGGATTAGCCGGTTCCAAAGGGCCAATCATCAGTGCCAGCCCGCCAGGCTTCACTACCCGGTAGGCTTCGCGTATGCCTTTGGCGGGGTCTGGCCAGTATTCGATACTCCCCGCCGAGACATAGCGGTCGAAGCTGTTGGAAGGCAGTGGAAGATTTTCGGCATCCCCCTGAAGGAAGGTGCAGCCCTGTAGTTCAGGCTTGGCTTTCGCCTTTGACATTTGGTGCGGGCTTTGATCCACACAGGTGACCTGTTGGGGAGGGACGATCTTTACAATCCCTTCTGTGTTAAAGCCCGTGCCCGACCCTACATCCACAACTTTAATGCCGGCTTCCTGCAATTGCCCGAGCTGCAGCGCCTTGTCCCGCATAGGGACTGTCCAAAAGAGCGGATTGACAATTTTGTCGTAAAAGATGGATAGAAAGCGGTAAAACCAATACGCTTCCTGCTTGTGTTGTACTAATCTCATAATGCTGAAAGATTAACGCCAGATACTGCTGGCGAGCATCGTCAATATAAGACATTAATGCTAACCTACAGCTTGAAAATGGATTATACCGACGATAAAGTAGTTTGCTGTGGTAAACCACTTAATCGTCGGTATAAACGCTGGAAAGTGACCTGCTTCTGTCCTGACAAGCTACGCTTTGTCACGGGACGATGTCGCTAGTCCAAAATTCCAGACGATGAATGTCTGGATCATTGACCCTACATTCATCGTTCCCTCGTGCTGACCGTCAGCGCCAGTAGGTGACCACTATGTTAAGCGTATATATTTTAGCTCCCTATGCTGTAGAGTTTGGGGCTTTGTTAAAGAACGGTTATTCCAATGCGATTTTAAGAACGCTTGGCCGACTGCCATGTGTATATATAGGCGGGATTCGTGCATCAAAAACAACGCTGTCAGGGGTGACGAGCCCTTTTCTTATAACATCTGATCCAAGCAGAGAACAGTAAAGCAGGCTATCTGCCGGATTGACCTCTACGGCAGCAATGGGGGCATCTACGGTTATTAATTTAAATTTTCGGGCATCAAGGTCGGCAACGCCGATTTGCCGGGACTTTGGGCTGGCCCAAAAAAGCTGGTTATGGATGCTGTCAACAGATAGCCCATCCGGGTAAAGCCCGGCATCGGAAATAAAGTCGGGGTCTACCTGGAGGGTAAGCAAGTCTATTCTTCCAATTTTATGATTGGACACATCCGTCCAGTAAAGTTTCTGGTTTGCAATATCCAGCTCTACAGAAGAAGGCTTGCCTGGCAAACGGTTTCCAAAGGCGGAGTCAAGGAGTTGTCCCTCGTAGTTAAAGACCTTAATGGTAGAATCGCCATAATCAGCACAGAATAGCATCTCTTTGTCTGGGTATAGGGCAATGCCTGCGGGGTATTTTACCTCTTTAATGTGCTGGTCCTTTAGGCTGCCGGGGATAATTTGTGAGTTGGTCATGTTCAACCGGGCACAGGAAATCCCCAGATAAGACTCGCTGGAATTGGAATTGGCCCAGAAAAGCAGCTGGTTTTTGTAGTCATAGTCCATACCAGTGAGGTACCTTCTGTTGGAGATAACCTGAATGGGTAAGTCTCCTTCTGGAGGCATTACTGCAATTCCGTTATCATTTCTAAAAAGGAGTAAGGTTTTTGGGAGGGAAGGAGTTGAGGCAGATATACTCTTGAAGAGAAGAAAACCGGTCGCAAGAACAGTACAAACGGCAAAGATTACAGCTTTAAAGGAAGCGTTTTTGAGGGGGGCAGCTACCGGAACGGGCCTTTCCTCTGCATTTTCGGCTTTTTCTTCTGCAACCTCCTGATTGGCAGGGGCTTCGGAGGTGCCAGCTTCAGCATGAGTGAATTTGCCATAATCATCGTAGGACTGGTAACCCATGTAAATGGCAAACATGTTGCGGGTAGTGCGGTTGCCCTGGCTCTCTCTGGTAATGAAGATTCGCCTAAAAGAATCATAGGAAATGGTAGACCCATCGGGTATTGCCCCGTTTTTAGGATGTTGCCAACCACAGGCCGCGATTAGGGCGAGGTCTTCAGCACAACGCTTTTGCAATTGCTGATGGAAGTATTTTAGAAAAGGATCGATCTCTGACTTTGTCCATTTTTCAGGCGGTTCTCCACCGGTATCATTGGTAATGTGTTGGGCTACATCAATCCAGAATTTGGCTTTTGTGCTCATTTGTTTGCAAAAAGTTTGCAAAACGCAATTGCAAAGGGGAGGTTAGGTTGCGTTTCGGGGTATTGTTTGATATTGACATCGTGAATATATGGATTTTCACTGGTAGAGGCTCCAAGCGGAGGCGGCTAATTTTCATGCAGAATCATCTTTTTTGTGCATCGAAATTCCGGTCATGAAGTAAGCCGCTTTCTATTGTTTTTTGAGGTGCTTTTCACCCTGCGTCCTTTTTCTATTCGCCAGCTGATTTGACTCACTTTGCGTTAGCCTTTCCAGGGCTACTTAAAAACCAAATTCTATGAAACGAATCGTAGTTGATTACGCTTTGCCTCAAACAGCCTTAATATTTGCATTGTTGTTTTTGTCTGCACAGCAAACATATGGTCAAGGGTCGCCTCAATTGGAGTCCCCATTGCAGTTATTCGAAAATGCAAAACCAATACCTTTACCAAAGTGGGCTCCTCCGGTAGACAATCAGCCCAACCAAGTCACCAGGTTTGATGTAGCTACACAATCCGTTTCTACTTACGATTTGTCCGAAGATTTGTCCCCTTTGCCATCAGTAGGCTCCCCGGGAGTTGAGCTGCCTGATTGGGCTTACCCGGGTAATGATATTCCAGATGCTGAGGAGCTACTAACTTTCACTAATCTCAGCTTGGTGACCAATACCAATGAATACCCTTGGAGTGCGAGTGTAAAACTGTTTATTGAATGGCCTAATGGGCAGATCGGTGTTTGCTCAGGAGCGCTCATTGATCCTAAACACGTGCTCTCTGCAGGCCATTGTGTTTACAGCCACACCAATGGAGGATGGGCCGATCAAATATTTGTGTACCCTGGATACCAGAATCAACAAGCTGTCTTCGGGGGTGGGATTTCAGCTTCACTCACGTCCCTAACAGGTTGGACTGTAAACCAAGATTTTAGTTTTGATCTGAGTGTCATCGAATTAGATAGGCACATAGGTGGTATAGCAGGCTGGTATGGCTATGACCAAAATAGCAATAACAATTTTTTCCTGAATAATACTTTTCATAACCCCGGTTATCCTGCGGACCCACCCTACGATGGTGAATTCATGTATTATTGGTACGGCGATTATGACCTTACTTTCAATGAGATCGTTGTCCATTACAATTTAGGATATCCTGGTCAAAGTGGCAGCAATTCCTATCATATAGCCAATAACGACCGACGGACGCATGCTGTGCTAACACATAATGCAGCCCCTTTTATTAATTCTTCTATACCAGCTACAGGTCATACTCGTTTAACACAAGGCAAAGTTAACTGGATTAATAACACTATTGCAGACCATATATCTAGTACTCCTGATTTATTGCCCCTAACATTATTTGGGGCCCCGGGTAGCATACCCGCAGGCAATTCACTTTCAGCGCTCTCGGTATTGATACATAATTATTCAGTAGCTGCTTTTTCTGGAAACCTGCAATTAGAAGTTTATCTCTCTGACAATGAAATCATTTCAACTTCAGATACTGAAATTTTTAGCGGTAGCGTCTCAGGCTTCAACCTTCCGGCAAGAGGTACACAAGAGGTAAACTTTACGCCGAATAGCATTCAGGTCCCGAGCAATACCCCCCCTGGCAACTATTTTATTGGTATCAGGATAGCTAATTCTGACGCTGATAACAGCAATAACACGAGCCCTGAGTATTATCTGATGCCTATTACTGTTACACCCCCACCATGCCTTGCGCCAGCAGGTTTGAATGCTACTAGTACTGGATATGCTCACGTATCACTGAGCTGGGATCCAGTGCAAGGAGCTACAGGGTATCAAACCCGATTCCGGCTACTTGGTAATTCTACCTGGAACCTAAGCAGTAATATATTTTCTAATACTGCTGTAAACTGGGGAGGGATGACGCCATGCAGTACCTACGAGTTCCAGGTAAGGGCGCAGTGTGGCAGTGATTTTAGTGATTTTAGTAACACCATTGTTGCTATTACAACGGGCTGCGGTGATCCATACTGCTACACCTATGGGCTTTCTTGGGACCAATGGATCGAAGGTGTTACCTTTTCAGACCTCAACAATAGTTCTTCCAACGGATACGGCTATACCAACTTTACGAATCTGAACGCCACTGTAGAGCAAGGAGGAGGCTACAACATTGGGTTAAATCCGGGTACAGATGTAGCGTCGACCACTCTGTACTGGAGAGTTTGGATTGATTTCAATAACGATAATGACTTTGGAGATGCCGGGGAACAAGTGCTTTCTGTTACTGGTAGCAGTACCGCCCTGGCCTCAGGCAATATCGATATCCCGGCAAGCGCCTCTACAGGTACCACACGGATGAGGGTTGCTGTCAGCCCTGATGGGTATCCTACGCTGTGCACCACAAATGGAGATAAAGATGTGGAAGATTACAGCGTAACTATCATAACGCCTCCCTGTCCACTACCAGATAATTTCGTAGTGGAGTCTGTAGGGGTTTCTCACGCGGTGCTCGATTGGGACGAGGTTTCTGATGCAGAAGACTACATCATACGCAGGCGCAAACAGGGTACAACTACCTGGGTGGAAGGTACAGTTGCCAGCTCCTCCGCCATTTGGGCCAATTGCGAGCCCTGTACGACCTACGAATTTCAGGTTTTGACCAATTGCAGTAATAGTAATAGTGGTTTCAGTAACACCATCACTGCAACAACACAGGGCTGTGGGGATAGTTACTGTTACAGCTATGGGCTTTCCTGGGATCATTGGATTTCCGGTGTCAATGTGGCTAGTCTTGCAAATACTTCAGCAAATGGATATGGCTACACGGACTACACAAACATCAGTGCAAATCTCACTAAAGGCGACAGTTACACCCTCAACCTTACTGCAGAGACGGATATAGCACCTGCAAGTATTTATTGGAGTGTTTGGGTGGATTTCAATAATGACAATGACTTTGCGGATGCTGGTGAGCAGGTGTTTTCGGCTACCGGACCCAGCAATGGCATTACCACCGGAAGCTTTACCGTGCCTTCAGCTTCAGCTACGGGCCCAGCCCGGATGCGGGTGTCAATGGGGCGCGATGCCTATCCGGCGCCATGTGAAACCGGCAGCTGGCTGGATGTGGAAGATTATTCCGTCAATCTTTTGGCCCCTAACTTGTTCTTAAATGTTTCCCCGCCTAATTTATCCTTTCCGGCATCTGGTGGTTCTTCCAGTTTGATGGTCAGCTCCAATACATCCTGGACTGTAGTGGACGATACTGCCTGGATCATAGTGAATTCCCCCAATGGCTCCGGCAGTAGCACTTTGAATGTGGATTGTAGTCCTTATACCGGACTGGTACCCCGTACTGCAAACATCACAATTGCCACCACTGATGGGCTTATTGTCAGGCAGGTGCAAGTCACTCAGCAACCGGCCGATCCTCTATTGGAAATTAGTCCGGCAGTGCTGAATTTTGGAGCAAACGGTGGAAGCGCATCCGTAAACGTGACCTCCAATCAGGACTGGGTAGTCGGTTCTCCCGGAGTAAGTTGGTTTCAGATACCTATGACAAGCGGTACAGGAAACGGTGCCATTACAGTACAGTGCAACCCCAATACCAACAATAATAGCCGCAGTGGTACAGTAACCCTCACTGGCAGTAGCGGCGGTACGGCAACCCTTACCGTCACACAACAAGGCAATCAAATATGTGGTACGCCACAGGCCCTGTCTGCAAACACCTTGCAGCCTACCCGGGCAACGGTATCCTGGGAAGCGGTCAATGGGGCCACCGCCTACTCGCTTGAAGTGAGGCTTTTGGGCAGTAACACCTGGGAATCTTTCACAGTGGCTACTACACAGGTGGAACTGTCAGGCTTTGCCCCCTGTGAATTTTATGAATTCAGGGTGATGGCCAATTGTGGCAATACGTTCTCAGTACCTTATACCTTTCAGACCGAAGGGTGCGGTCCCTATTGCGACAGTTACGGTATGCGCAGCCTGCAGGTACTGGATTAATCCTCTTAAAGAACTATTCAAAAGATCGGAAACGATGAAAAATAATATAGTATTCGGCATGCTGGCGGTCCTTTTTTTACCGTGCCTGGCTCAGGGGCAAGCAGAAGAGCCTAGGCTTTCCAATCGTTTCGAGAAAGCCTATGAAGAAGTCCAAAAAGCGACTAACCATGAGCGGTTACAACAAATTATTCAGGAGCAAAGGCAGGAAAATGCCCGTTTACAGATCATTCTGGATTCTCTGGAGCGGGCAGGTGTGAAAACCCGGGGCGAAGGCTGGCAGGTAACCGATATTGATGAGGCAGGAAAACTTATTTATACGGCTAATAACAGCAATCTTATTGCCGGCGCCACAACTTCTACTGATCAGCTTTGGGGGGGGAGTTATAACCTGAACGGTGATGGGATGTTTGCAGGTATTTGGGAGGCTGGTGAGGTGCCATTAGTTTCACATCAGGAATTAGAGGGAAGGATAATTCTAAAGAATAGTACCTCCGCCGATGATCATGCCACCCATGTCGCAGGTACGATGATTGGAGCAGGAGTAGAGCCCAGTGCCAGAGGAATGGCTAATCAGGCTTTGCTACATGCCTATACCTCGCTTTTTGATAATTCCGAAATGGCATCAGCTGCCTCAAACGATAACCTGCTCATATCCAATCATTCATATGGTCAGATTACGGGCTGGTACTACGGAGAATTTGTAGCGAGTCTAGGTACAGGATATTATTGGTTTGGTGATTTTAACGATACCGAAGATGATCGTTTTGGTCGTTATACAAGTAGGCCTCTTGGATGGGATCAAGTTGCTTATAATGCTCCTTACTATCTAATTGTTAAGTCAGCCGGTAATGACCGAAATGATACCGGGCCTTCCTCGGGAGAGTATTTCGTTAGAAACAATTTGGGTAGTTGGGTCAGCAGCAGTGCATTTCGGGAAGATGATGGTGGAGCGGATGGATATGACTGTATACCTGAGGGCGGTGTAGCTAAAAATATCCTTACAGTAGGTGCAATCAATGATTTGCCAGGTGGATATACCAATAGCATGGACGTAAGTATGTCTTCTTTCAGCAGTTGGGGTGGGGCCGATGACGGTCGCATTAAGCCGGATATTGTAGGCAATGGAGTAGGGCTGTATTCTTCTACTGCAGCTTCAGATACCGATTATAGCTCCTTTAATGGAACCTCTATGTCGGCTCCGAACGTATCAGGGAGTTTATTACTGTTGCAAGAGCTTCATGCAAGGGAGACGGGTAGCTTTATGCGCTCTGCAACGCTAAAGGCGCTTGCCATTCACACTGCTGATGAGGCGGGCCCTGCGCCAGGGCCCGATATGGCTTATGGTTGGGGAGTGCTGAACGCTAGGAAAGCGGCAGATTTCATACTCAGCAGCCTCGATAATGATGGTGCAACAACCATTGAGGAAACACTCAATACCAATGGCACATTCTCTCAAAATATCGATAGTGAAGGTGGACCGATCCGGGTAACGCTGGTTTGGACTGACCCCCCGGGACCATCCTGCTCTTCGTCAGGGTGCCCGCAAGCACTGGTAAATGACCTGGAGCTTCGGATCGTGCACAATGGAACTACTTATTTCCCTTACACTATTCCCCAGCCCGGAGCACCTGCTCAGACCAATCAGCCCAATAATGTAGACAATGTAGAACAGGTATATTTGCCTGCTACAAACTCAGGCTCCTATCAAGTACAGGTTTTCCACAGCGGTCAACTGCAAGGCGGTAACCAAGATTTTAGCCTGTTAATTTCCGGAGGCAGTGGTTCGGGCAGTGCCTCCAATCAGGTATTCATTCAGAGCAGGCAATTGAATGGACAACTAAAAGACTCAGGTCATGATTATGGGTATGCGGATTTCACAAACGAAGTTCCCGTAAGCCTGGACCCCGGGCAAAACGTCAACCTAACGCTTGCTGCCAATGGTGATGGTGCCTTCCTGCCGGTGTATTGGTATGTTTGGATAGATTTAAACCAAAACCAGGTATTTGAGTCGCCCGGTGAACTCATGCTTAGCAGCGGCCCGGTTCAAGATGCAGTTTACAATGGCAGTATTTCGATTCCAACTACCGCAATCAGTGGAGACACCCGTATGCGTATTACTGTTAGCCAGGAATCGGACACAGGGCCCTGCGCGGTACATAGCGGTGAGACGGAAGATTATACGGTGCTAATCGGTGCTCCTGCAAGTATAACCTTATCTCCCGGTCAGCTAAGTTTCCTACCGGCAGGCGGCAGCCTGGCGGTTGCCTTGTCTACCAATTGCAACGATTGGTCCTTCTCTAATGTCCCCTCATGGTTGCAGGTGCAGCCGGCATCTGGAAGTGGAGACGCCAGCATTACGGTGATGGCTACAGCTAATGTTCATCCCAACCCCAGGACCGCTTCTGTTACTGTGTCAGGCTGTGGCATCAGTACGACTTTAAATGTCACTCAAAATGGTCAGAATGGTGGTAGTGGGATCAGCTTTACACCACCCAATATTACCCTGGACTGGGCTCAGGGTAGTACAGCACAAGGTAATGTTGTAGTTGGCAGCAGTGCTTTTTGGACGGCTCAGCCTAGCGACTCCTGGATAGAGCCCAGTCAATATGCAGGTACCGGCCCGCTCGCACTCACTATTTCGGCTGCATCTGATAATTCCACCGGGCAGAACCGGTTTGGCACGATTACATTGATGTCTGGTGGAAACAGCTTTGTAATCAATGTTGAGCAACTGCCTGAGCCGACGACGGGCACTATGCCGCCATGGGGTGAGCCTACGCCAACCAATCAGGCTGGCACCTTTATTGCGCAGGTTCAGGTAGAAGGGCTGCCTGCGAATGCAGCAGACTGGGTTGCCGCCTTTGATCAAGATGGTAATGTGGCTGGTAGCAGTCAGGTCATTCTCAGTCAGGGTATTGCTTACATCAATATGGTGATTTATGCAGATGATGTACAGACTCCTGAAGATGAAGGGGTTGGTGCGGGCGAAGCCTTTACTCTTCATCTATGGGACGCCAGCGAAGATGAAGTTCTGGATTACCCGTTCACCGGAGCTGCTACCCTTTTTACAGAATGGGTAAATACGAACGGGGCTCCCATGCCTGCATACAGCAACCCGGATGCTATTTATAACTTCGAGCGCTCTTTTATAGATATCATACCCCTGCGGGCAGGATGGAATCTGGTTTCCACAGATGTGGTACCTACAGACAGTAGTGTCGTCAGTTTGTTCAGCGGATTGCTGCCTGGCAATCTTGAATATGTTACCGGTTTTGATCAGGATGCTATATTTTATGATCCCTCTTTGGCCCAGTTTAGCACGCTTACCCATTGGACAAGAGGTTTTGGGTATTGGGTAAGGGTTACTCAGGAAGATACCCTGCGCATACCCGGGCAACTTATTCCGGATACCTACTTTAAGCCAATGCAAGACGGTTGGAATCTGGTAGCTTATTTGCCACAGGACACACGTGCCCCGCAAGATTACCTTAACGGGTTTATTACTGAAGGGCAATTGATAATTGCAACAGGCTTTGATGGGAACTACATCTATTATGACCCCGAAGCCAATCCAATTTTTAATGGTTTACAGGAAATGCGCAATAGCCTTGGGTATTGGCTCAGGCTACAGAATACTGGCTCACTTCAATCAGTTGATATCCGGGGTGCCGGGCAGCGTCCGAACCTTAATTATTCCTTCCTTTGGGGTACAACCAATGCACCGGCTGGGTCGGTTATTGAAGTGCTTAATGAAAAACAGCAACAGGTTGGTGTATTGCGGGTTCAGGAGGACGGCTTGATTAAGCCCAAACCGTTTTATGGTGAGGACCTGTCCATAGATTCCGGTGATGGCATTCCGGAAGGAGAGCATTTGTATTTCCGCTTCGGCCAACAGATGGCGGATACCGTGCATATCTTTTACAGTGACCGTTTGCCCCACCGGTTGTCTTTCCAATTCTCAAGCTTCCCCTCTCAACGAGCTTTGACTGCGTCCCCAGTGCCCTTTTCAGAAATACTTAACCTAAAGTATGCACTATCAGATGGTGGTGAGGCACTGATTTTGATTCGGGATGCCCTGGGGCGGACCATACATCAACAGCAATTGCTGCATGCCTCAGGGGGGACCTACCAAACTACATGGGCCTGCGCTTCAGCAGCAGAAGGGTTGTACACCATTAGTTTGATTCATAATGGTGCGAGGATTGAATCCCTCCCGGTTATTCTACAGCGATAAGTCAATGCCTGAAGCTAAAAACCCAATACGGCCATGATTATACTGAAACCTGAATTAGCTAAAGCTTTCCTTTCAGCCTTTTGGTGGTTAATGCTATTTAATCCACAAACCCTTAGGGGGCAGCCATCTTCTTTTGATTACACGCCGACTATCTTTGCAGGAGTCCTGTTGGGGCAGGTAGAACTTGACGCTTCGCCTGCGGCCACAGGTAGTTGGGTTGCTGCCTTCGACAGCGAAGGGAATTGTGCAGGGGCATCCGAAATCGTATCTTTTGATGGCGTCACTTATGCCAATCTGAACATTTTTGGAGATGATCCGTCAACAAATACGATTGATGAAGGGTTAACGGAAGCCGATGTGTTTATGCTGCTGCTCTACGACCCCATAGAGGATCAAGTCTTAGCGTATTCCGAAAACGGGCAAGCGGTTCAACTGGGAAACTGGACGAACAACAACGGTGCCCCCATGCCTGCATACAGTGACCCTTCCCGGGTTTTTTCGTTCACTTCGGGATCATCAGTATTGGAAGTTACTGATATCTTAACGGTCTCGCCTGCCTGTGCTGGTGATACCAACGGAAGCGTTGCTATTACTACAGAAGGCATTTTTCCTCCCTTGAGCTTTGTTTGGAATACCGGCGCAGAAGGTGCGACCTTAACCGAAGTAGGCGAGGGAAGTTATACTTGCACTGTAACGGACGCATCCGGTCAGGTGGTTACCATTGGACCGGTCACGCTTCAGGAGCCACCTCCACTGCTTGTTGAACTGGCTGATGGGCTTGATACCTGCAACGCTAATATGGGGCAGCTGGCAGCGATTGCGGACGGGGGCACCCCTCCTTACAGTTATTCCTGGTCACATGGGGTGGAAGGGGCATCAGCTCAGGCCCTTGCTGAGGGCATTTATACCGTGCAGGTCATGGATGCCAATAGTTGCAACATTTCGGCTAATGCGACCGTGGAGCCCACTCCTGAACCGGATATAGTTTGGCAGAAGGAAGCACCTCTTTGCTTTGGTGGAACGGAGGGAAGTATTAGTGCTGAAACCGATGGTGGGGTGCCGCCCTTCACCTGGTTGTGGAGTACCGGATCGGCTTCCAATTCCATAGAGGAGCTATCTGCCGGTAATTACAGCCTGACTGTAACAGATGGATATGGTTGCAGCTATGTATTTCAACAGGAACTGCTTCAGCCCGACTCTCTGGCGGTATCGTTTGATGTAGAGCCAGCTTCATCCCAGGGAGGTGGCAGTGTATTTACAGCGGTCAATGGTGGTACCCCTCCGTTACTATACGAGTGGGATGCCCCGGGCTGGCCAACTACCGCCGATTTATTACAGGTAGAAACAGGGACTTACACATTAACGGTCACAGATGCAGCAGATTGTATTTTGGTAGATAGCGTAAATGTACCGTTAGGGGTAAACATAAGCTGGGCTGCTACGGAGTTAAATACCCGGTTTTTTCCCAATCCATCAACTGGGGAAAACCTGTTTTTGGGGTTTGAAACAGTTATACCTGCTATAAGTACAATTGAGATATATCAGGTTGATGGACGCTTTGTTGGAACATTCCCAATACAAAGAGATGGTCCGTATTATAAAGCTAATGTAGGGATTATATCCTCAGGTGCTTATAAAATTTTTCTTCCAGAGCTAAAGACTGGAGTGCCTGGAATATGGTTCGTGAGCCCTTAAGGTTTTACTTTAATTGGGCTACATACCACACCTTTAATGAAGAGGTACTCCTCAGCGAGCCGAAGCAGGAAATTCCTTTCTTGGAGGAATTGCCGGGCCGTAGCACAGCAGAGTTGTCTGCAAGGGTGGAGAAATCCACAGAAATGCCTACCTTTTGTCAAAAATATGCCCAAGATATACGCCAATCAAACAGAACTTTACTACGAAGAGCATGGTAAAGGTCCTGAGACGCTGCTGTTTGCTCATGGCCTGCTTTGGAGCAGTCGCATGTTTGCGGATCAGATCGCGTTTTTCAAAGACCGGTACCGGGTCATCGCCTACGACCACCGGGGACAGGGGCGGAGTGCGGTTGCAGAGGGTGGGTACGATATGGATACCCTCACCGGGGATGCTTTGGCCTTGCTTGATACCCTGAAAATCGACCGCTGCCACTTCGCAGGACTGAGTATGGGTGGGTTTGTCGGGCTGCGCCTGGCCAGTCGGCACCCTGATCGAGTCCAGTCCTTGATTCTAATGGGTACTTCTGCCCAGGCAGAGCCGGCAGAGAACATCCCGCGCTACCGGATGCTCAACCGGATTGTAAAACTAGTGGGCACCTGGGCGGTCAGGCGGCCAGTCATGAAGATCATGTTTGGCCCATCCTTCCTGCAAGATCCTAACCGGCGTTCGCTCAGGAAGTATTGGGAGCAGCAACTGACCCGCAACAGCCGGAGCATTACGCGTGCAGTGGAAGGCGTCATTGAGCGGGAAGCAGTACCACCAGAGGCCTTAGCTGATATTCAGTGCCCAACGCTGGTATTGGTCGGGGCGGAGGATGTTGCCACCGTTCCCGCCAAATCAGAATACCTTGCAGCGCACATTCCAAATGCCCAATTGCTCATTATACCCCGCGCCGGCCATACCTCATCCGTCGAAGAGCCGGAGGCGGTGTGTGAGGCTATGGCTGCCTTTCTGGATAAACAATAAAGCAGGGCCTACTCCGGATGATATATCCGAACCGCTCCGTTTAGCACCGCCTCCTTATCCAGCGTCATCGGCTTTAGCTCCTGCTGAGTGAAGCGCTGCATTTGGTCAGTATAGTGCGGGCTGTCGGGGCGGGCGGAAGCTCCGTAGGCGTTGATGCTTTCAATTTGAACCCTTTCCTCGCTGTAGCGGACAAATTGTATGTAGGAATCACCGGAGACCGGGCGCAGGCGGCCATCCTTTTGCAATTCGCTACGTACTGCGGCGAGTACATCCGGGCCGCCACCCATGGGCAGGCTGATATCGCCCCGGCGGTGCTGCTGTAGCTTGCCGAGACGGACTACAGGTTGTCCAAAGTGCTCGACGAAGTGGTCTTGAACGGAACGCAAGGCTTCTACCAGCCGTATTTTCGGAAGGGTATCGAGCTCCAGCACTGACTGTCCGGATTGCAGCGCAGATTCCAGGTGGAAATAGGCAAGAATGGCCGTGGCAGCGGCCTCGCTATTAGCATCTGCCACCCGGTCCCAATCCCGCAGCAGGAGGATTTGCTCCTGAATTTCCGGATAATCAGCCGGGTTGAGATGGAAAATGGGCTCAAACCAGGGTACGGCTACCATGGGCTGCTCATAAGCCTGATCATACTTGATGCGTTTGAAGTCCTCGTAGCTCACCTGCTCGTATTGCTGTATTAAAGCCTGAAAGCGGGCGCCCCGGTTGGTGAGGTCGTTGGGGCGTTGGTACCCCATGTGGGGTGGTACGGCAGTGGTATCGGGGTTGTCTCCAGGGCCAGTGCTGCGGAAGGGGGTGTGGTTGCAGTTGTAAACATAACCTGAAGGCGGGTCAAATACCTGCACCAGCTGGTCTACCGGGTAAAAGTCATTTTCCCAAAGGGTGGCGGAAGTATCGCCGGGCAGTATGCCTGACCAGTCGTAGTTGGGGTCCCGTTTGGGCAGCAGCCCATTCCCGAGATGATAAATATGCCCTTCGCGGTCCGCATACACGATGTTGGTGCAGGTGATGCCTTGAAGGTCCAGCGCCGCCCGGAATTCATCCCAGTTCCGGGCTTTATTCATGCGGTACCACTGCTCCGGTGCTTTGATGGTCTGATTGGCAACGGTGCGAAGGGCGAAAAAACCATTGGGCGTTTCGAAGGTAATGCCGTATTTGCTCTGGTAAAACTTTTGCTTTTTGCCTACCGGCAGCAGGCCCAGCAGGCGGATGCGGGCTTTGTAAAAGTCAGGCTCCAGTTTCAGCCATTTCCCATTAAACCGATAAGTCAGGTCCCGTTCCGGGTGCATCTCCAGTTTGTAGATATCTGTGAAGTCGGGATAATTGACGGTATGTGCCCAACCGAGGTAGGGATTGGTGCCCAGGAACAGACTGACACCCCCCGGGAAATTCGCGCCCAGCATATTCCAGCCCTCTTCACTGCACACATGAGCCTTGTACCAGGAGTAGAGCCCTTCCAGCGGTTGGTGAGAATTGGCAAGCAGAAAGGTCTCGCCGGTTGTCGTTTTGTGCGGGGCGATGGCGGCGGCATTGGAGCCTCTTTCCTGATCAACTTCCTGCCCCATGCGCCCGCTGAAAATGGCGCCCAGGGGCTCATCAATTTGCGAAAGCAGTGCCAGCCCGAGCATGTAGGAGGGGATAAGGTCTTGCCCGTCCACCGGGAAAAGCCTGCGGTGGAGGACTTCCTTTGGGTGCCTGGCTGCATAGGCGTTGAGCCCATCGGCATAAGCTTCCAGTATCTTCCGGAAATCCGGGCTGAGGTCGGTGGTGTAGCGCTCCCGGGTCGTTTTTCTTGCGCCCAGCAGGTGCACAATCACATCAAGCTGAGCGCCTTGCCTGCCAAAGACCTGCCCCATCAGCCCTTTAGCGGGCAGCAGTTGCTTTTGCATGGTGAGAAAGTCATCCTCGGCAGTGGCCCAGGCCAGCCCGTAGGCGACTTCAGCATCCGTAGGGGCAAAGATGTGGGGTACGCCCCATTGGTCGCGGGCGATTTCGATATTGGCAGGGTCAATCTGAGCGGGAAGAGCATATTGGGTGAGCCAGAGACAGACGAATATTAAATATCGCATTGAACCGGTTTTGCCCTAAAGATAAAGAAGGATTCTCGAATTTCTGCGGGCGAGGTGCTGTTTCCTCAGGCAACACCCTAACCCCGGAAGTCGTTATACCTATTGTATCAATCCATTTAACCCCATGAAAAATGAGGATATAGCGCTGACTATAGACGAGGCTATTATAGAGGGCCACCTAAAACAAGCGCTGGACCTGCTGGCGCAAAGCGTTGAAGACGAAGCCGATAAGGAAGAAATCATCCTGCTTAAAGCACGGCTGAACAACTACCAAAAGCGCCTGAACCGGGGGACCGCAAGCCAGGAACACCTTGACTTGGAGCTAAATCAGATCCGCTCGTCTATCCTTAGTCTGAACCGCCACTTGCATGCAGCAGTGGCTGACGCTGAAAGCGAGGACCGTAGCCTAGAGTTACTGGAAGAAATCCACGCTCGAATCAAAGCGACGCACAATGCCTACCTGGCGCAGTGCAATATTCGCAATCTCCTTATGGCGTCCTTGCGCCAACGTTTTGGTATTGAGGATGTGGACCACTATTACCATGTGTTCGCGCAGTATTACGATCAGATGACCGATAAGGAAAAGCGATACCACCGTATGATAAGGGGGTATACTCAGAATGTTATCCGGGAAAATCATCAGAAAACCTACGATCTCCTTAAAGCCCAATCAGCGCTAAAATCCCTGGTGCCGCGATTGGAAGAGCTGGAACAGCACCTGGTGGTTTGGCTCAGCAAATACGAAAGTCTTTTCCTGCCTGACGAATCCATCAGCCTGGTCTACGTAGGCTTCGAAGAGGGCGTAAAATTCCCCACCGGGCTGGAGCATGACCTGAATAAATATATCGCCAGCCATTCGTAGGTTTGGCGGCCGCTACCCGTGCTTAATTTTCAGCCAATCAGATTTGCTGATCCCGTACCAGTTATGGTCGGCTCCGTCAAATTCAAAGACTTCAATCAGCCGGAGCCCTACCTTTTGCAATACTTTGTTGGAGCCGATATTGTCGACATGAGCACCAGCGAAAATTTCTTCCAGCTCCAGCGTTTCGAAGCCGTATTTCAGTGCCGCCAGGGACGTTTCGGTGGCAATGCCTTGCCCCCAGTATTTCCGCCTGAGCCGGTAGCCAAGATCGTAGTAGTCCATATCGTCCCGCACGGTGGTCTCGAACTTCAGCCCTGACCAGCCGACGAAGTCCTGCGTGGCTTTGTCAATCACCGCCCATCTGCCTATGCCATATCGATCATACTGATTGCGGACATAGGCAATTGTATCATGAGCCTGATCCATTGTTTTGATGGGGTTGTTCCCCAGGTATTTATGAACCTCAGGATCGGAATCCAAATCGAAAAACCCCTGAGCATCCTGCTCCTCCGGCTTTCTTAGGATATACCTTGCTGTTTCTATGGTTGGGCTCATGGTGGTTGGGTTGTTTTACAAAAAGGGTTATACGCAATAAGGGCTGTGCAGCCGCAGTACGCAGCGCAGCGAAGTATTGTTCGGCTGCACTGGGTTAGGCACAGTATGATTTTTTAATTATTCTTCTTTTTTGACTTTCCTTTTAGGAATGTACTATCACCGTTTCATTGCTTAATTCAATGACTTTTTTACCCGATTCAAAGAAGTCAGTTATGGTTTTAAAGTTTTCCTCAAATAGCTTAATCAATTCGGTATTAATTATATTTCCAGTAGTGACCATTAAGATGTTATCGGGCTCCCCTTTAACTACTCGGTATTTTAAGAAATCACTGTCTTTGGTTATTACAATTCTTGTTTCCTCAATTGATTTTTCAATTATCTCAATATCGGTAGTGTTATTACCTTTCGGTAAATCTGATGTATGAATCGAGTCGTAACCTCTAACATTCAACCATTTACTCAATCGTCTTGGAAAATGAGCATCAACAATAAATTTCATCAAGCAGCTTTAATTTTCGTTATGCTTTCTACATTCGCTAATCGAGCTGCAAAGGCTAAACATGCTTGAATATCCTCTAATTCTAAATCAGGGTAGTCAGCTAAAATTTCTTCGTTCGTCATTCCTGCTGACAATAAATCCAAAATCATTGATACAGGGTATCTCATATTTCGGATTGAAGGCTTACCAAATAAAATTTCCGGATTCATTGTTATCCGGTATAATAATTCCGATTTTTCCATGTTTTTCTGCTTTTCGTCGCTGGGTTTTAAAAAAAAGAAAGTTACCTCTTATTTCTGAATAATTCAATTCATTGCCTCCTTCATACCTTTCAATAACAGCCTCTGCTTCTCCATACCTGTATTGTTATCATTGTATTTTCATCTGCTTTTATATTTTTCAGCTCATTCAATCCTACCGAAGTACCGACACGCAGGCAGACATTGAGTAGGTTTGCTGCTCCGATCTTTATCGGAGACCACTTAATCGTCAGTATATTTCCCATTGGCACGTTGCATGGGGTTTTTCCCACTCTCAATCTTATGCTTTTTGAAGACTTGGAAGCGTGACGGGACCTGCCGCAGTGGCCAGCTGTTATTGCTCAGCCCGGCATCTGCTGTTTCCCGGAAGGGATCGATTTCAATGGCCTTGACCGGCTTTTCCTTAACGAAAACCTTGGTGAAGGCCGATTCGTTCTTGCGCCAGATTTGGGCAGGGATGCGGTCGATCTCGGTGCTGCCGTCCTCGTAGGTCCATTGTATGATGACCGGCATGACGAGCCCGCCCTTGTTGCTGAAGTGCAGCTCGTAGTAGTTCTTATCGCCAAACTGTTGCTGTTTTTCCTTTTTGCTGAAGGGCTCATCGTAGATCACAATTTTCTGCTGTGTCACGCTGTCTGCCGTTTCCCAGGGCCTGTAGTTACTGTAAAAATCCTGTAGTTCAGGGTCTTCCTCATCGGCAGGGACGATACCTGCTTCTTCATTACGGATTTGGGAAAGATCCCGGAAAGGCTTGGATGCCCGTACGGGTTGGGTGATTTCCCGGCGTTCGGGGTCATTTTCCAGATCGACTTTGTACCATTTGACGCTATCAAGGGCAATATCCACATAGTCCGTACTGTAGAACCAGCCCCGCCAGAACCAGTCGAGGTCCACGCCGCTCGCATCCTCCATCGTCCGGAAGAAGTCAGCCGGTGTGGGGTGTTTGAACGCCCAGCGGCGGCCATATTCCCGAAAGGCGTAATCGAAGAGCTCCCGCCCCATGATGGTTTCCCGCAGGATGTTGAGGGCAGTGGCTGGCTTGAGGTAGGCATTTGAGAAATAATCCTTAATGTTTTCACTGTTGGTCATGATAGGCTCGAGTTGCCCCTTCGGCATGCTCATATAGGCCGTGATCTGATGAGGCGGCCCCGCCCAGCTCTGGTAGTCGGCGTCAAATTCCCGCTCGGCCAGGAACTGCACGAAGGTATTCAGCCCCTCGTCAAACCAGGCCCACTGCCGCTCATCGCTGTTGATGATCATCGGGTAGTAGTTGTGGCCCACCTCGTGGATGATGACCGAAATGGCGCTCTTCTTTGCTAGTTCGGTGTAAGTGCCATCAGGCTCGGCGCGGCCGGGGTTGAAGCAGATCATGGGGTATTCCATCCCATTGCTGGCCTCTACCGAAATGGCAGTGGGGTATGGATAGGGGATACTGTACCTGGAATAGGTCTTCAGGGTGTGGGCTACCGCTTTGGTAGAGTAGCGGCTGTAGATAGGGTAGGCTTCTTTGGGATAATAGCTCATGCACATCACCCGTTTGCCATCGCTGTTGTAGTGCGGCATGGCATCCCAAATGAATTTCCGGCTGGCGGTCCAGGCAAAATCCCGCACCTGATTGGCATGGTAAATCCAGGTTTGGGTTTTCTTAGCAGGTTTCGCTTTTTCCTGGGCTTTGGCTTCCTTCAGGGTGACGATTTCTACCGGGGCGTCCGCGGTCTGGGCGGCTTCCCAGCGCTCCAACTGTTTTGGGGTAAGCACATCCGCATAATTGAGGCATTCTCCGGTGGAGCCGACCATGTGGTCTTCCGGCAGCGTAATGCGCACGGTATAGTCGCCGAAGGTCAGCGCAAACTCGCCCCGGCCGGTGAACTGATTGTTTTGCCAGCCTTCAAAATCGGTGTAAGCGCAAAGGCGGGGATACCATTGGGTGATGGTGTAGAGGTAGTTGTCGTCCTCCGGGAAGTACTCATAGCCGCCCCGGGGCAGGGTAGCGGCATTGCCGGTAGCTTCGAGCAGGTGATTGAGGTACACCCGGTCCACGATGTAGTAATGCCAGTCCACCCGGAAGCGGAAATGCTCGCCCGGGCCCAGGGTTTCAGGCAGTTCCACGCGCATCATGGTCTGATTGATGGTATACTCCAGCGCCTGGTCGTTCTCATCGGCTACAGCTTCAATGTTCACGCCGTATTTATCCCGCCCGCGCCAGGTTTCCAGGGCTTTGAGTTCGTACTCGCTCATCACAGGTTTGATGGAGCTGGGGTCGAAATATTGGTTGTCATTTTTCGGGGAGTGCTGGTTTTCGTCCAGTTGGAGCCACAGGTAGCGCAGCGGCTGAGGGGAGTGGTTGTAGTAGGTGATCCACTCGCTGCCATCCAGGCGCTGTTCCTCGGTATTGAGGGTGCAGTCGATTTCGTAGTCGGCCCGCTGCTGCCAGTAATCGGGGCCGGGGGCACCATCCCAGGCGTGGTAGCTATTGGGCGGAGTGATGAGGGTGCCCAGTTGCTCAAATTTGTTGCCGTGGTCGGCGCCGGGATTTTGGGCATGAAGGCTTGTGAAGAGCCCGAACAGGGCCATTGGAAGGAGGAATCGAAGCAGTTGCATGGTCGTGTAAATGTGGTTTGAGGGGCTAAAATACGTTTTTCCGGTGGGCTGGGGGTGGGCAATTGTTGCGGAAAGCTTCCTGAGTAGTCGTGGTTTTTGAATTTACAAAAACTTAACCCCCTGAATAGTACTTTGGCTGCTGCATTATCTAATTTTGAAAAACGCATTTACTCTACACCACTAGTGAATATAGTCAGAGCAATAAAGAGCGGTGATGAATCTGAATTTCGGTCGTTGTATGACAACTACTTCCGCCGGGTGTATTTTTTTGCTTTAAAGAGCGTTAAAGATCCCACTGAAGCAGAAGACCTGAGCCAAAATATTTTTCTAAAAGCATGGGAAAACCGGCATCGTTTTAAGGATGACCTGGACATAGAACCACAGCTTTTCCAAATTGCCAAAAGCACCATTATCGATTACTTCCGTGCAAAGACTACTCAACAGCAATTAATCAAAGCACTGGCAGAAGATGCACCGGTAAACCGCGGTGCAAACCCTCCGCAATTTTCAGAGCAATCAAAGGTTTTGATCTATCTTCAGAAAGCAATAGAAGACTTGCCGCCTAAAAGGCGAGAAGTTTTCAAATTGAGCCGTTACCATGGCCTTACCTACGATGAAATCGCTCAGGAACTTTCCATTTCCAAAAATACGGTGCATGTCCATATTACCAAGGCTCTGGCTACGCTTAGAAAAAAATCGCTTCCTGATTCGTGAATGACCGCTACGCATAAGTAGCATCGGCTCGGATTTCTCTGATAAATGTCAGGCTACTTCTCCCAGTAATTGTCTTTTCCGGTAAATTTTTTAATTTTTTCTTTCGCGGAGTAATCCTATCCGGATTGGCAACCGTATGCCCTTATTGAAACGTGTTTGGAAACGACAAGGATGAAAGAAAAGAAATTGATCGATAAGCTCCTCCGGGGAGAATGCTCTTCTGAGGAACTGGAGCATTTACAAAGGTACTGGCAAGGTTCGGATCAATCGGGACTTGAGGAGATGCTAGAAGACCATTGGCAGTCAACAGCGCAACCTGAGGAGTCTGATACCTCGGACCTGCAGGAACGCCTGTGGGAAAAGATAGAAACTGCACGGGAAAAGCCCGCACCTTTAACTATTCGTTGGACAAGTTCCTGGGCATTTAGAGGAGCTGCTGCCGCTGCTGCAGTACTTTTAATCACGTTTGGGGCATATTGGTATCTCCAGTCATCAGCGGGTCCTTCTGGTCAACAACTAGTTGAACAAGTTAATCTGGACGCAGCACCCATGCCAGTTGAACTCGAAGACGGGTCGGTAGTCTGGCTAAAGAGGGAGAGCAAGCTAACTTATTTAGAGCCCTTCTCAGAAGGTGAGCGATCTGTACAATTGATCGGTGAGGGCTTCTTCGAGATCGCCAAAGACCCTCAGCGCCCGTTTATTGTGCGAACCGATCATTTAGATACCCGGGTTTTGGGTACCTCCTTCAATTTGAAAGCAGAGGAAGGTGACAGCATAGTCCAAGTGGCGCTGGTAGAAGGTAGTGTAGAGGTAATTTGGGACGCTCAACGGGACACTTCCGTAAGGATATCACCTGGAGAGCAGCTCACCTACCATCATCAAGTACAGCGGGCGGAGAAAGAACGGTTTGTTTCGGATGCCCCGTACGCCTGGAAAAACGGGGTGATCTATTTCACGAAAGCAGATGTCTACGAAGTAGCTATGACCTTAGAGAAATGGTATGGGAAGCCCTTCAAGATCAAAGGAGACAGTTTGATTTCCGGCAAACTTGTCCACCGGTATAACACCAAAAAACTAACCTTAAATGAAGTATTACAAGGCATCAGTAAAGTAATGGATTATCGTTTTGAGGCGCAAGCCAATGGAGATATACTGATCCTGCCAAAGGACTAAAATCAAATCATAAGAAAAAGCCAGCTAGCGGACTAGCTGGCTGAGCTTTTAAACCTTTGCCAACCCTTTCCCAAAGCAAGTTTGGCCGCGAGCATTTGGGATTAGGTAACAGGCAAAGGGTGTAATCCTATTATTTAAAAACTCAATTTGAAATTATGAAACTTTGCTTACTAAGAAAAGTTTTCGCCATGTCGAAATTCTTTTTATTCGTGGGTTGCTTGCAGGCACTGTTTGCCACAGTTGCCCTGGGCACTTCCGGTCACGCTCAAATACTGGAAGAGACCTATATTTCCAGCAATTGGGATAACCTAAAATTAGAAGCAGCCTTTGCCGATATTCAGCGGCAGACGGACTTCTTCTTTACCTACAACTATGATGCTATTCATAGGATACGGGTGTCAAACAAGCAGCAGAATCTTCCGCTCGCAGGTTTGCTAAAGTATTTATCTGGCAAGTCGAACCTAAAGTTTCAAGTAGAAGAAGAAATCATTTACGTCACGGTTGACGAACAGATACTCGAAGCTCCATCCCGGCATAGGCTCAATTTGGAAGTGCCACCAACTTTGGAGTTGCAGCAACTTGCGCAATTGGAAAACACCAAAATCATTTATCAGTTGTCCTCTCTCGTATCAGGCGATGACCGGTTAGTAAAGGGGGTGGTAAAATCAGCAGAAGGAGAACCCCTTGTCGGGGCTACGGTCTTGGTAAGGAGTACCGGCAATGGTACGGTAACTGACGTTGATGGCTCCTTTTCGATTATTGTACCGGATGAAGAGGATGTGGTACTAATTGTTTCCTATGTCGGATATGACTCTAAGTATATTTCTTTAAACAACCGCGCTCAACTGGAAATCATCCTAGATACCTCCTCTACGGAACTAGATGAAGTTTTGGTCATTGGTTACGGCACGGATACGAAGGAGAAGTTCAATGGTGCCGTATCAAAAGTAGATAACAATACCCTCAATAATTACTCTGCAGCCAGTTTCGATCAAGCAATAGCTGGTACGGTTTCAGGGGTGCAAATTTCCGGGAACAACAAGAATCCGGGAGAGAATTCGGTCATTCAAATCCGAGGTATCAATACCCTTACAGCTGGTACCAACCCACTTATAGTAGTTGACGGCAACCCGCTTACAGAAGGTTCTGCCCTGAGCGCGATCAATACGCAGGATATTGAGTCAATAAGTGTCCTGAAAGATGCCGCATCAGCAGCAATCTATGGTTCCCGGGCCTCAAATGGAGTTATATTGATTACGACCAAAAAAGGGCAGGAAGGAAAACTCCGAGTGACTTACGATGGTTATCTTGGATTCCAGGAGCGCATTGATAATTTTGAGTTGGCTGATGCCTACGGAACAGCCCGTTTTGACTTCGATGCCAGAAATTTTGGCTACCTCTCAGGCGGGGAAGGCAGAAGCATTTCCGATGATAATGCGACGCGCGATGCCAATGGCGGCGGCAAGCGTTCCCGTGTTCAGCCCTTCCTGCAAGATTACCTTAACGGAACGCCAGGCTTAACCAACACAGATTGGGCGGATGCGGTGTTCCGAACAGCACCCCAGCAAAATCACTACCTGAATTTGAGCGGGGGCAGCTCTAATACAGATTACTCTGTTTCTTTTGGGTATTTTGATCAGGAAAATATCGTTGTTGAAGCAGATTATCAGCGGTACACTACCAACTTTCAGATCAATTCCCAGATCAATGACTTTATCCGCTTTGGCGTAACTTCCAATGCCGCCTTTTCAACCTCACGACCAGTTGGATATCGTGGTTGGTCAGATTTTAATTTGGGTGCCCAACCTGATCCTGCTCAGGCCATCATGCTGATGTTCCCCTACTATTCCGTGTACGAAGAGGATGGCTCTCTGGCAGTTGACAATCAATTGCAAGATAATAATGACAATTGGGACGGGCCGATTTCCGGAAACGCTGTTGCAACCATGGCACTTACCGATCATAGTGATCAGGATTTCCGCCTTTTTGGAAATACCTACCTTGAAATTGAGCCTCTGCCTGGGCTTAAGTTCCGCACCTCCTTTGGCGGTGACTATACTACAGGAACCGAAGAGTTTTTTGCGCCCTCCACACTTGGCAACTATCGTTTGCCTGTGGCTAATTCTCTGGCCATGTCTTTCAAAAGCGATACCAGAAGGGAAAACTATATCACCGAAAACCTGCTGTCTTACAACCTTTCAACCGGTGCTCATTCTTTTGACGTATTGGGGGGCTACTCTTATCAGCAGGAATTTCGGAACCGGACCCGACTGGAAAGCGAGGACTTTGTGGATGACAACTTGCGCAATATCTCCGGAGCAGTTAACCCGCTTGCCACTTCTGTGAGCAGTAAATGGGCGCTGGAATCCGTCTTTAGCCGCTTGCAGTATGGTTTTGACAACCGCTACTCTCTTTCCGGGTCCCTGCGTCGTGATGGCTCTTCCCGCTTCGGGGCGAACACCAAGTACGGCACCTTTGCTTCTCTATCCGCAGGCTGGACACTGAGTAATGAAACCTTTTTCCCCGATAGTGATCTGGTCAGTTTCGCAAAACTGAGAGCCAGCTGGGGACAAACGGGTAATAACCAGATTGGTGATTTCGCCTCTATAGCTTTGGTGGACCAGGATAATTATGTTGTCGATGGAGGTTTGGTAGCGGGATCCTACACCCGCACATCTCCGAACGCTGACCTTTCCTGGGAGACCAATACTTCACTTAATTTGGGTGTTGACCTGGGCTTCTTGGACAATAAATTACTGCTTACCGCAGAATACTACACTTCAAACACAACTGATTTGTTGCTCAGTGTACCCGTACCTCAGCAATCTGGATTCAGTACTTCCCTGCAGAATATTGGAGAACTTGATAATAGAGGCTTTGAATTTGAGCTTCGTGGCAGGGGCTTTAAACTTGGTGCGGTGGACTTTGGCTTCAACGCTAACATCTTTACGAATGAAAATCAGATCGTGGCCCTGGGTGCAGGACAGACACAGATCATTCAGGGAAATGGAGGGATGGACTTCATAACTCGTGTTGGCGATCCTATGGCTCAATTTTATGCCTATGATGTTATCGGCGTGTATCGTTCTGCGGCAGACCTTGAAGCAGAAACTATCACTCCTTTGCCCGGTACCGAGGTAGGTGACTATATCGTTCGGGATGTGAATGGCGATGGGCAGATTACTCCTGATGATCGCACAGTGCTGGGGGATTACAATCCTGATTTCACCTATGGTATTGGGTTGAATTTTGGCTATAAAGGGTTTGATTTGGCTCTACAGTTTAATGGCATAGAAGGGCGTAAAGCTGCCGACCGGATGATCCGCAATACGGAAAGTGGAGAAGGCTTTTTTGTGCCTTCTCAATACTATGTGGACAACTATTTCACGGATGATAATCCCGATGGGTTTTTCCGCCGGCCGGATTTCAGCAGCTTTTCTTCTGCGGGCCGTCTGACCCGCTCTTCAAATCTGACGGTTCTGGATGCAGATTACTTCCGTCTGAGAAGCCTGCAGATTGGCTATAACTTCCCGCGCGAGTGGGTACAGCGGGTAGGTATTGAGGGCTTGCGTCTCTACATTACGGGTAATAATGTCTTCAATATCTCTGACTTTAGAGGGTACAACCCAGATGGAATTGACAACCGCTCAAACACCCGGCAGACCCTGACCAGGGGATGGATTCAGACGACTAACCCACTCACCCGGTTTATGGCTTTTGGTGTCAATGTGAGATTCTAGTCAAACTTTCAAAACTTAAAATCAAACAAAATGAATTTTTTCAAATATATACTTCTGGGTGGAATTGTGTGTTTAGTGGCAGCTTGCTCAGACGAATTAGATTTAACCCCCATCACAGAAAAGGCGGCTAACAGCTTCTTTGCAAGTGAAGCTGAAATAGAAAGCGCAATCGCCGGTGTTTACGCGCAACTGCAAAGCGGAGGTTTGTACGGACTGGATTTAATCGGTGTAGGCGAAATACCGGGGGAGGATACTTTTGAGGAAATCGCTGCCAACGATGGCGGCCGTTTCGGCCAGTTGGATGACTTTTCTACCAATGCTGACAATGATTTGGTAGGTGACATTTGGCGAGAGTCCTACGAGGGCATTCAAAGAGCCAACGTTGTACTAAACCGGATTGAAGACATCGAGTATGAAGACCCCTCCATCAAAACTGCTCGGATTGGAGAGGTGAAGTTCATTCGGGCTTTATTGTATTTCAACCTTGTACGTCTTTACGGAGATGTTCCTCTCGTGGTGGAAGAAACACTCAACCCCTCTGACTTTTTTGGTCAGGGACGCACCGCTGCTTCCGAAGTATACCTGCAAATCGAAGCTGACCTGGAGGATGCCATTCAAAGTTTACCCCGTGAAAAATCAGCGGGAAGGCCAGCGCAGGGAGCAGCACAGGCACTTTTGGCAGATGTATTGATGAATCAGGGCAATTATAACGATGCAAGAGGCTTATTAGAAAGCGTTATCAATTCCAATATTTATAGCCTGATGCCAACCACAGCAGATATATTTGGTATGGCCAACGAGGGCAACGAAGAAGTGCTTTTCGAAGTCCAGTTCGCTAGTGGCGTTAATGGCAATACAGAGGGTAGTCCTGCTGCCACACAGTTTCGTCCGTCTGGGACAACCGGTAACGCGAAGGGCCATAACCTGCCATCTGAGGCGTTTGTGAACAGCTTTGAAGCTGAAGACACTCGACGGGATGACTATGTGGACCTGGATGCAGAAGCCAATCCATTTTACTTCTCCACTAAATACGAAGTGTCTCCCACTGGGGTGAACGACAGTGGCACCGATTACTACGTCATTCGTTACGCTGATGTGCTGCTCAAGTATGCGGAGGCGCTTACAGAGACAGGGCGGCAAGACGAAGCGCTTCCTCTCATCAACGAGGTGCGCAACCGCGCCGGGCTGGGCAATACGACTGCTGCTTCACAAGCCGAAGTGCGGGCCGCTATCGAGCTGGAACGCCGCTTTGAGTTCATCGGAGAAGGCCACCGTTGGTTCGATCTAAAACGTACTGGCAGGGCAGTGGAAACCATGAATGCCTGGTTCCAGGCTAACAATAGGAACATTACTATAACCGCCGACAACCTCATTCTTCCCATTCCTCAAAGCCAGATAGATACAGATCCTGCTATTGCACAAAATTCAGGATACTAAATCAGTGAAATGCCGCAGTAGCGCTCCGCTACTGCGGCTTTCCAAAAAAAAACATCATCATGAAACATACGCTGATTTTTCTATTCATCGCCGGGGGCGCAGCCCTCCTGTTTACCAGCTTTTCAGACAAACCAATTGATACTTACCCACCCGTCTTTTCCTCCTATCAAGATATCATTCAGTGGATAGACCAGCCAACAGACGATTACATTATGGTGGTGGCGCACCGGGGGGACTGGCGAAATGCGCCTGAAAACTCTATTCCTGCTGTCCTAAACTGCATTGAGATGGGCGTGGAAATCGTAGAGATTGATATTCGCATGACAAAGGACAGTCAGTTGGTGGTCATTCACGATAAAACACTGGACCGAACTACCACCGGAACGGGGAAAGTAGCTGACTGGACATTAGACTCCATCAAAACGCTGAACCTGAAAAACGGTGCTGCTGGAACGACTTCCCACCGTATTCCTACACTGGAGGAGATGATGCTGGCTGTGAAAGGCAAGCCGGTCCTGCTCAACCTGGACAAAGCCTGGAGCTACCTTCCTCAGACCATTGACGTCCTCCGCCGTACAGGTACCGTTGAACAGTGTATTTTTAAAGGCAATGAGCCTTACGGAAACATGCGTAATACCCTGGGCAACTTACTCGATAGTATTATTTACATGCCTATGGTGTGGCCGGCTGACTACAACATTTACAAGAAAAAGGAGGATATCATCAAAGATCCCTTGGCGTACGTTCAGGAATATATTGAGCAGCTTAACCCATTAGCATTTGAGGTGATTTATAGCGATGAAGGGTCCAACATATTCGATGCCATTGACCAAATGGCAGAACATGATATTTCAGTTTGGGTCAATGCCCTGTGGGGTAAGCTTTGCGCTTATCATCACGATGACAGGGCACTTGCTGATCCTGATGCCCACTACGGCTGGATCATCGAGCACGGCGCAAATATCATTCAAACTGATCGTCCTGCATTTTTAATCAGCTACCTGCGAAAAAGAGGGCTCCGAGATTAACTTATAGAGTTTCATATTACTAGTGAGTGTTGGCCCCGATCTGTAAGTTACAGGTTGGGGCATTTGGTTAAAGTTAAACTAAGCGTCCCGATTTTCTAGTTGGTCAGCCCATTCTGGTAAGCCGTTAATAATTTGCCAGACCGGCAGCCCTTCCTCAATCGCCATCCGGATTTCAGCCTCATCTTCCGCCTTTCCCGTCACCCAGACGTTGCGCATGCCCAGGTTGTGCCCGAATTGGAGGTCAGAAAGCGAGTCCCCCACCATGACTGACCGGCTAAAGTCAATATCCGGGAAGTCCGCTTTGGCCTGAAGCCCCATTTTGGGGCTGGGCTTACGGCAGTTGTTGGGTACTGTTTTGAGATCGGGGCAGGTGTAAATGCGGTCGGGTAGGGCACCCACCATTTCCAAGCCTGCGCACATGTGATCGTGTACCGCCTGAAGCTCCGTCATAGTCATTAGCCCCTTGCCAATGCCCTGCTGATTGGTGACTACAAAAAAATAATCGAACGAGGGGCGAAGCTTTCCGATGGCTTTCGGATTACCGGGCATCCATTCAAATTCACCGGGATGACGGACATATCCGCCCGGGATTCGGGTGTTGATGACGCCGTCGCGGTCGAGAAAGAGGGCAGAGTAGGTCATGGTTCTGTATTTGGGGATTGATCGCAGGCGGGCAATTTAAACATTTCGGGCGTTACCCACCTTCTATTTCAAAACAACAAAATGAAAAAGCAAGCCATCATAACCGGTGCCGCAGGTGGGCTGGGCACCGCTGTTACCCAAAAGTTTTTAGAAGCCGGATACGAAGTCACCGCTATGACGCAGCCCGGTCACCCGGACCAGATCGACCACCTGAAGTCGGCTACGGGCAGCCCGTCAGAATTGCGCATCCAGCCGCTGGATGTTATGGACGGCCAAGCAGTAGCCGGATTTTTCGCCAATCAGGAAAACGTTCATGCCGCTATCTTTCTGGTAGGTGGTTTTGCGATGGGCAAGCTGGCCGACACTTCGGAAGCAGATCTGGATAAAATGCTGTCGCTGAATTTCAAGACGGCATTCCATTCGGTACAAAACGCCCTGCCCAAGATGGCAGAGGGTGGCCGGATCATCCTGATTGGCGCACGCCCGGCAACGGATCCGGAAGCAGCAGCAGCCCTGGTCGCCTATAGCTTGTCTAAAGGGTTGGTTTTACAGCTCGCCGATATCGTCAACGTGGAAGGGGCAGAGCGAAACGTACAGGCGGTCACCATTCTGCCCAGTATCATCGATACCCCTGCCAACCGGGATGCCATGTCAGATGCTGATTTTAGCCAGTGGGTGAAGCCGGCGGAAATAGCCGAGGCGATGCTCTTCGCCTGTTCTGAAGCAGCCCAAAAGCAACGCTTCGGGCAGTTTAAGATGTACGGGGGCGTGTAAACAGAGCGGCTTCCACCAACTGGCAAATGGTATGCCCCATCAGCATGTGGCACTCCTGTATGCGGGGGGTGTCACTGCTGGGCGCGTTGAGCAGATGGTCTGCCATATCCCGAAGTTTGCCGCCGCTCTGACCGGTCATAGCGACGACTTTCAGCCCCAGGTCTTTAGCCTTTTCTGCTGCCAGGAGGACATTGGGCGAATTGCCCGAGGTAGACATGGCAAACAGCAGGTCGCCGGGTCGTCCGGCAGCCTCCACCATGCGGGCGTAAATCGCATCGTAGCCATAATCGTTGCCAACAGCCGTAACAAAAGACGTATTGACATGCAGGGCTTCCGCAAACAGCGGTGGGCGGTCGAAATAAAAACGCCCGGACAGCTCGGCAGCCAGGTGCTGCGCGTCGGCAGCGCTGCCCCCGTTTCCACAAAATAGGACTTTGCCGTCACGCCGGTACACCTCAATGCACGCCTGAGCCACGGTTTCTATTGCCTGCAGCAGCTTAGCATCCTGCAGCATAGCGGTTTTGGCTTCAACACTTGCCTGTATGGCTGCTTTTATAGTGAATTGCATCATTTTCTGTTTTATTGTCGGATGAGTGCCTCTATACCGTGCACCATATTTTCCCAGGAAAATCGGCTTCGCCCGGCTCTTACCGCATTTTCCATGCTTTCCTGTTGCTGGTTGTGGTAAAAGTCAGCAATCGCCGTGGCAATTGCTTCGGGGCTCACGTCTACCACATAACCTTCTTTTCCGTGCTGTACGATTTCCGGCAGACCACCCACCCGGGTGACCACCATTGGTTTGCCAAAGTGGAAAGCGAGCTGGGAAATGCCGCTCTGGGTTGCGGTTTTGTAGGGTTGCACCACGAGGTCTGCTGCGCCAAAGTAGGCGCCCACCTCACTGTTGGGAATATAGGCATTGCGCAATACGATCTGCTCTTCCAGCCCTTGCCCGGCAATGAGTTGCTGATAAGGTTCCGGATCGTCGTAAAATTCACCGGCTACAATAAGTTTCACGCCAAGCGTGCGCACTTCCGGGAATGCCATGGCCTGAAGCAGTAGGTCGAGCCCTTTATATCCCCGGATAAAGCCGAAAAACAGCAGATAGTGCTGGTCTTTTGGTAAGTCCAGTTGCTCAAGGGCGGCATCCCGTTCTACCGTCGGCCCATAGTTGTCGTAAATAGGGTGGGGGATGTAGGCCACGGGCATCTCTTTTGAAAAGGTTCGGATATCAGCCTTGACCGCGCGGGACATGACCACGCAGGCATCCACGGCATTAAGGAAGTACCGCGTAAAGGCCTTATCGCCGGGCCGGTGCTCATGGGGGACCACATTGTCGGTGATTGCCACCACTTTAGTGCGTTCAGCCCCGCCGCCGATGCGGAGGATGGTGCCCAGGGCTGGCCCCATGAACGGTAGCCAGTAGCGGACAATAATGAGGTCGGGGGCCAGCGCTTTCAATTTTCGGCCAACCTTTATCCAGTTTAAGGGGTTGATGGAATTGATCACGGGCTCGATCTGTAGCCCGGCAGGAGGCGGGTCGTCCGTGTACTGCGTCTTGCCGGGGAACAGAAAAGCGGGGTACTGCAGGCGGAAAGAGAGGATACGGACTTTGTAGCCGTGGTGCTGCAGTTCCTGCGCCAGGCGCTCCGTGCTCGATGCGATACCGCCCCTGAGCGGGTGGGCGGGCGATAAAAAGACAACCTGCTTCACTTTTTGGGCGCAAGATAATCATCTCAGAACGAATAACACTTAACCACAATGATTTGGAAACAGGAATTTACCCTGGAGGGCATTAATCAAATCTGCCAGAACACTTTAGTTGACCACCTGGATATTGTTTTCACAGATTACGGCGACAACTATCTGGAAGCCACGATGCCGGTTGACCACCGCACGGTACAGCCTGCCCGGTTGTTGCACGGGGGCTCTTCCGTAGCTTTGGCCGAAACGATTGGGAGCGTAGCCTCACAGCTTTGCCTGCCCAACATGGAAACCCACATGGCTGTTGGAGTAGAAGTGAATGCCAACCACCTCCGGTCTGCTAAGAGCGGTCGGGTGACCGGGCGGGCAACTCCACTGCGCATCGGGCGAAAGCTCCACATTTGGGAAATCCGCATCACGGATGAAAAGAAACGGCTAATATGTGTCAGCCGACTAACAATTGCAGTAGTCCAACGGAGCTAAATGGTGGAATTGCCATTAAGCTGGTTATATTTGACCGCTAAATTTACAACTATCGGAAGCTTGTTTTGGCGAAAGCCAGTCACCACACTTTTCCACCTAATGCTAAAAAAAAGTATGAAGAAAGCACTTTTACTCTTGTCATTTATTGCAATGACAACTACCTATTCTGTAGCACAATTGAATATGGAACTCCTGTCTCAGGTACAATACAATGACACCGGTCTGAACGATATCTGGGGCTGGGCCGACCCCGAGACGGGCATTGAATACGCTATCGTCGGGCTTCAGCTGGGCGTCTCCATTGTCTCCCTGGAAGACCCCGAGAATGCCGTGGAAGTCGCCCGCATCCCGGGGCAGTTCTCCACCTGGCGGGATATGAAAACCTGGGGGCACTTCGCCTATATCACTACTGATCAGGGCGGTACCACGGAAGGCGTTACGGTCATCGACCTGTCGCAACTGCCCGAAGCCGCACCCTACTACCACTGGACACCCGACCTGCCCGGGCTGGGCACGCTGGAAACTTGCCATAACATCTACATCGATGAATTCGGCTACGCTTACCTGGCTGGCTGTAATATGAATAATGGCGGCATGATCATCCTGGATGTAGATACCGAAACAGGCGAACCGGAGTTTGTAGCGCCGGCGCCGGCTGTATATTCCCATGATGTATATGTGGTCAACAATCATATGTACGCCTCTGAAATTTATGTAGGCAACATGACGGTTTATGACGTTTCTGACAAGCAAAATGTACAGACTTTGGGTTCTGTAGGTACACCTTTCTCCTTCACCCACAATATATGGGTAAATGAGGATGAGACCGTTGCGTTTACGACCGATGAAGTAGCAAATGCCCCGGTGGCAGCCTATGATATCACCAACTTTGCAGAAATTGAAGAGCTGGACCAATACCGGCCAGTGGCAACCGTTGGCTCAGGCGTGATTCCGCATAACGTTCATGTTTGGGACGACTACCTACTGATTTCCTACTACACGGATGGTGGTAAAATAGTGGATGGTTCCCGCCCAACCAATCTTATCGAGGTAGGTAATTACGATACCTGGCTGGGCGGTGACGGTGGCTTTAGCGGAGCCTGGGGCTTGTACCCGTTCCTGCCTTCTCAAACGGTACTGGTAACCGATATCAACAACGGGCTTTATGTACTGCAGCCTGACTTCAAAAGAGCGTGTTGGCTGGAAGGCATTGTTCGGGACTCTGTTACACAGGCCCCCATTAACGGTGCTACGGTAGTTATCGACTCCGGGCAGCCCAACTTTGGGGAATCTGACCCATTTGGTGCCTATGCTACCGGACAGGTGCTGGCAGGTACCTTTGCGGTCACTTTTGAAAAGCCCGGCTATCAGCCAAAGACCCTGCAAGTGGACTTGGACAACGGTGTACTCACTGAGCTGGACGTTGACCTCGTGCCTCTGCAGCAATATTCCATTACCGGTCAGGCGGTGCGCGATGGAGACGGCCAGCCGGTTCCGGGCGCATTGGTGCAGGCTTTCAATGAGACCTTTACTTTCAATACCGTAGCAGACGCAAGCGGTAATTTCACCTTCAACAATATAACAGAAGGTACTTATCAGGTGGTGGCCGGCTCCTGGGGCTACCTGCATGCCGTGCTTGAGGATGTGGATTTGAGCAACAATACAGAAGTAACGGTTGCCCTCGAAACAGGCTATCAGGATGACTTTCTGTTTGACTTCGACTGGCTGACCGGCGCCACCTCGCCCACCGGGCAGTGGGAACTGGGCATACCCGTAGGAACGGAATATCAGGGCACCCAATCGCATCCCGGTACTGATGCTCCCGATGACCTGGGCTTCAGCTGCTATTCCACAGGCAACGCCGGTGGCGGTGCAGGCAATGACGATGTGGACAACGGCAGCGTAGTGTTGCGCTCTCCGTTCATGGACCTGTCCAATTACGACATACCAATGCTTTCCTTGAGCTACTGGTTCTTCAATGATGGTGGTGGGGGTACTCCGAATGATGAGCTTGTCATTAGCATCACTAACGGAACAGACGAAGTCGAGATAGCTACGATTACCCAATCCCTCAGCCTTTGGCGCAAAATACAGCAGGTTAACCTTGCAGACCTCATCGAGCTGACCGACGAAATGCGCCTGGTGATTACCACGTCCGACGATCAGGCGGAGGGCCATTTAGTAGAAGCCGGCATCGACAAGGTACTGGTCGAAGAAATGGGCATGCCTTCTAATACAGAGGATTTGTCGGCGGGCGTTCAGCTCGAGGCTTTCCCGAACCCTGCCAAAGGCGCCTTCACGGTTAGCTATGAGGTACCGCAAACAGCAGCACAAGCTGATCTGATCCTCTTTAATGCCCTGGGGCAGGAAGTGGAGCGTCAGCAACTACAATCCGCTGCCGGGCAGTTCCGCTTTGGCGAAAAGCTGAGCGCAGGCACCTACTTCGCTCACCTCATGGTGGATGGAGTGACGGTGGAAACGCTTCGGTTGGTGAAGCAGTAAAATACAACTCGGAAAAGAGATAAGAAATGGGGCGTTGCCGTGAGGTGGCGCCCCGTTTTTTTTTTGCTTGTAATCCTATTGTACCCAAGGTATTGTGGTGTGAGAACTTACTTGTTTTTTCCAATCTGCAGATTGCAGTGTATCTTTCACCTCTATACGGGCACCGTGGTATTTGCTTGAACCTGAGTCCGAGGACTAAAAACGCTAATTTCATTGTAAAAGCCAGCAGTTGGAGATCATGAAAAACCACTTTGAAGATTTTATCCACCGAAGAGTTAAAAAACCTAGCAGTCAAGAGGTTCAAGAAATTTTATCCATTTTCTTTGAGAAAAAACTCGACAAAGGAGCAATATTCAAAGAAGGGTATACGGTCATAAAAAAACTAGGATTTCTTGTAAATGGTAGCGCCAGAACTTATTTCACCAACGACAAGGGTGATGAAATCACGGATGAGATCGTTCAGAAAAACAATTTTCTTTCAGACATTATAAGTGTCAGGACTGGCAAAAAGTCCCCGATTGTTATTGAAATCTTAGAGCAATCTACCGTCCTCGTCGCAAATATGGACCGCGTATGGGATTTGCTTGATCGCAATGTGACATTTAATATTTTGATTAGAGAATACATTGGGGATCGGGCAATGGTACTGCTTAAAAGGCACTTTACGTTTCTCAATGGCACAGCCAAAGAGCGATATCAATATATTTTGGAAACCAATCCCGAAATACTCCAGAAATTTCCACTCAAATATGTAGCCTCTATGATCGGGGTGACCCCAACTCAGCTTAGCAGGATTAGAAAAGAAAAATAGTAAGCTCGCAGGTTTTTTCAACAAATGTAAAAGGATAGCGGATATAGGAATGTGAAATTTGTGCCATCAAACAACAACATTTCACGTCATGATCAATCTTTCTACACTCAAAACCCTAGCTGCATCCTTTATCTTACTTTTTGCTGCTAATACGGTTTTTTCCCAATCAGCCCAGACGGAACTAGAAATTATCCAGGAGGCCTTCGGTCTGGATAAGAAGGTAGCGGTCGCCAATTTTATGGAATTAGGCGATGATGCTGAAAGTTTCTGGAACATTTATGATGAATACGAAGCAGAGCGCAAGGAGCTTGGAAAAATGCGGCTCAAAATTATAGCCGATTACGCTAAAAGTTACCCTACTATTTCTGACGAGCAGATTCTGGAGCTTTTCAAGAGGACGGAAGCCTTTAAAAAATCATTTGGCAAGCTTCAGAAAACCTATTTCAATCGAATGAGGAAAGAAGTGGGCACAAGCAAAGCTGCTCAGTTCTGGCAGTTGGAAAACTACTTCAACGCAATGATACAGGCTGAGATTTATGCTCAGATACCATTTATCGGTGAAAATCTGGATGAAAACTAATCCTGATAAGTAGTTGGATACAGTCAGACTACTTGACAAAATGGTTTCAATGGATCAATGGGATTGATTTTTGCGGGCTCGCGTTCCCTCCTTAAGGCGGCGCGCGGAGGCAGGAAAAATCAATCCTATCTCAGAATGTCCAGTAGTTTAGGATACAGTCATAGCCAATTCTGCCATTCAAAATTGAACATAATATGAAGCTTAATAAAAAAGTGGTTTATGTTTTGTCTGCAATTGGGGTATCAATAGTATTGTTTTTCATTTTCCTGCCAGCTATTCTTCATTCATTGGGGCTTCACCCTGAGTATGACGGGAAACAATACGATTTAAAAGGCAAAAAAGCCCTCATCGTAACTACTAGTCACGGAGTTTTGAACAAGCCGGGAGAAACAGAAGGCAAAAAGACAGGTGTGTTCGCTTCAGAAATGACTATCCCATACTACGAATTTTTGGATGCTAATATGGAAGTGGATGTAGCTAGCATCAAGGGTGGAGAAATACCAATAGATCCTCAATCCTTCTATTATTTTCTGAAGTCGCCTCAAGACAAGAGATACCTGGAAGACGAAGTGTTTCAGCAAAAGGTGAAAAATTCAATTCCTGTAGCTCAGGTGGATTTTAATGATTATGAGATCGTTTTCTTCGCCGGTGGATGGGGCGCTGCCTATGATATGGCGTCTGAAATGATGGGAGAGAAAGTGTCAGAAGCCTACTACAATTCTGATGTCCTCTTCGGTAGTGTGTGCCACGGCGCACTTGCTTTTACAGAGGCCAAAGATTCTACCGGGAATTATTTAGTGGCAGGCAGAAACATGACAGGGGTAACGCAAAAGCAATTAAAGCAATTTGGTATTGAGTATACTCCTAAACACCCGCAAGAGGAATTAGAAAAAGCTGGAGCTGATTACAAGGTGTAGACTTGCGTAAAAATAAGACAGTTTAAAAATTCACTAACTTTAAGCTGTTATGAAGAAATCAAAGTTTACAGAGAGCCAAATAATCAAG
>NZ_JALEGS010000030.1 GCF_022763345.1 Phaeodactylibacter sp.
AAATTTGACTAAATTCGCTCCAAAAGCGAATTCCCAACATAGTCTAAGCCAGCCGGCCCGAAATAACGGGCGATTCGTCCGACAATTCCCGATTTTGGGTATCCGGTGCGCACCAAGACAAGGCTATGGATTATCTTTGCCCTGCCCCAACATCCAACTATACCGACGATAAAGTGGTCTCCGATAAAGATCGGAGCAGCAAACCGACTTAATGCCGGCATAAACGCTGGAAAGTGGTCTGCGCTTGCCCTGAAAGGCTACGCTTCGTCACGGGGCGTTGTCGCAAACCACTTTGTTAAGCGTATACCTCAACCGAAAAACGCAATCTGTGAAGCAAGCATTCAACCGGAATTACACAATGGGTTTTGCCCTGCTGGGGGCCTTGTTTTTCCTGCCCTTTCTGGGCGGTGTACACCTTTTTGACTGGGATGAGATCAACTTCGCGGAAATCAGCCGGGAGATGCTAATCACCCAGGAATACACACGGGTATACGTTAATTTCGAGCCCTTTTTTCAAAAGCCGCCCTTTTTTCTTTGGTTGCAGGCGGCAGCCATGGCGGTTTTTGGAGTTGGAGAATTTGCCGCCCGCTTCCCGAATGCGGTTTGTGGCATTATCACCCTGCCCCTGCTCTTCCGGATCGGGCAACGCCTCAAAGGTACCCGCTTTGGGCTGATTTGGGCCGGAGCTTACTTCGGGTCCGTGCTGCCTTTTTTGTACTTCAAGTCCGGCATCATCGACCCCTGGTTTAACCTGTTTATTTTCCTTGGCGTCTACTACTTCATCCTGGCTTACTGGAAGCGGGACGGTTTTGAGGGAGTTGCATTGGGAAAAAGTGCGTGGTGGTACCTTTTTCTTGCAGGCTTCTGGATTGGAATGGGCATGCTGACCAAAGGCCCGGTAGCCTATCTTATTGCGGTGCTCACCATGGGCGTCTACTGGGTATACCAGCGTTTCCGGTTTTATGTAAATGTACCTCAGTTCTTATTCTTTACGTTATCCGCTACGCTGGTCAGCCTGATTTGGTTTGGGCTGGAAACCATGAAGAACGGGCCGGAGTTTATGATTGAGTTCAATGTGTACCAGTACCGACTGTTCAGTACGCCTGATGCCGGGCACCGGGGGTTTCCGGGCTATCACTTTGTGGTGTTGCTCTTGGGGTGTTTCCCGGCTTCCGTTTTTGCCCTTCGTGCCTTCTTCCAACTGCCTGAGGAGGAAAAGCCCTTTCAGGTTGACTTCCGCAGATGGATGAAATTTCTGTTTTGGACGGTACTGATCCTGTTCACGATTGTTAAATCCAAAATCGTCCATTACTCTTCTATGTGCTACTTTCCACTCACTTATCTGGCTGCATTGACTATTGAAGGCCTGATTACTGGAAAGGTGGCATTTAAGCCCTGGATAAAGTGGTTCTTGTACAGTATTGGGGGGCTGTACATTCTGCTGACGCTTGCGCTGCCATTTGTTGGGATGCAGGCAGAGGTGCTGGCACCATTGTTTAAGGACCCATTTGCACAGGGCAACCTGCAAGCTGAGGTCAACTGGACCGGCTGGGAAGTCATTCCGGGGCTCTTCCTGTTTGGGCTGCTGTTCCTGTTTAGCCGATTTATGAAAAAAAACCGGCAGCGTGCCTTTGCCCTGCTTTTTGGAGGTACGGGCCTATTCGTAATGCTCACGCTCCTTTTCTTCATTAAGCGCGTTGAAGGCTATTCACAGCGCGCTGCGGTGGAGTTCTTCAAGGAACGGGCGTCTGAAGATGCGCATTACCTGGTTACAGGCTACAAATCTTATGTGCATCTGTTCTACACCCGTCCTCAGCAGGGCGGAGAAGCCTGCTTCAAGGATGAGGACTGCCGGGAGGAACTGCTCAATGGCCCGATCAGCAAGCCGGTATACATTGCGACTAAAGTGCATAAAGCGGAAGCCCACCGCAACAATCCTAACTTGGAATTATTGAAAGAGAAAAATGGTTTTGTCTTTTTCCGGCGGCTACCGGAATAATCTAATCTTGTCCATTTTTGATTAAATTTCGTTACATTTGATAGAACAATCACTCTGCACCTTATGAGGCGTAATCGAAGGCCCAACTATACCAAACTCACCGACGAAGCCCTGATCGATCTCTATCTGAATAATGGGGACGAAAGGGCACTCAATCAACTGTTGTCCCGCTACCTCGACAAGGTGTACTATTTCGCGCTGAGCATTCTAAAAAATCAAATGGATGCAGAAGATGCTGCTATGGACATACTCGCAAATATTGGGGAAAAGCTCCGCAAATATGACATCACCAACTTTTCCAGCTGGCTGATGACCGTAGTCCGAAACGAGTGCCTAAGCCGTTTAAAAAACTACATGAAGAACCGGATCGAAGATCTTTCTGAAAAAAATGACCCCGGTTTTATGGAATTTCCCATTATTGAGGCTCTTGATGGTAGAGACGACGAGTTGGAGCAGCTCCTAAAAGCTGTTGACGAACTTAAAGACGAGCAAAACCGATGTATTGTCGCTCATTATTTCCTGGGGCTGACCTATAAAGACATTGCGTCAGAAGAAGGGTTTTCGGTCAACCAGGTTAAGAGCTACATACAAAATGGTAAAAGGAACCTCAGATTGCAGTTAACCAAGTGAACATGAAAAGGGAACAGCCAAAGGGCAAAAACAACCTGACCAGAGAAGATTTCATGCGCTTTCACCGTATCGGAAAAGTTGATGTAGACCCTTCCGGTTACAATGCGTTTTCAAAAGCCGCGCTACGTGGTGTGCGTTATCAAAAAGAGAACCCTGACCTTGTTTTTTCCAGGATGGAGAAACAACTTGGGCTTCATTCTTCAGGTGGTGGCCGCCGCGTTTCCATGCGGCTGATCATGGCTGCTGCCGCCAGCGTTGCCATTCTCATTAGTGTAGGTTACCTCGCCTTTTTCCAGGGCACTGCTGTCTCTGGGGAGGATATGTACCGTACCCATTTCACAGCTATTAGCTATGTGGATGACGATGTCAAGCGGGGCACCCGCACGCAAGTGAAGTCTACCGAAGATATTAAAACCAAAGCGATACTGGCTTATACAGAGGGCAACTATGCTCAAGCTGAAGGGTTATTCCAGCTTTACCTCAGCCAGGCAGATCCACAAGACCGTATTGCCCGCTTTTTCTACGGAATTACGCTCCTCGACCAGGGTAAGCTGAAGCCCGCCATTTCCATTTTTGAAGACACCCGCAACAATCCGCCAAAAGCCGGGCTTCAAAGGTCGGCTACTTTTTATTTGGCATTAGCGCATATCCGGCAGGAACAACATGACAAAGTGCTTCCGTTGCTACAATCGCTGGCAGACCGGGAAGACCGATACGGCAGAAAGGCAGTCGAGATATTGTCCGACTACGGGCTTTAGTTGAGGTCAGGCCCGGGGGCTTTGCGTTGCTTCCGGTACCACCATATGCCTGCCAGTAGAACTGCCACAAGCAGCCCTGCGACGACCAACCGTAAATAATCATGGATTACAATGGCCGAAAGCTTTACAGGAGCAAGGTCCCCGCTATAAACAAAGCTGCTCCAGTAGTAAGGATGGGCAAACAAATCGTCATTTTTCAGACAGTAGATTTTAGCTTCCCGCAGGGCTTCCGCCTTGCCCAGCCCTTCACTGAGCTTTTCATAGAACACCCGGACCAGGTCAGGCACTAAATCATCTTTGATCGGCCATAGCGTCATCACCGTATTTGGGCAGCCCGCGTAAGCGAAAGCGTGCCCGAGGCTTACCGCGCCTTCCCCTGCCCTAATGGTACCGAAGCCCGTATTGCAGCCACTTAAAAAGCCCAGCTGTGCAGGGATATGCTGCCCGTAAATTTCGTAAATGTTTAGTTTCCCGTCTTCTTTTCCTGTCTCTTTGAGCAACAGGTGTGTAGCGCTGGGGAATTGATCATTAATAGCCGTATGAGTCGCGAGGTGTAAAATGCCAGATTCACTGCACTTTTGCTTAAAGGCCTCTTCCGTCGCCTCCTGGCCCCTCAAAAAAGTCCCTTTAAAAAGCAGGTTTAGCGTGCTGACTTCCTTTTGCGCTCCGGGCAAAGCCCCAAATTGGTCTCCTGCCCTTACACTGCCTTCGCCTCCATCAAATAATGGAGCCATCGCTGTGACGCCGTAGCGTGTCCCAACCTCCTGCTGCACGCCTTTGTACAGCAATGCAGCACTTCCAGAAAGCAGTCGCCTCGTTTGATAGGCCTCCAACAAGTAATGAAGAGGCTTTACCTCAGGAGGCTGCATCAAAAATTGATCGAAAGGGATATATACAAGCGGACCATCAGGAATGATAACCAGTTTTTCATCGTTTAAGTAAGGCTGTAAGGGCGCGAATACCTGTTGATAGACCTTGTAACTTGCTTTGCCTACCCGATCCTCATTGTTTCGCAGAGCATCGTATAACGACTGTACATCTTTTTCAAGATTCGCGGCCTCAAGCTTAAGAAAATGAGTGGTTTCAGCATCAGCAATCAGGACATACAATTCCTTATCTGCGTAGAAGTACTCCACCATCGTCTCGTCAGGATCCACTACGTCCTGCCTAACCGTTTCGAGGTCTGGCATAATCATTTCAATGCGGGTTTTGTAGTAGCGCGGATACTGGACTCTGATGATGCCAAAAAGGCTATCCTGTGCACGGGTCAGCCGACCGAGCGCGCCCTTCCAGGCCTCAACTTGCTTTGGGGATGAGCTGCTGCTCAAAGTATTGAGGTTCAGCTGATAAAAGGCGATGTCTTCCCGAATGCTGCGTTCTGCTTCAACCACCTGGTCCGAAATATCATAAAAGCGGGCAGCCTCCATCGCGTTTAGGTTTTCCAGTACCGACAGGGCTTTGTTCTTTTCCATATACAGAAATGCCTGGTTAATATGCAGCTTGTCCCCGGTCTTCTGGTACAGCCGATAGTGCATTCCAATAAGCGCATTGTACAGGTTTTTGGAATTGGCTGACATGAGTTCTTTGGACTTCTGGCTCTGATAGGACAAACGGGATGCAGTCACGGCTGAATCGGCCGCCTGTAAGGTGCGCAATGCGGCCTGCTGCAACTCAAAGTCCGCAGTTTCCTTAGCTTGCCGCTCCAGCAAGGCTGCCTGTATCGGGAACAGCGTCAGTGTATAGGCAATGGCTTCCATAGCGCGCCAGTTGGGAACATCGGTGTAACTCCCAGGCTTATAGCCGGGCACGAGGACCTGATAAGCCTCCTGTACAGCCCATAGCGCATCCTCCGTTCGCTGGAGTGCCTGAAGGACTTTACTTTTGACCAACTTAGTACCAGCCCAGGATTCAACACTACCTGAACCGACCTTTTCCGCTTTGGCAACCCAGGATAACGCTTCTGCTGCGCGCCCTGCCTCCAGAAAATTTCGGGCTTTATAATTGTAGGCAATCTGTAGATAGCCAGAACGGTCAAATGCAGGTTTAAGTGCATTGGCTTCAGCAATGACTTCATCCAGCAATGCTTCACTGCGCCTGATTTTCCCACTCTCACTGTAGGCCCAAATCAGATTGAGCTGAGTGGAGAATATATTGTTCGTCAGACTGCCATTGAGCCTACGTCGTATCTCCAGCGCTTTTTTCAGATTCCGGATACCGTCTTTCCATTCATTGACCTCCACATAAAGCGCCCCGAGGTTGTTGAGCGCCCGGGCGAGGTCTCTGTCTTCCTGTGCAGCTTCTACTGCGCCCTCCTGAATGTGGATGGCCCGTTGCAGGTCCCCCAATTCGGCATAGCTGTGAGCGATATTGTTCTTCGCGCTGAAAATCTCATCCTGCATATTCAGCTCCGTGGCAATAGTTAGGGAAGTATCCAGATAGCTTAGTGCTTTTTTCCAGTTACCACGTGCCCCATAGGCGAATCCAAGGTTATTGTAAGCCATGGAAGCGTTTAGGCTTTTATAGCCATTAATGAGCAGAGCGGTATCTCTTGCCCTATGGCAAAAGTCCAGCTTTTTCTCGTAGTCTTTCATCTCCCCATGATAGATACTCATGTTCATGAGCGCGATGGGATAAAACGAGATCGTGTCCTTTTCTGCCTCCAGATAGGTTTCGAAGATCCGGTATGCCTCTTGAACAGCAATATTGCCGGGTGTATAAGACTCGTGGCCGTAGTAAGACATTTCACTGGCCCAGGTCTTCAGGTAAGCCATCCGGTAATAATCATTCTGAGCCGCAAAGTAAGGGTAAGCTTGTTCGTAGGCCTCATAGGCTGGAATGTATGCATTAGCTGAACGCAACTCGTCTCCTTCACATACCAGCAGTTCAGGTGTGTCTTCCTGGGCGTGTGCAACATGTATCACTGAGCATGCTACCAGCAGTACCCAAAGGTTTAGTTTCCATAGATTCATAACCCCCGTCTTATTGATCCTGAGCTTTAAAGTACTCGTTTCATCAGGAAAATGGAAAGTTTATTTCCAAAATCAAAACATTTCTTCCCGATTGTGGTTAGGTCCCCGTAATAGGTTTTAGTTAAAATAGTTGAGTTGCACGCAGGGCAATAGCCGTGTGTGCAATTTTTTTGCCTATGCTTATCCTATATCTACTTTTACTGTTGGTCCTACTTTACACTTCAGCGCCTCGCGGCACACTGCTGCATGAAGCCACGCGACTGCCCACTTTGTGGTACCAGGCGCTAAGAAGCGGGCAAACAGGAGCAGCCGCAGAAAAGATTAGCTACGGACCACACCCCAGGCAATACTATCTTTTTTGTACTGCTGCCCGGCCATCACCTCAACCTGCTCAGTGGATTATTTACTTTCATGGTGGCAGCTGGAGGTGGGGCAAACCCGATTACTTCAAGGTACATGCCCGTATCCTATCCGATTTGGGCTTCCATGTTATTCTCCCTTCGTACCGCCCCTGCCCAAAACACAATTATACCCACATTGCAGCTGACCTGAAGGCATTGCTCCGCGCACTCGGCCAAAACCACCCTGAATGGTCACCGCAGGCTACGATTGCCGGCGGAATGTCTGCCGGAGGGCATCTTTCGGCGCTGCTGGCGCTTGATGTGAATTTGGTCCGCGAGGTACTGCCTAATGCCTCCCCAATGGCCGGTTTCTTCGCGCTTGGTGCGCCACTCGACCTGGAGCAAATGCCCCAAAGCTTCGCCATCCGGGACCTGGCAGGCCCCCGGGAAGGTGCTTTGTTTTCCAAAGCCAACCCCGCTGCACATCTTCCGTTTCATCCCAAACAGCAGGGGCTTATCATCCACGGTGATCGGGACGGGATGGTTCCGGTAGCGGCTGCCAGGGCTTTCGTTCAGGAAGCTAAAGCCAGCTCAAATAACCTTAGCTTCCATGAGATAGAGAAAGGAACACACCTGAGCATAGCGGCATGGCCATTCAACAATGAGCAGGTACGGCACATCATCGTCAACTGGCTGACCGAAAAGCCCAACAAGCCTCAAGGCGGCAACCACTATGGCGAGCACTAACCACTTCTGGCTTTGTGTTTTATTCCCATTTTAAAATACCTTCACCCGGACAGTATGCGCACTACCTCGCCCGCTTAAAACATCCCACTCTCCCATCCGTTTTAATTACGGATACAATATAACATTGAAAATCAATCCTATACATGGCTAACCAAACCAATCCGAAATCCCAACCTTCCAAGGGGAAACCCAACTCCCCTTCTGGCAGATCACCATCCTGGTTACTTTACATACTGCTTGCCCTGCTTCTGGGACAAGCTGTTTTCTATTTCAATGGCTCCCAGACAGAAGAAATCTCCTGGAGCCGCTTTAAGCAGGAAATGCTTGGGAACGGAGATGTCTACAAGATCGATGTCATCAATCAGCAGAAGGCAGAGGTCTATATCAAATCGGAAGCCCTCACCAGCAGCCGCTATCCGGAGATTGACTCCAGTCAGTCTGGCCCGCATTACACTTTTAATATCGGTTCACTTGATAATTTTCAGGAAACGCTTGACGCCAATCAGGAAGCCACAGGCAACACTATTGATCTGGCTTTTCAGGAGCGTACAGACTGGGTAGGCAGCATACTGTCATGGATGCTCCCCATACTGATCATTGTCGGTATATGGATCTTTATCCTTCGCCGTATGCGCCCCGGCGGTGGCATGGGCAGCGGCGGCGGCAACATATTTGACATCGGAAAGTCCAAAGCCAAGCTGTTTGAGAAAGGGTCTAGTGATGTCACCTTCAAAGATGTGGCCGGGCTGGAAGAAGTCAAAGTGGAAGTCAAAGAAGTCGTGGACTTCCTGAAGAACCCTTCCCGCTACACCAAATTGGGTGCGAAAATCCCCAAAGGTGTCCTGCTGGTAGGGCCTCCGGGCACCGGTAAGACCTTGCTGGCGAGAGCGGTGGCGGGTCAGGCAGAAGTCCCTTTTTATTCCATCTCCGGTTCTGAGTTTGTGGAAATGTTCGTAGGTGTTGGTGCTTCAAGGGTGCGCGATCTTTTCAAAAAAGCCAAGCAGACCTCCCCCAGTATCATCTTTATTGATGAGATTGATGCCATCGGGCGCTCCCGGGGGAAAAGTGCCGCTATGCAAGCCAATGATGAGCGGGAAAACACCCTCAATCAAATCCTCACGGAAATGGATGGCTTTGGCACCAACACTGGTGTCATTGTGATGGCTGCAACCAACCGTGGCGATGTCCTCGACCGGGCACTGCTGCGCCCTGGTCGCTTCGACCGGCAGATTTACCTGGAATTGCCCACCCGCACCGAACGGAAAGCGATCCTGGAAGTGCACACCAAACCCCTCGCCATGTCAGAGGATATCGACCTGGATACCCTGGCTGCCCAAACGCCAGGGTTCTCCGGTGCGGATATCGCCAATGTCTGTAATGAAGCAGCGTTAATTGCAGCCCGCCGCAGCAAGGAGCAGGTGGAAATGAAAGACTTCTACGATGCTACCGACCGGGTCATTGCCGGCTTAGAGAAAAAGAGCAAAATCATCAGTGAAGGCGAAAAGAAAGTTATTGCCCACCATGAAGCCGGGCACGCGACCGCCAGCTGGTTCCTAAAACACGCCGACAATCTGTTGAAAGTCTCGGTGGTGCCCAGAGGGCGGTCCCTGGGGGCAGCCTGGTACCTGCCTCAGGAGCATGTCATCTACAATACCGATCAATTCATGGACCGGATCTGTACCGCACTGGGCGGCCGGGCGGCCGAGGAGATCATCTTTGGCAAAGTCTCTTCCGGCGCATTGGATGACCTTGAAAAAGTGACCAAGCAGGCTTACACCATGGTGGCTTACTACGGGCTTAACGAAAAGCTGGGCAACATTAGCTACTACGACAGCACCGGGCAAAGTGAGCAATCCCTGCAAAAGCCTTACAGTGAAGCCACCGCACAGGTCATTGATGAGGAGGTCCACAAACTGGTAGAGACAGCTTACCAGCGAACGCTGAATTTGCTGCGCGACCACCGCACCCAACTTGAAGAACTGGCCCAGTTGCTGCTGACCAAAGAGGTTGCTTTTAAAGATGACCTGGTAGCGATTTTCGGGGAACGCACGCAGGAAGTTGAAGCCTAAATGCCTACCTTTGAAGCCTGACTAAAGCAAGGGACTTGGAAAAGCATACGCTTTACGAACTCAATGAATACATTCGAAGGATCATCGCGCTCAACCTGCCTGCACCGGTATGGGTGAGCTGCGAAATCTACCAGTTGAATGTTTCCCGGGGGCACCGGTACCTTAGCCTGGTGCAGAAGGCGCAGGGCCAGGACCAGATTATTGCTCAAAGCGACGCCGTTCTGTGGCAAAGGCAGTACCGAAAGCTGGAACGTCAACTTGGCGGCAGCCTAAGCCAAATTTTAAGGGAAGGTACTGCTGTGCTTCTTCAGGTTAGCATCGACTTTAGTGAGCGCTACGGGCTTAAGCTTGTCGTAGAAGATATCGACCTTGCCTACACTATGGGCCAGCTGGAGCAGCAACGCCGGGCTACCTTCGAGCGCCTGAAGGCAGAAAACCTGCTTTCCAAAAACAGCAATCAGAAACTGCCTCTTGTCCCCCAGCGGCTGGCGGTAATCAGTTCGCCCACAGCTGCCGGGCTGGAAGACCTCTTGCGACAGCTGGAGCAAAATGAATATGGCTATCAGTTCCAGATCAAGGTTTTTTCTGCTGCCATGCAGGGTCAAAATGCACCATTGGAAGTAGCCGCTCAAATTCGAAGTATCCAAAACCTGACCAGGCCCTACGATGCCATTATTATCGCAAGAGGAGGTGGAGCGAGGCTTGACTTAGCCGCATTCGATGACTACGAGCTGTGTGTGGCCGTTGCAGAATGTTCAATCCCGGTGCTCACCGGAATAGGGCACGAAATTGATGAAGTTTTGCTCGACCTGGTTGCCCATACCGCACTCAAAACGCCCACGGCTGTGGCAGAATGGCTGATCGACCGGGCGGCCCGGTTTGAAAGCCAGCTGGTAGAAGCCGGTTATGCCATTTCAAAACGGATACAGCAGCACTTCAGCCAGCAAAAACTGCAGCTCGAACGCTGGGCACAACAATTAAAGTACCTATCTGACCGGAAGCTTCAGCAGGAGCATCAGCATATCGACCGGCTCAGGCAGCTCCTACTGCCAACCGTCCGGCAGCACCTGAAACTGGAACAGCAACAATTGCGGCAATTTGAGCAATTGCTTCAGTTGCTAAGCCCTGAGGCGACACTCCGCCGGGGCTATACCCTTACCACTCTGAAAGGACAACCGGTGACCGATGCTCGGCACGTCAAAAAAGGGGATATTCTGACCACCCGTTTCAAAGACGGAAGCGTAAAAAGCAAAGTGCAATGAACCTAACTTACGAAGAGGCCATTCAGGAGCTTCAGGAAACAGTAGCTCAGCTTCAGGAAGATGAAGTGAATATTGATGAGCTTTCTGCCAAAGTCAAGCGGGCCGCGGAGCTGATTGCCTACTGCCGGGAAAAACTTCGAGCCACCGAAACGGAAATTGGAGGGCTGTTCGAAGGGTAACAGAACGACAATAGCCATCCTGGCAGTTACCAAAATGGCTATTATAATTCAAAGCGTACAGGCTTTTATTGACGCTTAAAAATATAGCGCGTAATAAAAATTCCTTCCGTATCGTCTCCTCCGGCGCTGCTCTCCACACCGGATGTCACGAATGCCAGTTCCCAGCCTTCTGCCACCAGTTGATTGATGCGTGAGCTTACCAGTGCATCGTTGGAAGCGATGTTTTGGAAGTTAATGCCCACCAGGCTGTAGAAGTTTAGCAGTTTTGTCTCAGAAAATTCATCCACTTTGGCATCCCTGCGCCGCACGCTGCGCTGATCGCTGGTTTTGCCATCGGTACGCTCTGTGGTAAAATCTTCCGCGTCAACTTCAGTCTTGTTTTCGATGATGCGGGAACGCCCCAGCCCACCAGGCACGATAGACTCCACGGTGGTAATAACTTTGTATTCCTGAGCTTGGGCAAAGAGGAGACAGCTGGTTAGCGCGATTAAGGTGAACAATGCTTTTTTCATTTCAAGTCGGGTTTTGTTGATGTAAAATAAAGGTGCAAAATACGCCTGACAGGAATATGCCGCCAGTGCCATCACTCCAATTAGGAAAACCTTAATACCTTAATTGCGATAGCTTAAAATCCTTAACAGATAGCAGGCATTTTTTTAGCTTTGCAGGCGAAACCAAGCGATCCAAATAATGGCATATCAAGACTCTATCCTTCATCCGGACTTTAAAGTGGGCGTCCTGGGTGGCGGGCAGCTCGGCAAAATGATGGCTCAGGCGGCTAACAACTGGCACCTGCCACTCTACCTGCTGGATAACGACACCACCTTCCCCGCAGGCCGGGTCTCTCCCTTCTTCACCGCAGGCAACTTTAAAGATTACAACAATGTGTACAACTTTGGAAAAGACAAGCAGGTGCTAACCATCGAAATTGAGCACGTCAATACCGAGGCGCTGCATCAGCTGCAAAGGGAAGGCGTGAAAGTGCACCCAGCCCCCGCCCAGCTGGACATCATCAAGGACAAGGGGTTGCAAAAGCAGTTTTATGCGGAACACAATATTCCAACCGCTCCCTTCGAGCTTTACAAGGGTGAATCGGAAGTCAAACAGGCGGTAGCCCGTGGAGAGCGCTCCCTCCCATTTGTACAAAAGTCGCGCACCGCCGGCTACGATGGGCGCGGCGTAAGCATCATCCGCACAGAAGCAGACCTGGAGGAGAAATTGCTGCCTGGCCCCTGCATGGTTGAAGACCTTGTGGAAATGGATAAGGAAATTGCCGTCATTGTGGCCCGCAATGAAAGTGGTCAGACCCAGGCCTTCCCCGCCGTGGAGATGGCTTTCAATCCGGAAGCTAACCTGGTGGAGTTCCTGTTCTGCCCGGCCAATATCAGCAAAGAAGTGGAAGCCAAGGCTGAAGCCCTGGCTGCTCAGGTCATCAACGCCTACGGTATCTGCGGATTATTAGCTGTGGAGCTGTTTCTTGACAAGGAGGATAACCTGCTGGTCAATGAAGTCGCACCCCGGCCTCACAACAGTGGCCACCACACGATTGACAGTTGCTATACTTCTCAATTCGAACAGCACCTGCGCGCCGTACTCAACCTGCCTCTTGGCAGCACCAAAATGAAATCCCCATCTGTCATGGTGAACCTGCTTGGCGCACCCGGCCACACTGGCCCGGCTTATTACAAGCATCTGGAAGAGTGCCTGAAAATTGAAGGTGCCCATTTCCACCTCTACGGCAAAAGCACCACCAAGCCATTCCGCAAAATGGGCCACGCTACCATCGTGGATGAATCCCTGGAACGAGCCGTCGGGAAAGCACGTTGGATACAGGAAAAGCTGGAGATTGTGAGCGGCACCTAATCCCAAAACGTTCCTGCCCTGTCTGTTTCTTTCATTTGCTTGTCCATCAGGTTCTGCAGCTCAGCAACCATTTCCGGGAACTGCTCCGACCGGTCAAAGCGTTCGCCGGGGTCTTCATCCAAATTGAACAGTAGTGGCAGTTTCCCATCAAAGTAATCCAGGCCGGTCTGACTTGATGTGATGCGGTGTAACTTCCACGGACCTCTGCGCACGGCTTGCAACTGATTGCCGGGGCCGTAGTAGAAAAAAGGGCGATCTAAAAGCGCCTCTCCACGCAACAAGGGGCTCAGATCACCACCATCCACCACCCGGTCTTTGGGAATATCCTGGCCAGCCAGCCCGAGCAGCGTCGTGTACCAGTCCATCGTATTGACAGGCGTACGCTGTACCTGACCAGGCGCAATAGTCCCGGGCCAGCAGGCAATACCCGGCACTCGCATCCCACCTTCCCACGTACTGCCCTTTCCGTCCCGCAGATGCCCCGCTGAGCCACCATCCGCGCCCTTGATAATCCACGGACCGTTGTCGCTGGTGAACAAGATAAGGGTATTTTCTGCCAGTCCTGCCTCCTCCAGGGCCGCACGGATGCGCCCCACAGCATCGTCAATCTCTTCCACAACATCCCCGTAGGTGCCTGCCCGGGAATGCCCTTCAAAGTCCTTACCAGGGTACAGAGGCACATGAGGCATCGCAAAAGGCAAGTAGACGAAGAAGGGTGAAGCCTCATCTTCCCGTATGAAGTCAATAGCAGTCTGCGTATACAATCCGGTAAGCAACGACTGATCGGGGTTTATACCCAGCGTATCATTGCCGGAGAGCAGGGCAATATCCGGCCATTTCGGAGGGATCATATCGTTGCTGTACGGCAGGCCTACGTAGGTATCGAACCCATTCTGCAAAGGAAGGAAGCCGGGCTGTGTGGAACCCAGGTGCCATTTGCCGAAACACCCGGTACGGTAGCCCGCTGCTTTAAGCCCCTCGGCTAAGGTATGCTCTTCACGGTGCAATCCGCGCTCCGACTTTGGATACAGCACCCAGTCAAAACCTGATCGCACCGGGTAGCGGCCGGTCAGCAAGGCATAACGGCTTGCGGTGCAGGCTGGGGAAGCACTGTAAAATTGGGTAAAAAGCATGCCCTCCTGAGCCATTCGGTCCAGGTGGGGCGTCGCAATGGTGGGGTGACCATAAGCGTGGAGATCACCGTAGCCGAGGTCATCGCAAAATAGGAGGACAATATTGGGTGGTGGTTGGTACCGGGACGCATCACTCAGGGAGGTGCTACCATAAAGTAGCGCTATCCCGGCAATAACCAGGAGTAAAAAAAAGATTGTTCTTGGTAGCATAGGCAGTAATTCTGCCTAAAACTAAAGAATCTTCACTAAAAATAGCTTACTGCGCATCTTCGGCTTGGTCGAGCCCTGATTTGTAGGCCTCCAGGCAGCGTTCCCTCGCCATCTTATGATCGACCATGGGTTCGGGGTAGCGGTCTGTGCCAAACTCCGGCACCCACTTCTTGATGTATTTGAAGTCTTTGTCAAACTTTTTCTGCTGGGAGTAGGGATTGAAAACCCGAAAGTAAGGCGCCGCATCCGTGCCACTGCCTGCCGCCCACTGCCAGCCGCCGTTGTTGCTGGACAGGTCAAAATCGAGTAGTTTTTTTGCAAAATAAGCCTCCCCCCATCGCCAGTCAATCAGCAAGTGCTTGGTGAGGAAACTTGCGGTGATCATCCGCACCCGGTTGTGCATATAGCCTGTGGTATTGAGCTCGCGCATGCCGGCGTCCACAATCGGATAGCCGGTTTTACCTTCGCACCATTTTTTGAAGTCAGCTTCGTCGTTGCGCCAGGGCACATAATCGTACTTAGGCCGGAAAGATCGCTCTGCCACATGCGGGTGCTCATCCAGAATTTGCGCATAGAAGTCGCGCCAGATGAGTTCGTTGAGGAAGGTTTCGTTGAGCTGCTTCGCCCGCCAGGCCTTCTCGCGTATACTAATGGTGCCGAACCGGAAGTGAATCCCCAACCGGGAAGTACCATTAATGGCCGGGATATCCCGCGTCTCATCGTACTTCCGGATCAGGCCCCGGCTAACGGATTTGGAGGGGATATCGATGTCAGCAGGCTCAAAACCCATATCCTCAAGGGTGGGCATCGGCAGAGGTTCCGTTTCTAAAAAATGACTGGCGTACGCCTCCACCGGGTAGGGCTTCAGGTAGTAGGAAATTGGCTGCTCCTCTCCATCCGGGTTGGTGAATGAATCCATTCGGCTGCTTAGTACTTCCTTCCAGGTGCGGCTGTAGGGCGTGAAAACCGTGTAGGTGCCACCCGTCTTTTTCTGGACCTCTTCGGCCTCAAAAATAACATGGTCCTTAAAATCATAAAAGGGGATTCCTTCGTCATCCAATAGATCCCGGACCATCTGATCCCGCGATTTGGCATAGGGCTCATAATCCCGGTTGGTGTATACGGCGCCCACATCGTATTCCTTTAGCAAATCCGGCCAGATTTCCTTTGGAAAACCATAACGTATCAACAAGGAGTGCCCCTCTTTTTCAAGGGATTCCTTCATGGCAGCAAGGGTGTCGTGCAAAAATTCCACCCGGGCATCTTTAGGGCTTTCCAAATCATCCAAGATTTCCCGGTCGAAAATAAAAAGGGGCAAAACCGGGTGCTTTCCTCTGAGCGCGTGATAAAGTCCGGCATTATCATGCAGACGAAGGTCCCTGCGGAACCAAAAGATACTTACCTTTGCCATAAAGTTGGATTCATTTTCGGAGGAGAAACAGGAAAAACAGCTGTTTGTTTAGCAACCTGAATTCCTTCGGGATTTTGTAGTTTTGAGTGGTTAAGAACATCAGACCGTTATGAAATACAACCTGATTTTACCCCTATTTTTGCTCCTGTTCATGGCACTGATGGGCTGTACCAATGAACAGCAAAAAAGGCAGGCGGCCATCGCCGAGCTGGAAGCTGAAGCAGAAGGCGAAACAGATGCGGCTACAGCCAAAATTCTGATTGAATCCTACGAGGACTACGTATCTGCTTATCCCGATGACCCAACCTTTACGCCCCGGTACCTTTACCGGGAGGCAACCCTGCAATACCGGCTGGGAAATTTCCCTGTCGCAGCAGAACGGCTCCGGCAGTTGCTGGAGCAACACAATGGTGCAGAGGTGGCCCCGCAGGCGATGCTTCTCCTGGGAGACCTTTACAACTCCGCCCTTCAACAGCCTAAGGCCGGTCAACTGGCCCTGCAGGCCCTTACCCAAAGATACCCGGAAAGCGAATCCGCTAAAACTGCTGCCGAACAACTAGGCAACACTATGGTGGCACTGGAGGACGAGTTGGAAGCCCTGCGCTTGTCCATTTACAACGACTCCCTGGCCCGGCTGGATTTCCGGAAGGCAGACCTTTATATTCAGCAATCCGAACTTTACAGCATTTTGCTCCCGGATGAGGCGCTGACACCCACCCTCCTGTACCGTGCCGGAGAAATTGCCCGCTCAGCCCGCAACTACGAAAAAGCGCTGGAACTGTACGGGAAACTCTATGCTCAATACCCGGAATTTGAAAAAGCGCCTCAGGCACTGTTTATGCAGGCTTTCATCCTCGACAATGACCTAAAGCGGTTCGATGAAGCCGGGCAGCTTTATCAGCAGTTCATAGACCAACATCCCGATGATGACTTCGCTTCCTCTGCTCAGGTTTTGCTGGAAAATTTAGGCAAAGACGAGGAGGAAATCATCCGAAACTTAAACACAAAAGCAGGTAAACAGCCTGCGCCTAATAATCAGTAACCCACAAACTTGGAAACCACCATGTCCAGAAATTACGACCTCTCCGACCCCACCGATCTTGATGTGCTCAAATCCGACTTCGAAATGTACGACGCGGACGAATGGCAGGAAATGATTGACTACACCCTGCAGGAAGGCAATAAACGGCTGCTCTCCTATGATGAACGCGGCATCCTTATGCAGGCCCGCAAAAAAGCGCTGTATAACAACCACCCCTCCGCCAAACAAATGGTGTGGGCCCTTAAAATTGCTGATAAAATAGAAGAGCACAAAAAAGAAGCCAAAGGCTGATTTTAAGCCTGCCACGCGGTAGGCTGCAATGTTTACCGAACACTGTGTGCGCACACAACTTTACCGGCAATTGCTAGGCGCTTCTGGCAGATTTACTTATTTTTCGTTCCATGAAACAGTATTTTTGCCTATTAATCGCCATAAGCTTGCTTGTTGCGGGCTGCCAGAACACTGATAACCAGGATATTGCCCGCCAACAAGGCACTTTTGTGCCGCATGCCGAGCAAAAAACCGGCATCGGCTTTGCCAATACACTGACGGAAACGGAAGACGTAAACGTCCTTTCCTACGAGTACTTTTACAACGGTGGCGGAATTGCCGTAGGGGATTTCAACCAAGATAGCCTGCCGGACCTCTATTTTACCGGTAATATGGTGGCTAATGCCCTGTACCTCAATCAGGGAGGGCTCCAATTCAAAGCCGTTACCCAAATTGCCGGTGTGGCCGGACGAAAAAACGGTTGGAACACCGGTACGACCCTCGTAGACATCAACAATGACGGGCGTTTAGACATCTACCTATGCTACTCCGGCGATAAAGCTCCCGAACTGCGCCGCAATGAGCTCTACATCAATCAGGGCAATAACAGCGAGGGCGTCCCCACTTTTAAAGAAAATGCGGCCAAGTACGGGCTCGACTTGCCCACCTATACCACACAGGCGCTTTTCTTTGATTATGACCGGGACGGCGACCTCGACTGTTACCTGCTCAACCACTCTATCGAAGATTTTCAAAGCTTTGATGCCACTTACGTCAAAGGGCTGTCCGATGCGTTCGCCGGCGATAAGCTCCTGCGCAACGATGATGGCCAATTCACGGAAGTGACGGCTGACGCGGGCATCAAAAGTACGCCCCTGGGTTTCGGGCTGGGCATTGCCGCCTCCGATGTCAATGGAGATGGTTGGACAGACCTCTACGTATCAAATGATTACATCGAAGAGGATTACCTGTACATCAACCAGAAAGATGGCACTTTCAAAGACGAACTAAAACAGCAAATCGGGCATATTTCCCATTTTTCCATGGGTTCAGACATAGCGGATTTTAATAATGATGCCCTACCGGACATTCTCAGCCTGGACATGCTACCGGAGGATAACCGCCGTCAAAAGCTGCTCTACGGGCCGGATACCTATGAGAAGTACCAATCCATGCTCCGCAACGGTTTTTACCATCAGATCATGCGCAATATGCTGCAGCTCAATAATGGGGATGGCACCTTCAGCGAGATCGGACAGTTGGCTGGCGTGTCCAATACCGACTGGAGCTGGGCGCCCCTCTTCGCCGACTTCGACAATGATGGCTGGAAAGACCTCTTCGTCTCCAATGGCTACCTGCGCGACTACACCAACCGCGATTTCGTTTCCTATTACGCTGATCAGCGAATCAAGGAGCAGCGGGGCGAGAAGTCGGATGCGCTATTAGATATCATCGCCAAAATGGAGTCCACCAAAACACCTAACTATATTTTCCGGAACAATGGCGACTTGACCTTCACCAAAAAATCAGCTGACTGGGGTTTTGACGAGCTGGTGCTCTCTAATGGCGCCGTTCACGCTGACCTGGACCTGGACGGCGACCTCGATTTAGTGATCAACAACGTCAACGCTCCCGCCCGAATCTACGAAAATCAGGTTGCCAAAGGCCATTATCTCAAAGTCAATCTAATGGGTAACGGCAGCAATCGGCATGCCATAGGTGCCAAAGTAAAGCTGGAAGCCAACAGCCAGACCTTCATGCAGGAATTTATGCCTACCCGTGGATTTCAGTCTGCCATGCACCTGCCACTGCATTTCGGACTTGGAGAAGCACAATCCGTGGATAAGCTCTCTGTATCCTGGCCAGATGGAACAGTAACGGTACTCCACAATATACCGGCAGACCAAACCCTTACGGTCGACATCGCTAATGCGCAACCCGCAAACCCTGCTCCAGCACCGGAAGCGATGTTTAGCCCGCTTAACAATAGCATGCCCTTTGCCCATCAGGAAAATCAGGGCATAGACTTCAAACAACAGTCCCTCCTCCCCTACGCATTGTCCTACATGGGCCCTTCGGTCGCCACGGCCGATTTTAATGGTGACGGACTGACCGATCTTTTTGCTGGAGGTGCCAAAATGCAAGCTGGTCAGATATTCCTGCAACAAACTGATGGCTCATGGGCGCCGTCCCTGCAGCCTGCCCTGACCAATGACCTGATCATGGAAGACGTTGCCGCCGCCGCCTTTGATGCCGATGGAGACGGGGACACCGACCTTTATGTCAGCAGCGGGGGCTACCACTACCTTCCGGAAGACCTGGCATTGCAAGACCGCTTATACCTCAATGACGGCTCTGGCCAATTTGAGAAAGCCACCCGCGCCTTGCCACTCATGCGCAGCAGTAGCGGCACGGTTGCTGTTGCCGATTTCGACGGTGATGGGGACCAGGATGTTTTTGCGGGAGGGCGGCTCATTCCGGGGCAATACCCCTTAGCTGCGCGCAGCTACCTGCTCGAAAACAATGGCAAAGGCGAATTTAAGGAGGTAACTTCGGAAAAAGCTCCCGGCTTGGAGCAGCCCGGCATGGTCACCTCCGCGCTTTGGGAAGACCTCAATGGCGATGGTCAGCCCGACCTTGTCCTGGCCGGCGAGTGGATGCCACTCACTGTATTCCTCAACCAAAGCGGGCAACTTCAGCGAACAGACAACTTCTTTGGGGAGCATACCGATGGCTGGTGGTGGTCCATGGCGAAAGCCGACCTCGATGGCGATGGTGATACCGACTTTATCGCCGGCAACCTTGGCCAAAACACCAACCTCAAAGTATCGGCTAAAGAGCCCGCTACCCTCTACTACGGCGACTTTGATGAGAATGGCGCAGTAGACCCCCTCATCACCCATTACATACAGGGTGCGCCCTACCCTTTTGTGAGCCGGGACAACCTGTTTGGGCAACTGGCTGCCATGCGCAAAAAATTCAGGGATTACGCCAGCTACTCCGATGCACGAATTGAGGATGTGCTGTCACCGGAGCAGCTGGAAAGTGCCCGGCAACTCAAAGCGACGCAAGGGAAAACCGTTTGGCTGGAAAACCAGGGCAACGGCAACTGGACCGTTCGGGAACTCCCTGCTGCCGCGCAAATGTCACCAGTGTTTGCCATCCTGCCCCTTGATGCCAACAACGATGGACGACAAGACCTGATACTGGCCGGCAACCTAAGCGAAACCCGGCCTACGATGGGGCCCTGGGATGCCAACTATGGCCAGCTGTTTATCAACCGGGGCGATGGGCAGTTTGAGTATGTCCCTCAGCATCAATCCGGGCTTAGCCTGATCGGAGATGTGCGCAGCGCCGTTGCGTTGAATGAGGGGCAAACCCTTTTATTTTTCCGAAATAACCAGACTGTCCTGGCCTACAGCAAAAACAAGGCTGCCATAAACTGAGCCGGCTAAAACAAACCGGAAGCTCTGATGCTATGCCAAAAAAGCAGAGCGCAAGCTGACTTTAAACACCTGTTACAATGAATTTAACCTTACTGGATACCGGGATTATTCTCGGCTATATTGTCCTGACCGTACTTTTCGGTTTTTGGGTTTCGAAGCGGGCCTCTAAGGACATGCAGGCTTATTTTCTGGGCGGCAATAAGATCCCCTGGTACCTCCTGGGCCTTTCCAACGCCTCCGGCATGTTTGATATTTCGGGTACGATGTGGACGGTCACCATCCTTTTTGTGTACGGGCTGAAGAGTGCCTGGATCCCGTGGCTTTGGCCGGTCTGGAATCAAGTGTTCGTCATGGTATTCCTGGCCATTTGGCTCCGGCGCTCAGGGGTACTCACCGGCGCGCAGTGGATTACCTTCCGGTTTGGGGATCAGACCGGCGGGCGCTTATCCCATATTATTGTGACGGTCTTTGCGGTAATCAGTGTATTTGGGTTTATCGCCTATTTCTTCGAAGGGATTGGCAAGTTTGCCGTCATCTTTTTTCCTTGGGATTTATCCGTTGACCAGGGGTTGATTCAGCTGACTTCCGAGCAGTCATATGCACTTATTATTATCGCAGTCACTACCCTATATACCATCAAAGGCGGGATGTACAGCGTGGTCGGAACGGAAGTGCTGCAATTCGTCATTATGACCATCTCCTGTTTTGTAGTCGGCATCATTGCTTATACCAACGTCAGTGGCGAACAGGTGATGGAAGCCGTACCGCCCGGCTGGACGGAGTTGTTCTTCAGCTGGGAGATGGACCTCGACTGGACCGGCTATCTGGACAGTGTCAACAAACGCATTGAGGATGATGGGTTTGGTGCCATAGGGCTTCTGCTAATCGCAATGATCTTTAAGGGCATTTTTGCCAGCCTGGCCGGACCGGTGCCAAGCTACGATATGCAGCGGGTGCTTTCCACCCCTACTGCTTCTGAAGCAGCAAAGATGAGCGGGCTGACGATTCTTGCCCTTTACTTCCCCCGTTACCTCATGATTGCCGGGTTTGCGGTGCTCTCCCTGGTCTATCTGACGCCGGAATTCAGGGAAATGGGCGCTGATATTGATTTTGAGACTGTCCTCCCGCTAGCCATTGAGCGTTTCATCCCACCCGGCTTTCAGGGCCTGCTGCTGGCCGGGCTTTTAGCCGCCTTTATGGGGACTTTCGCAGCCTTTATTAACGCAGCTCCGGCTTATCTGGTCAATGATTTGTACAAAAAGTACATCAATCCAGATGCCAGCAGCAAGACCTACATCCGGTACAGCTACCTGGCTTCCTTTCTGCTGGTTGCTATTGGACTGATCGGCGGTTTTTATGCCAGTAGCATCAACTCCCTGACGCTTTGGATCACCTCAGCCCTGTACGGCGGTTATGCAGCAGCCAATGCTCTAAAGTGGATCTGGTGGCGCTTCAATGGCTACGGTTACTTCTGGGGCATGATCGGTGGACTGGTTGCGGCAACCTTTATCCCGCCGTTGTTTCCGGATGTTACGCCGATCTACCTTTTCCCGGTCATCTTTGCCATTTCCCTGGCGGGCTGCCTCATCGGTACCTTTGCCACTCCTGCCGAAGATGATGAAACGCTTATGAACTTCTACAAAAAGACCAATCCATGGGGATTCTGGAAGCCAATCCGCAAAAAAGTACTGGCAGCCGACCCTGCTTTTGTGCCCAACCATTCTTTTGGCCGGGATGCGTTCAATGTCCTCGTCGGTATCGTTTGGCAGATGTCCCTGGTCGTCATGCCAATCTACCTCCTCATCCGGCAGTCTACGGAGCTGGCCATTACGTTCCTTATTTTCCTAATCACCACCTGGCTGCTGAAGAAGTACTGGTGGGACAAACTTGAAGACTAAAACACATGAAGCTATCAGGAACTTTCCTGGATGAAATTTCCCACGATATCCCCCACCAAAACTGGGGCCCAAAAGAGTGGGATACCGATTTTCAGCATATGAAGCGCATGGGCATTGACACCGTCATTCTCATCCGCTGCGGGTATAAAAACTGGCTGACCTATCCATCGGCAGTCCTTCAGGAGGAAGAGGGGGCGTACGAACCACCGGTCGACCTGGTGCGCCTGTTCCTGGACCTTTCGGAAAAGCATGGAATGGCCTTCTACTTCGGGCTTTATGACTCCGGCAAGTACTGGTGGGCGCAAGGCGATTTCCAACGCGAAGTCGCCCTCAACCTTCGGGTTATTGATGAAGTTTGGGAACGATATGGCTCCTCAACGGCATTTCAAGGCTGGTACATCTGCCAGGAAGTCAGCCGCAAAACGGCCGGTATCATTGACCTCTACCGGCAACTGGGGCTGCACTGCAAAAAAGTAAGTGGTGGGCTGCCCACCCTGATTTCTCCATACATCGACGGACAGAAAGCCATCATGGCCAGTGAAGCTGAACTGACCAAAACCGATGCCGTCAGCCTGCAGGAACATGAAGCCGAGTGGGACGAAATCTTCACCGGCATACGGGAGGCCATAGATATCGTAGCCTTTCAGGACGGGCATGTGGACTACCATCAGCTGACCGACTATTTTGCTGTTAACAAACAGCTCGCTGACCGCCACGGGCTGCGCTGCTGGACGAATGCAGAATCGTTCGACCGGGATATGCCCATCAAGTTTTTGCCTATCAAGTGGGAAAAGCTGCGCCTTAAACTGGAAGCCGCCCGTGCTGCCGGATTGGAAAAAGCCATTACCTTTGAGTTTTCGCATTTTATGAGCCCACAATCGGCCTATCCACAGGCGGGTCATTTGTACAACAGATACCAGGAATACCGAAACGAACACTAAACATGCTGAAGGCAGGACAATACACCCAGGTTTTTGCACAAGAACTAAACGAAAGGGTCATCCCCTTTTGGGAACGTTACTCTCCGGACCGCGAACATGGCGGCTATTTTACCTGCCTGCTCCGGGACGGACAGGTTTACGATACCGACAAGTTCATCTGGCTACAGGCCCGTCAGGTTTGGACTTTTTCCAAATTGTACAACCATCAGGAACAGCGGCAGGAATGGCTGGACCTCGCCCTGCTGGGTGCCAACTTTCTGGAAAAACACGGCCGGGACGAAGCCGGCAACTGGTATTTCTCCCTCCGGCAGGACGGGCAGCCCCTGGTACAAGCCTATAATATTTTCTCCGATTGCTTCGCGGCTATGGCTTTCGGGCAACTTTACCAGGCCACGGGCACGGAACGGTACGCCTCCATAGCCCGGGCCACCTTTAGCCGAATATTGGAACGGCAGGACAACCCCAAGGGCAAGTACAACAAACTGGTCCGCGGTACCCGCCCCCTCATGGGCTTCTCCCTGCCTATGATCCTATGCAACCTTTGCCTGGAGCTGGAGCCCCTCTTGGAACCCGAATTGGTGGAAACCACGATCGACCATTGCATTCACACTGTAATGGATACCTTCTATGACGAAGCATCCGGACTGGTCCTGGAAAATGTACAGCCCGACGGTAAGCTCAGTGATACCTTCGAAGGCCGGCTCCTCAATCCAGGCCATGCTTTGGAAGCTATGTGGTTCATCATGGACCTGGGCGAGCGCCGGGACGATCAGGAGCTGATCCGTCAGGCCACGGAGCGGGCGCTTTTTATGCTGGACTACGGGTGGGACAAAGAAGCAGGCGGCTTGTTTTACTTCCTGGACCGCAAAGGCTATCCGCCACAGCAGCTGGAATGGGACCAAAAGCTATGGTGGGTCCACCTCGAGGCTATGGAGGCCGCATTGAAAGGGCTGCAACATACCGGCGATGAGCGATGTGCACGATGGTTTGAGCAACTCTATGACTACGCCTGGCCCCGATTCTCTGACCCGGAATACGGCGAATGGTTCGGCTACCTGAAACGGGACGGCACCCCACTGCATACTGCAAAGGGCGGCAAATGGAAAGGCTGTTTCCACGTGCCGCGTGCGCTGTGGGGGTGCCTGGAAATCTTAAAGAAATTGCAGGCTTAAGCCTTTCCCTCTTTAGCACTCAGGCCCAGCGCCTCTTCCACCAGGTTATCATCCGCAATGGTAGGCAAGGTGACCCTGAGCCCCGGATAAGCCTGCATGGTGCGTTGAATAGTAGACATCGCACCCCGGTTGCGGGCCCAGGACCGCCGGGCAATGCCGTTGTTGACATCCCAGAAGAGCATACTCTCCAGGCGGCGGTCAGATTCTGGTGTACCATCAAGCACCATCCCAAAACCTCCGTTCATCACTTCGCCCCATCCAACTCCGCCACCGTTGTGCAGGGAAATCCAGGTTGCCCCGCGGAAAGCATCCCCAATGACATTGTGCACCGCCATATCTGCGGTAAACTGGGAGCCGTCGTAAATATTTGCGGTCTCCCGGTAGGGCGAATCAGTACCGGAGACATCGTGGTGGTCCCTGCCTAATACGACTGGAGCGCTCAATTCCCCGCGGGCAATCGCTTTGTTGAACGCCCGCGCGATGCGGATGCGGCCTTCAGCATCAGCATACAGAATTCTTGATTTTGAGCCTACGACAGGAAGGTTGTCTTCTGCTCCTTCAATCCAGTTGAGATTATCCTGCAACTGAGGGCGAATGTCCTCCGGCGCTTCGGCCAGCATCTCGCGTAGGATTTCCGCCGCAATTTCATCGGTCTTTTGCAAATCTTTCATGGTTCCGGAAGCACACACCCAACGGAATGGGCCAAAACCATAATCAAAACACATCGGCCCCATGATGTCCTCCACATAGGATGGGTAACGAAAGTGCCCCTCTGTTTCATCCAGCCATATATCCGCTCCGGAATTGCCTGCTTCCTTTAGAAAAGCATTGCCATAATCCCAGAAATACATGCCGCGCTCCGCCATCGTATTAATGGCTTTTACGTGGCGGCGCAGGGTGTCCCGCACTTCAGACATGAACTGCACCGGGTCTTTATCCAGCAGCCGCTTGGCTTCTTCAAAGGTATAGCCCGCAGGCGTGTAGCCCATGCCTTCAATATTGTGCAAAGAAGTCTGATCGGAGCCCAGCTCTACTTTTACCTCCTCTTTGGCCAGGCGTTCCCACAGCTCCACCACATTCCCCTGATAGACCAGGGCCACGGCTTCCTTGTCTTGTCTGGCTTGCTCTATTCTGGGCAACAGCGCACCGAGGTTGGTAAAGACATTTTCTGCTTTGATATAGCCGTCCGTCAGGCGCTGCTGCACGGCATCAGGGTCAATTTCTGCTACGATTCCTACCGCTCCAGTCACTTCCGCGGCAATGGTTTGTGCACCGGACATACCCCCCAGCCCGGAAGTCACGAATACCTTTCCGCGAAGGTTTTTATCGCCCAGCCCCATTTTGCGGCCTGCATTCAACAAGGTAATCGTTGTACCATGCACAATACCTTGTGGCCCGATATACATAAAGGAGCCGGCAGTCATTTGCCCGTAGGAAGTGACGCCCAGGGCGTTGTACTTGTTCCAGTCTTCTTTTTTGGAATAATTGGGGATCATCATGCCGTTGGTCACCACTACGCGCGGCGCTTCGGGGTGGGAAGGGAATAGCCCAAGCGGATGCCCGGAATAAAGCACCAAGGTCTGTTCATCCGTCATCTGAGCCAGGTACTGCATGACCAGCCGGTACTGCGCCCAGTTTTGAAAAACCGCTCCATTGCCGCCGTAGGTGATCAGCTCATGCGGGTGCTTGGCGACTTTGGGGTCCAGGTTGTTTTGAATCATAAGCATAATGGCGGCAGCCTGCCTGGACTGATGGGGATATTCATCAATCGGGCGGGCATACATTTCATAGTCCGGACGGAAGCGGAACATATAAATGCGCCCGTAGTGCTCTAGTTCTGCGGCAAATTCAGGAGCCAGAACTTCATGCTGATGGGCGGGGAAGTACCGCAGCGCGTTTTTAAGGGCCAGCGCCCGGTCTTTATCTGACAAAACCCCCTCGATACCACGTTTTGGGGCGTGGCTTACATTCGGATCATAGGGCTTAGCCATCGGCAATTCGTCCGGTATGCCTTCCAGGATTGATTTTTGGAATTCGGTCATATTTGGCGTTTTGCGCTAAGGTCGGACTTTTTTTAACAATTTGTTAGCATCCTTAATGCCCTTTAACGATGAGCAGACGCCATTATTAACATTCCTATAGCGCACCGAACCCGTTTTCATTTGTAAATTAGATGGGCGAAGAAAAAATACATGAGCCTCAGCAAAATGCTCCTTTGTTCACATACTTAAACCCTTTGATATGAAGTATTTTCTCCATTTCCTACCCGCTTTACTCTTGTTTTCAGTCAATGACGTGCTCCTTGCACAGGACTATTCCATCAGAGCCGTTGTCAAGGAAAAATTCCGGACGGCTGACGCCTCTTATGAAAAATTAGATGCCGGCACGATTGTTGAACTTAGCGACTATCGCATCATCGCAGGCACTCCTACCATCAGAGCTATAATCAACGGGCAAGAGCGCATGATTTCTGCATTTGACCTCAAGCACCTCGATTATCAGCTTAATGAATTGTCTGTTGATGGTGTTTGGTATCAGCAATTTCTGCAGTCCAGCGCATTGGACCAACTCTCCAAAAGGGGTTGGGACCAAGAGGTCAGACGGGAGCTACAGGAAGAATACCTTAGCTTTAATGAAACCATCACCCTGTTTGACGACCCCTATCTTGACGACTACCTGAATCAGGTCCGGCTACAGCTTTTTCCCAAACAGCCTGTAGAAAAACATCCTTCGGTGATGCGCATACGGGTCTATGAGTCGGTAGAGCCCGGCACCTTTGCCTGTGCCAATGGCGACTTGTTCATTTCGACCGGCCTGTTGGCCGCCCTGCAAACCAAAGAGGAACTGCTGGCTATTTTGGCTCAGGAATTTGCACACATTCAGTTCAATCATTCCGTAGACAACTTCCGCCGCAACCTTTCCCGGGAAGCCCGGGCAGCATTCTGGAGCGGCGTGATCACCGTAGCCGCTGCGGTAACAGAGACCGCTGTGGCTGAACAATCTATTCGAAATGGCACCTTTAGCCCGGTCGACTTGTATGCATTCGGAGCTTTTACAGAGAGCATATCACTGCTTTCCACCGCTATTGCCTTTCAGATTGCCAATCGGCTGGGCATGGAATATTCCCCAGAACAGGAACAGGAGGCAGATCAAACAGCAATTACCCTTTTACAACACCTCAAGGCTGACAACCAAGCACTGCTGAATGCCTATACCCGCATCCACGAGGCTCAGAAAAAAAGCAGGTCTTTCCGGTTACAGACTGCAGAGGAGCATCTCTACCCCCATCTTTACCGCCAAATGCTAAATCTGGGCTACAAATCAAACCAACAGCTACCAGCAGCAGATCCTGCCTATATCAGTGCCACAGCGATGGCAAGGCGCAATACAGCCTGGCAGGAATTCCTGAGCGGCAATTACGAACGCACGCAAGAGCTGCTCACCGTTCAGCTCGATGCAGACGCTGCCGTGCTTGAAGATTACATGTTGCAGTCTGTACTCCTCCGCCAAACCTCAAATGATGCAGGTGATATGGAACGAGCAATGCTCTTGTTACGCAAAGCGGAGCAGGAGGCCTACGCGCTTTCCCCGGAAATACACCTGGAAAAAGCTATGGTGTTCATGCGCCTCGATGAGCAGGAGGGCGCTCGCAGGGAACTGGAAAGTTACAGGAATGCACTGAAAAAAACGGAGAATGGTGATGGGCAGGCGGACCGCATAGCGTGGGTGACACAGATGCTGGAAAAACTTTCCCGGGGGCGGTAAAAAACGAACTGGCTGCAGTTGCCCACAGCCAGCTCAGCCCTAACCAAATTAAAACCAGGTATTACCAAATTGTAGCTTAACAGCGCAGCGCGATATCCTGCTGCGCTGTTAAACTGTACGCAGGTGCGGAGTCATTTCTGTTTAGCTCCGCGCCCGGGCGTACGCTAAGACAAAGTAGTGCGTGATCAAAGTTCATGTTCATGGGACCAAACTTTCCTTATTCTTAGTCCCGCTCAGTCAGCCAGCTGGCTACTGCGGGCGTTAACAGCTTTTGAGAACGCCCGCCTACGAATACACCAATGTGCCCGCCCGGGAATTCCATCAGCTCCTTGTCCTTGGAGCCGATTTCATCATTGATCGGCTTTGTTGTTGCCGGTGGCACGATGTGATCGTGCTTGGCATAGATGGTCAGTACCGGCATATTGATGTTCTTTAGCTTTACCTCACGGCCGCCCAGCTCAAATTCGCCTTTGATGAGCTTGTTATGCTGGTACATATCCTTAATGAAACGGCGGTAGGTCTCTCCGGCTTGTGCGGGGCTGTCAGCAACCCAGTGCTCCATGCGCAGGAAGTTCATCAGCTTGCCTTTGTTAGCCATGGTTTGGGGCAGCGCCATGTACTTGCGTGCCTTGTTCATTGGCTTGAGCAGGTCGAAGCCGGTATTGAGGAAGTCGCCGGGGATAATGCCCCCGAAGCCATCTACAATTGCATCCACATCCATATCCTTGGCCCACTTGAAGAGCAGCCCTTCTTCGTTGTCAAAGTCGACCGGTGTCACAAGGGTGACCAGGTTTTTGATTTTTTCGGGGAACAAGGCGGAATAAATCAGGCTAAAAGTCCCACCCTGGCAAACGCCAAGCAGGTTCACCTTAGCCAAACCATGAGCTTCGCGGATGTAATCTACGCAGTCGTTGATATTCCCAAGGATGTAGTCCTCCATTTTTTTGTAGCGGTCTACCTTAGTTGGGTAACCCCAGTCAATCAGGTAAACGTCCAGCCCTTCGCTAATCAGCTTACGGATAAAGCTGCGGTCCGGCTGCAGGTCCATCATTTCCCAGCGGTTGACCAGGGCGTAAGAGACCAGAACAGGTGTTTTGGTAGCCGGTTTGTCGTCCCTCAGGAAGTGATAGAGTTTGACTTTGCCATCTTCCCAGACAACTTCCCGGGGTGCCGTAGCTACATCCACATCATGGACGCTGTTAATATTGCGCAGCGCATCGGAAGCCGTATTGACTTGTTCGAGGAGCTGATCGCTGACGTTATTGGATGCCGTTGTGCTCATTGGTTAATTTTTTACCTGGTTATGAGTCCGACCTGTTCAAGGCAGCCAACCGGTTTATCCCGGTTAGCAGCCCTGGAAGCCTGATGTGGATTATTTAAGTAAAGCCTTGGCCTGCTTGGCCCAGTTGTCGCGCTTGGCCCGCCCCTGAAAGGCACCAAGCAGTTCGTCAATCATATCGTATTCAGAAGCGCCCATCTGAGCCACCTGCTTGAAGGTGTAAACCCCCAGGTCATTGAGCATCGTCTCCAGCTTAGGCCCTACCCCCTTGATTTGCTTAAGGTCGTCGGCATCAGAAGCAGAGGCAATCCCGATTTTGTCCATCAGTGATTTCTTGAGGCTTCCGCCCTCAGCCGGCGTTTTTTTTTCGACTGCAGGCTTTCCGCTCAACAGCATGGCTTTCTCCAGTTCCGCCAAACGGTGCTCCAAAGAGCGGACTTTGGTGCGGATTGCGGACGCCTCCTTGGCGATGTCGTCGCCATCGGTATGCGTAAGAAATGGCATATCGGCATACATCAGCTCCATAAGGCGGCCATTGTCCTTCTTGATGCTGGTCGCCAGCGCCGACACTTCGCTTTGAAGCTTCGAGTACTCTGATGAATGCAGGACCTCAAGCATCGCCTCCTCCAGCTTATTGATGTAAGCCTGGAAGAACGCCTGGAAATCCGGCATTTCCGGTTCCTGTTTGTACTTTTCAGCAAACTCGCGCAGGGTATCCGGCATTGCAAACTGCCCGGACTCGTAAACTTTAGACTGCATTTCGGCAGACTTGAGTACGAACGCAATGTACTGAAACTGAATATCCTGCAGCGTTTTGGAAATCTCTGTTTCCCGACCCTGAGCCGCGATGTTGTTGAACGGCGCTAGTTGGTCCCGCAGGCGGTTGTTGAATTCGGCAGCCATTTCAAAGAAAGGCATGTTGCCTGCATTGCTGAAAGACTCCATCTTCTCCTTCCAGCTATCGCTTACCGTTTTCCAGTCGCCCGACTGATCGCCCATGTAGGACATCATGTTGGAAAACCATTTGTTCACCTGTTCAATGACCTCACTGGTATTGCCTACCGGCCGGAAGCCCATCATTTGGTTGACCAATTTCTGATAGGCTTCCATGCCAAAGTATTTGTTCACCATATCGCCATCGTAGAGCCCGTTTTTGATCAGGCGCTGAAGCGGTTCCCAATACTTTGACATAAAATTGTAGCTATCGAGAAAGCCCGTGTAGTGAGGCCGCATATTGAAAGGCATCTTGTCCAGCACCTGAGCACTGAACCAATCCTGCCCGCCGTTCATCCACTTGTTCCAATTCGACATATTCTCCTGGAAAAACTGCGTGGAGTTGCCAAAGCTGTCAGCCCCCGGTATCTGGAAGCCCATTTTACCGGCATTGGACTTGAAGAAGTCCGCCCACTTTTGGGTAAACTCTGTTTGAATCTGCATGTACTTGCGCAGGTGCTCCGGTGTTTGCTGCAGCATTTCCTGAGGGTTGCCTTTCATAGCCTCCTGGAAAAAAGCCTGTTGCTTGTTGTACCATTCCTGGAAAAGCGCCTCACCGGCTTTGGCAGGGTCAGCCTGCTCCTGCTGAAATGGCTTAGTCATCTGATCGGACAATTTCGACCAAAATTCCATTGCTTTTTTCTGGCCCTCTATTAAGGTATCGAATTGATTACTCATGGTTGTTGGTTTTAAAAGTGGAGGATGGGGCTTGGGCAGCCTTAATTGGCGCTCATATACTCCTGCATCACCTTACCATTGGCTTTGGTGGTATCGTAAAAGGCCTTCATAGAGTGCTGGTAAAGCTCGCTGAGCTTCTTGGTGCGCTCCTGCGTGGTTTCCATGGTGTTTCCAGACCACATGTTCTTAAAGTACTCTGCTGACTTCTTGTACAGCTCCATGCTCACCTCCATGTTCTTGGTGTAGTCAGCCGTAAAAGTGGTCCAGAAGTCCTTCTGATAGGCTTCCATTTTTTCTTTAGAAGCCATAGCTTCCATCATTTCGGAAGTCTTAGTGTAGTATTCGTTCATCAGTTCGCCAGCCTTGTCAGAGAGGTCGGATGATGGTGTCATCATTTCCATCCAGGCATTGGTAAATTCTGTCATCGTGTTGAACAGTTTGGACTGATTGTCCATCAGCTGATCGTAGAAAGATTTTGTTGAAGCCATGATAAGTATCGTTTAAGTGGAAGAGAATGTGTGTTTTAATTGATAGGTTAAAGGTACGCGGAGAAGAGACGGGGATCAATAGGCTTTTTTATATGTTTTACCCTGACCAAAAGACCTTTAAAGGTAAATTACTGTCATAAACTATTATAATTCAATACTTTAAATTCAAAAACACATACCTTGACTTAATTTTTAAAGCCCTTGACAGTTAATCCCTATACCTTTGTAAACTGCCTGCAGGAAAGCAAAAGCCCGGAGCGATGCGAGCGCCCCGGGCCGTTACTTAAACAATTTTTAATAAACCTTAGACTTTCTCAATGATGATGGAAGAAGCGCCGCCACCACCGTTGCAGATCGCTGCCAGCCCGCGCTTGGCATTCTTTTGCTGCAGTACGTTATTCAGTGTTGTAATGATGCGTGCACCACTAGCCCCAAGCGGATGCCCCAGGGAGACCGCGCCGCCAAAGACGTTCGTTTTCTCCACAGGCACGTCCAGCATTTTATTGAAAGCCAGTGTAACGACTGCGAACGCTTCATTGACCTCAAAATAATCAATATCATTCATCGTAAGCCCAGCCCGCTTTAGCGCAATCGGTGCTGCCTTAGTGGGTGCAGTAGTGAACCATTCCGGCTCATGAGCGGCATCTGCAAAACTGACCACTTTAGCCAAGGGTGTCAGGTTCAATTCTTTGAGCTTCTCCTCGCTTACCAGCACCAGCGCTGTCGCTCCATCATTGATCGTTGAAGCATTGGCAGCAGTTACTGTGCCATCTTTCGTAAATACCGGGCGCAGCGTAGGTACTTTTTCAAACTTCACCCGCTTGTACTCTTCGTCTTCTGTAATCGCGATCGGGTCACCTTTACGCTGCGGGACGTGCACGGGCACAATTTCGTTCGCAAAAGCACCAGAACTTGTTGACTCTGCAGAGCGCTTGTAGGAAAGCATCGCGAATTCATCCTGCTGTTCCCGTGTAATCTCGTATTTCTTCGCCGTGGCATCTGCACATACGCCCATCGCTACTTGCTGGTAGGCATCCGTCAGGCCATCTTTAAGCAAGCCATCCACGATTTGCCCGTGCCCGTATTTATGCCCGTAACGCGCTTTGGGGACATAGTATGGAATGGCGCTCATATTTTCCATGCCGCCAACGACAACCAGGTCCTGATGCCCCAGCATAATAGACTGAGAGCCGAACATGATGGCTTTGGCCCCTGAGGAGCATACTTTATTTATAGTCGTACAAGGCACTGTGTCCGGAATGCCTGCTCCAAGTGCTGCCTGACGAGCCGGTGCCTGACCGAGATTGGCCGAGCAAACGTTGCCCATGAAGACCTCTTCGACCTGACTGGCATCCACACCAGCCTTTTCCAATGCGCCTTTGATAGCAGCTGCACCAAGGTCCGTTGCTGAAACATTAGCGAATACGCCACCAAAACTGCCCAGGGGCGTACGGACGGCGGATGCGATATAGACTTCTTTCATTTTCGGTTAGGATTTGATAAATTAAATTATTTAGATATTTATATGTAAAGATCGGAAAATAAAAAGACTGCTGCAAGGGGCTTTAATTCGTCCACATCATCAATTATCACCTTAAAATACTGACAGTGTTCTTTTTATACTTTTTTGCAGCGCTGAAAACTAAGCAAGTCAACCCCCTTCACTCCTCTTACGGAATCAGGAATAAAGCGTCTTTACCTACTTTTGAACACATCAGAACTCAATTTGACTGACCTTTTAATACTGAATTATGAATAAATTGAAGGAAAAAGTAGCGATCGTCACGGGCGGCGCAATGGGCATTGGCAAGGCTACCGCTATCCGTTTTGCTGAAGAAGGCGCCAAAGTGGTCATCTGGGACATTAACGAGGAAAAAGGCAAGGCACTGGCGGCTGAGCTCGACGGCTTGTTTTTCAAGGTGAACACCACCGACCTCTCTGCCTGCGAGGCCGCCGCCAAAGCAGCCGTAGATGCCTACGGGCAGATCGACATCATCATCAACAACGCGGGCATTACCCGGGATGCGACAATGAAGAAAATGAGCACGGATCAGTGGCAGCAGGTTATCGATGTCAACCTGACTGGCGTGTTCAACTGCACCAAAGCCGTTTTGCCGTACATGCTGGAGCGTGAATACGGGCGTATCGTGAGCGCTGCTTCCGTAGTCGCGCATAATGGCAACTTCGGGCAAACGAATTACGTGGCTACCAAGGCAGGCGTGATTGGCATGACAAAAGTATGGGCGAAAGAGTTTGGCCGCAAAGGCATTACCGCCAATGCCGTAGCACCGGGCTTTATCGGTACAGAAATGGTACTAACCATCCCTGAAAAGGTCATTGATATGCTCAAGCAAAAGACACCGGTCCCGCGCCTGGGCGAGCCTTCAGAAATTGCGGCCGCCTACGCTTTCCTGGCTTCCGATGATGCCGCATTCATTAATGGCGCCGTACTGAACGTTGATGGGGGCGTGACTTTATAAGTCCTTTTTCAGCCGCTGATAAAAGCACTGCCTGGTAGAGACCGGGCGGTGCTTTTTTACCTTATTGGGATCGCGGCTTTCATTTTACCGCTGTATTCCCGGAAAAACTCGGCAATTTCAGGCAGCTGCTGATAAGATAGAAAAAATAACAAGACCAGCACTCCGTATAAGAGCACCACTTGTATATTCAGGATGGTTTTGGGTGTAACAGGCTTTCTCATACAATAAATAGTTTAAATCCAAGCACCACAATTTACATAAAAAATCTTCACTAGGATAAAAAACCAAATAAAAAGTTACCCCCTTAACAAAACAAAGAACAAAAATAAACCTAACTCCGTGTTGCCATCTTCTCCTTTTCCTACCGGTCGAACATTGCGACAATACCAACACTTTAATTATTGAGTACCCGAATAAAACTTAGTGTAGCTTTTACATTAAGTTTCTTGGAGAAGTCCAAAGCATTCCGTATTATTCAATCCTACAAAACCCTATAAAGAGGATGTCCCGATTAGTCATCATTTCCAACCGATTGCCTGTAACCATTAAGAAAGAAGCCGGAGACCTGATCTACCATCCCAGCGCCGGAGGATTGGCCACCGGCCTGAACTCCCTTGACGAATCCTTTGACAAAATTTGGATTGGCTGGCCGGGCCAGGATATCAAAGACGAATGGGAACGCGAGACGGTGCGTCAGGACCTCAAAAAAGACGGCCTGTTCCCGGTTTTTCTGACCCAGGAACAAATTGAGCTCTACTACGAAGGCTACAGCAACAAAACCATCTGGCCGCACTTCCACTATTTTACGCAGTATACCTCTTACCGCGACCACTACTGGGAAGCTTATAAACAGGTCAACCGGCAGTTTGCCGATGAGGTCATTCCGCTCATCAAAGAAGGCGACCTGGTCTGGGTGCACGACTACCAGCTCATGCTCCTGCCAGCCATGATACGAGAGGCATACCCTGATGTGTCTATTGGGTTTTTCCTGCACATTCCCTTCCCATCCTACGAGGTGTTCCGTATCCTACCCTGGCGTAAAGAAATTCTGGAAGGCATTCTGGGAGCAGACCAAATCGGTTTCCACACCTTCGGCTACATGCGGCACTTTCTGAGCGCCGTCTATCGGATTTGCGGGTTTGAGCACCACTTTGGCATGTTGACAGTGGGCGACCGCCTGGTCAACGTCGATATGTTTCCAATGGGCATCGACTATGACAAGTATGCTCATCCTGAACCGGCAAGCGAGGAGTCGGAAACGGCGCAAAAGATCATTCAGCTTGCTCAAGAGCAAAAGCTCATCATTTCTATCGACCGCCTCGACTACTCTAAAGGCATCCCACAGCGCGTCCGAGCCTATGCTAACTTCCTTGAAAAGCATCCGGAGTACCGGGGCAAAGTCACCCTGGTGATGATTGTTGTGCCATCCCGGGCCAATGTTTCACAGTATCAGGCACTGAAGCAAAAGATTGACAACCTGGTGGGCCGGGTCAACGGTGAATATGGCAATTTCGGTTGGGTGCCCATTCAGTACTTCTATCGCAGCCTTGACTTCGGCGATTTGACAACACTTTATAAAGTAGCTGATATTGCGCTGATCACGCCCCTGCGCGATGGCATGAACCTGGTGGCCAAGGAATTCATCGCCAGCAAGGAAGCCTCTAAGAAAGGCGTGCTTATCCTAAGTGAGATGGCTGGTGCGCATAACGAGCTCCACGACAGTATTACCGTCAACCCACAAGACCGTCAGGATATCACCAAAGCCCTGCTTCAGGCTCTCACAATGGACGAAGCAGAACAAGCTAAGCGTCTGGAAGGCATGCAGGAAAAGCTTAAGCAGCACGATGTACGCAACTGGGCTGCCACTTTCATTAATGAACAAAAAAAACTGATGGAGTCGCAAAAAGAAAATATTGTGAAACGAATAGACCGCGATTTAAGAAAAGAAATTGTCAAAGACTACCATGATGCGGAGAACCGGCTGATCATCCTTGATTATGATGGTACGCTCATGCCATTCCATAAAGACCCGCAGGCTGTGGTACCCGGAGAAGAGGTCATCAACCTGCTCAAGGCGCTTTCCAGCCACCCGGGCACCAAGCTGGTTGTCAACAGCGGCAGGGACCGGACTACCCTGGAAAACTGGCTGGGCCACCTGGGGCTTGATATGGCTGCCGAGCATGGCGTGTGGATGAAACGCGATGGCAAATGGCAAAGCAACCCTGGGCTGACCATCAGCTGGAAAGCCAAAATCCGGCAGGTGCTGGAGAATATGGTTGAGCGTACACCGGGCTCTTTCATTGAAGAAAAAGACTTTTCCATTGCCTGGCACTACCGCCGTATTGACCCCCAGCTGGGTGAAAAGCGGGTGCGCGAATTCCGTGACGTCCTCCTATACCTCACAGCCAACGACGATTTGCAGGTGCTTGAAGGCAACAAGGTTGTGGAAATCAAAAACGCAGGTGTCAGCAAAGGCAAAGCCACAATCAACTGGCTGGAAGAAGGCAAGTGGGACTTCATTATGGCACTGGGCGACGACCATACCGATGAGGATACCTTTAAAGCACTCCCAGACACCGCCCACACCATTAAGGTTGGCCTGGATAAGTCTGTAGCCCGCTACAATCTGCTTTCCGTAGAAGATGTGCGCCGGTTCCTGGGCCGCTTTACGGAGTAGCCTTTATCGGAGAACGGCCTGCTTCTGTCCATTATTTTCGGCGGAAGGCGGTGGCTTGTCCAAATTGGGGTGAAAACGAACTATGATTACTGGCTTTATCCAAGGTTTTACGGCTTACTTCGATGCCATCCGGCTGACTTCCCGGTATAATCTCTGGGGGTACGTGCTTGCACCCGGCCTAATAAGCCTGTTGCTAGGCGCAGCCATTTTTTACGGCGCCTGGTCGTCCAGCGACGACATTGCACAGTGGCTGATTGATTTTTATCCCTTCGAGTGGGGGAAAGGTGCATTGGAGACCATCGTGCAAATATTTGGCGGTGTCTTTGTCCTGGCTATCGGGCTGTTGGTCTTTAAGCACCTGGTCCTCGCCATTTCCTCCCCTTTCATGAGTTTCCTGTCTGAAAAAATAGAAAAGCACCTGAAGGGGCATCACCAACAGGTCCCTTTTTCGATCAGCAAGGCGCTACGGGACCTGGCACGAGGACTTACCCTGGCGCTTAGAAATATTGTCCGGGAATTATTCTTCACCCTTCTGCTTTTTCTGCTTGGGATTTTAATTCCGGTGCTTAGCCCTCTAATCGCCTTTGCTGTATTCGGCGTACAAGCCTACTATGCCGGCTTCGGCAACCTGGACTTTACACTGGAAAGGCACCGGGATGTCAGAGGTAGCATCGCCTTTGCCCGCGCCAACCGGGGTTTATGCATTGGCAATGGCGCTGCTTTTCTGCTGCTCCTTTTTTCCATAGTGGGTTTCCTGTTCGCGCTGCCGCTGGGTACCATTGCCGCAACCAAAGAAGGTGTCAAAAGGCTCTCATCCGACTACTAGACCGGCTCCCAGTAGATTTTGTGATTGGGATATTCCTTGTGGAACTCGTACTTCAGCACATCATGGGTGGTAATAATACCAACCAGGTCTTTGTCTTCATTGACGATAGGTAAGCCGTGGAACAGATTTTCCAGGAAAACTTCCGCTGCCGCTCCTATTTTATCGTTAGGGCCAAGCGTCGCTACCTTTGTTGTCATCACTTCTGAGACCTTGACCTGTTTGTATTCGTCCTGGCACCGGCCGAGCCGCACCAGGTCAAAGGAAGTGATGATCCCGACCAGGGTATGCCCTTCCACCACCGGAATATGGTGGACGTGCTTAAAGAAGAGGATGTCTTTGACGACTTCCAAGGTATCTTGCGGCCGGACCGTTACTACCTTTTTAGTCATAATCGAGGAAATGGGCTCGTTCATCATAGCATGAAGCATTTGGTGTTATCTCATGCTATAAATTACGCATTTATTTTGCATTTCAAAACAAACACCAAACAAAATCTCACCTACTTGAACAAATACCAGCGAAACGGAAGGCCAGCTTCTACTCATCAATGAATTTATACCCCACGCCCCGTACCGAAAGGAAGTACTCGGGGTTTTTAGGATCTGCTTCAAAATACTTTCGGAAAGACAGGATAAAATTATCGATAGTCCGGGTGGAAGGATACACATCGTAGCCCCAGACTGACTGCAAGATTTGCTGTCTAGAGACGACCTCGCCCCTGCGGTCAACGAGCAGTTTCAGCAGCATCGCCTCTTTTTTGGTCAGGGTGAAATGCCCGGGGTTGCCCTTCGCTTCATAAGTAGCAAAGTTTACCCAATTATTACCAAACTCGTATTCTTCCGGTGTATTTTCCGGGCTCTTGCTCGTCCGTTTGATCAGGTTATTGACACGCAGGAGCAGCTCCTCCAGGTTAAAAGGCTTTGTCAGGTAATCATCTGCGCCTTTTTTTAGGCCTGAAATCCGGTCCTGAGCGGTATCCTTGGCGGTAAGGAACATGATTGGCACTTCTCGGTTGGTCAGGCGGACCTGCTCACAAATTTGGAAACCATCCACTTCCGGCAGCATCACATCAAGGATCAGAAGATCAAAATGCTGCTCTTTAGCGTACTTGAGTGCGTCTTTGCCGTTATCTGCAGCAACGACTTCGTACTCTTCCATTTCAAGATTGAGCTTAATGACATCCTGAATGTTCTCTTCGTCCTCAACGAGTAATATGCGCATATGCTATTTTATTGGCTTTGTGTTTTTGACAGTTCTACAGACCGTTGCGCTGCCTGCTTGTCCAGCCGCTCCGAGGGGAGTTCGATCTTAAAAACCGTACCCTTAGGTTGGTTATCTTCAATGGATATCCGGCCGTCATGAGCGGCGACAATTTGCTGCACAATGTATAAACCCAAACCTGTACCTTTTGTTTTGCGGGTATCTTCGTTGCCAATCCGGTAGAACTTCCCAAAGACCTGTGGTTTTTCTTTATCCGGTATCCCATGCCCCTGATCTGCAAACCGGAGAATCAATGCATCCGGCATTTCTTCCAGGCTCACTTCTATATCGGCGGGCTTAGGTGAATACTTCACCGCATTTTCCATCAGGTTGAGCATCACTGAGGTCATGCCAGTGCGGTCGCCCCGGAAAGGGCTGATTGCCGACCGTTTGTCGAAATGGAACCGGGCATCCGGATATTTGGAGTCCAGCGTTTCTATTAAATCTTCCAGTATCTGCGGCAAGTCCAGTGCTTCTTCGTGAGGCTTGTATGCCGCTTCGAGCTTCGCAGACAATAACAAGTCGCTCACCAGGCCGTTGAGGCGCTCCGTTTCCAGCAGTGCACTACGGATGAGCCGCTCGGTCTTTTCCGGTGGCAGGCTGCGGCGCTGAAAGGTCTCCAGGACCAGGCGGATGGAAGCAATAGGCGACTTCAGCTCATGGGTGATCGACAACAGGAAGTTCCGTTGCTGCCGGGCAGCTTCCATTTCCTTATTGTAGGCCCGGTTGATGAGGTACATCCCGATCAGGAGGGTGAGAATAATGACCCCGGCTTCCCCTAAAATCATATATTCCTGCCGGGTGTACTGCTGTTTGAGCTCAAGATAGGGCGCTGACTGTAAGAAGGCTTCTTCGGACTGAACAGTGCCCTCCGCTACCATGAGCAGGCGCATTTTGTCCCGTTTGGCGGCAAAGGCATCACTGTTCTTAGTATACAGCAGTACCGACCACCAGGCAAAGGCCATCATCATATAGGCGATGACTACATAAGACAATAAACGCAACCTTACATTTCGCCGGTTCTCCATTACTTTGAGGTTTTAAAAACCAAATGCAGGCACTCCTCCATGATAGAAGCGGCCTCGTCAAGGTCTTGTTCGGTATGCGCAGCTGAGACAAACCCAACTTCATATCCACTTGGCCCCAGGTACACGCCTCGCTTGAGCAGCTCCCGGTGCAGGTTTTTGAAATACTCCATACTTCCCGCATCAATCTGATCTGCCCGTACGACCCGGTCGCGGGTGAAGGCCAGCCAGAAAATAGAGGCAATCTGCTGCACATGCATCGGCAAATCATGCTTCAGCGCAAAAGTCTGAAGACGGTCTGCCAAACGCTTGGTTTTGGCTTCCAGCCCCTCATAAAAGCCAGGCTCCAGCAGCTGCTTCAGAGCTGCATACCCGGCTGCCATCGCTACCGGATTGGCCGATAAAGTACCGGCCTGATAAACGGGCCCATCAGGGGAAATATGGCTCATTACCTCATGACTGCCGCCGTACGCGCCTACCGGCATACCTCCTCCAATAATTTTACCATACGTGATTATATCTGGCTGAATGCCATAATATCCGGCTGCTCCTTCAAAGCCAACCCGGAATCCAGAGATCACCTCATCAAAAATGAGCAGTACACCGTATTTATAGCATTTCAGGCGCAGGCATTCCAGAAAAGAAGGGTCCTGAAGCAGCAGCCCGTTATTGGCGGGCACGGGCTCGACTATGATACAGGCGATATCGTCGCTATACTTTTGCAGGGTCTCATCCAGTAGTTTCCGGTCATCCAGTGGCAGAACGAGCGTTTCTTCTGCAAATGCCTTAGGAATGCCCGCAGAAGTGCTTTCTCCAAAGGTAGCCAGGCCCGACCCTGCTTTTACCAGCAGGGAATCAACATGGCCATGGTAGCAGCCCTCGAATTTGATGACTTTGCTCTTACCTGTAATGCCCCGTGCCAGCCGCAGGGCAGACATCACGGCCTCTGTACCCGAACTGACAAAGCGGATTTTATCGATGTAGCGGTTGTTATCGACTATGAGTTTCCCCAGTTCATTGCCCAGGCGGGTCGGTGTACCGAAGGAGGTCCCCTTGGCTACGGTCTCCGTGACCAGGTCGCGTACCTTGGCATTATTGTGCCCCAGAATAAGTGGCCCCCAGGAGCAGCAAAAGTCGATGTAAGTATGGTCATCCTCGTCGGTAATCCGGCACCCCTGCCCTTCCTTGATGAACAAAGGCGGACCATAGACGGACTTAAAAGCACGCACGGGAGAGTTCACTCCACCCGGGAAATAGTTTTTGGCTTCCTCAAATAATGCTGCCGAACGCGTCCTGTTTTCCAGGGAAATGGTATCCATGTCGAATTTTTTTCTGATTGTGTCAAAGGTAACGAATCTTAGGTAGAGCAGTTGTCAGCCACTGGTAAACTCAAACCAAACATTTTAATGGAAGACCAGACCCGCCATTTCTACGATAGCCTTGCCGATGACTACCACCTGATTTTTCAGGACTGGGAAGCTGCCCAGGCTCGTCAGGCCCGGTTAATTGCAGGCTGGCTGGAGGCTCAGGGTGTTCAGCGTAATGCACCGATCCTCGACTGCGCCTGTGGCATTGGCACACAGGTTTTAGGCTTGGCTTCATTGGGGTACGACCAGGTCTGGGGTACCGATATCAGCCCTCGTGCCATTCAGCGTGCCGAAACAGAAGCCCGGAAAAAAGGGCTCCACCTACCTTTCGCTACGGTAGATATCCGGAATTTAGCGAATTGGGCACCGCAGCCTTACCGGGTAATCCTGGCTATTGATAACGTTTTGCCCCATTTCTTAACCGCCGCTGACCTCCAATGTGCCCTTAGCCATATCAGAGATTGCCTAGCCCCGGATGGCCTGTTCATCGCTTCCGTGCGCCGCTACGATGAGCTGCGAAGCGCACGCCCCAAGGCAACTTCAATTGTAAAAAGCGGCAGGAAAGGGCAGCGTGTGTACACTTTCCAGGAATGGAATTGGGAAACCGGCACTAATCGATATAGATTAGATCATTATACCGTAAAGCAAGACCCTATCGAACGATGGCAAATGAAGAAACGTCAGGCTTTCTACCGGGCATGGTCCCTGACAGAATTAGCCGCAGCCTACCAAAAAGCCGGTTATAAAAACATAAAGATCTTAAAGGAGACACAAAGTGGGTTTTATCAGCCTGTACTCCTTGCCCAAGGTGGCAGAAAAGCGGATCGGGAGAAGGGGGATTAAGCGATCTCGACATTTTCAGCAAGTGCTTTACCCAAAAATTTGAGCATATACCGCTTCACCGTTTCACGGACTTTCAGAAAAGCCGCTTCCACTTCCTGATCTGAACCCGTTGCTTTCGCGGGGTCCGGAATACTGAAGTGGATTTTTTTGCTAAAATGAATGCCCTCAAGTGTAGCCTCAGTGGCTTCATCGCAAACCGTGATCAGGTAATCAAAGTGCTGATTGCTGAAGTTATCAATGGATTTGGCAACATGCTCACTCATGTCGATATTATCCTCCTCCATCACTCGCACGGTATAAGGGTTTAAATGTTGAGCCTTAAGCCCTGCACTGTAAATATCGAGCTTTCCGCCGGAGTAGAACCTTAGGTAGCCCTCCGCCATTTGGCTGCGGCAGGAATTGCCAGTGCAAAGCACTAATACCCTTTTCATTGCAGTGTATTTAATGTCTGGTTAACACAAAGTTAACACTAAATGCGGACAATGGAAACCCCAAAAACAAAAATGCAAAGTCACAATGGGTTGACCGAACTTCCGGTCAGGGAAAAATTCCGGAAAACATACGGGCGAGTTTCAATCTGTCTCCTCCTTTGCGGATTGAGCAAATGGGATTCTCAGCAACGCTTATACGATAGCAATTTAACCAATTTAAAGCTTCTGCTGAAAAAATAGTAGGTATTCCTTCAGAACCCCGTCAACCTCAGAAGGTTGGGCAACCTATACCGCGTCCGCTCTGTACCCCTCGGTTGTGTCCACCGATCCGGAAAGCAAGGGATACACCACCTACGTAATACCAGTCGTTGTACTGACCACCACGCCGGTAGCTGGTGTCAGCGGTAGGATCTTCCACGGTTGGGCGGCTGAGGCGGGCGGCTAGTTCCCCGTTGCCCTCCAGTACATCGAAGTAGTTGACTTCTGTATTGCTAACATCGTCCAGATAGTCAGTGAAGAGCATGCGGCCACCAAACTCCAGCCCCAACGTGAGCTGATCGCTCAGCAGGACCTTAACGCCAACGCCCATTGGCACCGCGAATTGGGTAAGGCGATAGGGGTCTTCATAATTGGGCAACCCCTGCCCCTCTGTGCCTAATGGCTGTAATTCGATATAGTCTCCATCAAAGGGGGCTTCCGGATTGAAACGGAAAACAGCTATACCGCCAAACAGGTAAGGGACAAGGCCGCGGTTCCTGGCCGCACCAATTTTGAAAAGGTTCAGCTCGCCGACCATTGAAAACTCTGTAATCCGGCTTCTGAAGGCTAAGCCGCGGTCTTCCCGTCCATGCCGGGCATCATCGCCTTCTACAGAACCTCCGTTGATCCCTAACCGCAATGCAGCGGCACGCCCCAGTTCAAACCGGGCAAATACGCCGAATGCGGGCCGCACCTCTCCCAGGTAAACGCCGAATTCCTTTGGAGAAAGGTCGCCGCTGTAAAGGGAAACGCCTCCCATGACCCCAAGGTGCGTTTGCGCCTGAAGGCCCTGGGCAACAAAACCAAGGAGTCCGGTCAGTAAAATAGACAGGGAAAGGGGTTGGATAAAGTGGATAAGCTTGCGTGTCATAATGCTGTTCATTGGGATTGAATGATCAATTAGGGTATTAGTCTGAAGGATAGACGCTTCGAGATTAAGAAACGCTTTCCAATCCAAAATAATTATTAGTACAGGGATTTATTATAGTCTTCGGTTCGTTGGCTTATACCATTTGGGGCAAGGGACCGGATCAGATAGCATTTTATTTAGCCCTGCACCGAAATTGTAGGAAACCGTGATATTCATCATATAGTACCAGTCCCGGGAGGTCACCCCACGGCGGTAAGTCTGGTCCACGCCTTGTTCCCCCCCTAGCGCAGGCCGGCTAAGCTGGGCAGCCAGAGGACCGTTGTTGATGAAAATATCCCGATGGTTCACTTCTGCCCCGGTCACATCATCCAGGTAATCCGTTAGCAAAAAACGAGGGCCAAATTCAAACCCGAACGTAAACTTCCGGGTAATAAACTTAATGCCAGCTCCAAAGGGCACAAAAAACTGAGTCAGATTATACCGTTGCGCATAACCCGGGATTCCCTGCCCCTCAGTACCAAGCGGCTGAAGCTCTATCCACTCCCCGTCCACTTCCCTTCTGGGATTAAAATGAAACAGCCCTACTCCACCGTACAGATAGGGGAACGTAAAGCTATATTCGGTATGCCGGATGCGCCAGGCATGCAACTCGCCGATTGCTGAAAACTCAGTGATGTTGGTACGGAAAGCCAGCCCTCTTTGTTCGCGGTTATTCCGAAAATCATCGCCCTGAACGCTGCCTAAATTAAGGGAAAACCGGGTGGAGAATACATTACTGGAAGAAAGCCGGCAGAAAATCCCGCCCGCCGGGCGCATTTCCTGGATCATCGCTCTGGGGTCGCTGGGTGAAATATCCCCGCTGTAGAACATACTACCGAAAGTAAACCCTATATCCACAAACTGGGCAGTTAGCGTCGTATGCACCAAAAAACAAAAAAGAAGGACTGAAAATTGTCTTTGCATAGTTAATGGGATTTGGGAATCGAAGGGCCCAAGTCAAACAGCCCTAAGCCCCTGACCGAGTAGACTGGTTTTAATTTTCATTCAATACTGGGGAATGGATGAACAAATTCGAACTATAATTAGGGAGTCGCTGTGTATCGGCAGGTGGGCAATAAGTCCGCTTGCCTGCCCGGCATACCTGTGTGTGGGTGGCTACAAAGCTAATTTTTTTTCTGACACCCTCCAAAAAAAGTACTTGGATACATGTACGAAAACGCTATTGGTAAATAGGTAGTAGTTTTGGCTCACTTTTAGGGGACAAGCACTACCAACCAAACTGTATCTCAAGCCTTGCTTCCGGTTGATGTATTCATTTGCTGGATTATTGCAACTGTGGATTTAACTTAAAGCGGCTCGATTTGTTTATGATCGTGGAACGCAAAAAAACCAATTACAATAATGTCCAGACGCAAGTCAGGCGCTGATGATGCGCCCAAAGTCCGCCTTACCCGGGAAAAGCTGGCTGCCGCCGCTAAGATTTTCAGGTTTATCCGCCCTTACCGTTTCGCATTCGGTTTCGGGCTAGTACTGCTATTTGTCTCTTCGATCACCTTCATGGTGTTCCCCTATCTTTCCGGGCTGATGGTCGATATCGCTTCCGGCGAAAAGGAAATGCCCTACTCCCTGGTCGATGTAGGTTGGATACTTGCCATCATTCTGGTAGTGCAGGGCGCAGTGTCTTATTTCCGCATCTACCTGTTTTCCATCGTCAGTGAAAAGGGTATTGCTGATGTTAGAAGAGCACTGTACGAGAAGCTTATCTCTATGCCCATGTCTTTCTTTGAGCACGCCCGCGTGGGTGAGCTGGTGAGCCGGCTTACAGCCGATGTAGAGAAGCTCTACAATGCTTTTTCCATCACTCTTGCCGAATTCCTGCGCCAGATCATCATCCTGCTTGCGGGTATTATCTTCCTGGCTTTTCGGGCACCTCAGCTTTCACTCATTATGCTGGCCACCTTTCCGGTAGTCATTATTGGAGCTATGTTCTTTGGGCGCTTCATCCGCAAGCTTTCCAAGGAGCGGCAGGAGGAGCTGGCGGAGTCCAATAACATCCTCAACGAAACCATGCAGGCCATTCAGGCGGTAAAGGCATTCACCAATGAGCTGTTTGAATCGGTACGCTACAGCAAACGGATCAACCGGGTGGTAGGTATGTCACTGAAGTACGCACGATGGCGGGCTTTATTTTCTGTCTTCATCGTTACTTTCCTGTTTGGGGCGCTTTTCTTTATCATCTGGCAGGGAGCTATGATGGTTCAGGATGGGACCATGAGCGTAGGCGTTCTCATTGAATTTGTAGCTTACACCGCTATTATTGGTGCCTCTATTGCTGGTCTTGGGAATTTCTACACGGAGCTGCTGGGTGCCATTGGGGCCACCGAGCGTATTCGTGAAATCCTTTTGGAAAACCAGGAAATTGACATCCAAAATGCGGCGCATATTCCTGACATCCCGGTCAAAGGTCATATCGAGTATAAAAACGTGCGCTTCCGCTACCCCACCCGCCCGGATATTGAGGTGTTGAAAGACATGAGCTTTCAGGTAGAGCCGGGACAGAAGGTGGCACTCGTAGGGACGAGCGGAGCCGGAAAGTCCACAATTGTACAACTGCTGCTGCGCTTCTACAATATTGATGAGGGAGACATCCTGGTAGACGGGCAACCGATTTCCAGTTTCAATACAACAGCCTATCGCCGGAATATCGCCATCGTGCCTCAGGAAGTCATCCTCTTCGGAGGTTCCATTCGCGAGAACATCCTCTACGGCAACCCGAATGCTGGGGAAGAAGCAATCATTGAGGCAGCAAAGAAAGCCAATGCCTGGGACTTCATCCAAACCTTCCCGGAAGGGCTGGACACCCTGGTGGGCGAGCGCGGCGTAAAGCTCTCGGGGGGACAGCGGCAGCGTATTGCAATTGCGCGGGCTATCCTCAAAGACCCCGCTATACTCTTGCTAGACGAAGCGACCTCCAGCCTGGATGCCGAATCGGAAAAGGTGGTTCAGGATGCACTGGCTACCCTGATGGAGGGCCGGACGTCCATCATCATCGCACACCGGCTGGCTACGATTCGCGATGTAGACCAGATTTTCGTTATTGAAAATGGTCAGATCATCGAGCAGGGCACACATACTGAGCTTTCTCAGCGGGAAGAAGGAGCCTACAACACACTGGCTAAACTGCAATTCGAACCGATCTAAACATGGCCTATACGCTGAAGGAGCGGCTAACGTATACCTTGGCTGGCCTGGCCATGCTGGGGCTGGTCGTCGTCTACGCACTTGAATTCGCATGGTTCAACCGCACGTTGGATATGCCCAGCCTGGCATTTTACAGCATGGGCGTGGGTGCCTGCATCGGTCTTGCACTGGGGCACTATGCAGCCCGGCATGAAAATGGGCTAACTGAAAAAATCCAGATTTATATTTTTTTTGGGCTTTCCTGTACTATTTTTGGGCCGCTGGCCGGCAGCCTGAGCAATCGGCTGCTCAGCCCCCCTGCACAACCAACGCCGGTGGAGTTCGTTTCCCAAAGTGCCCGTTACGCCAGTCGCAGCGGGCCCATAGCCGGAGAACAACCAGCTCCGAATGTCTTTGAGATTGAATTCTACTACCGGCAGGAAATCCAGGAAATCACCAGCCTAACCCCCTACCCCGGCACACTGGAACGGGGCGACACCGTCCTGGTCAACATCAAACCGGGACTGTGGGGTTGCGAGGTTATTCAAAAGAAAGCGGTGGTACAATGATTCAGGAACAACAATCCCTGCGGGCTTACAACACCTTCGGCATAAACGCCAAAGCGGCTTTCTTTTCGGATATAGAAAGCCCTGAGATGCTACAGGACCTTCGACGGCAGCACCCGGAACGCCCTGTATTCGTCCTCGGCGGCGGCAGCAATCTCCTCCTGACCCAAGACCTCCACCAATGGGTATTGCACAACCGGATTATGGGAAAATCCATCCTTGCTGAAGATACAGACACCACCTTGGTGCGCATCGGCGGGGGTGAAAACTGGCATGAAACCGTACTTTGGGCACTGGAACAAAACCTGGGCGGGCTGGAAAACCTGTCGCTCATACCCGGCACCGCCGGAGCTGCTCCCATTCAGAATATCGGGGCCTACGGAGTGGAATTGTCAGATGTCTTCGAACGGCTGGAAGCTATTGACCTGAGTACGGGCAAAGCGCTGGAGTTTACAAAGGAGGACGCCGCTTTTGGCTACCGGGACAGCCTGTTCAAGCGGTCTCTGAAGGGGCAAATCTTTATCACCGCTATCCACCTCAGGCTCACCCGCCGGCAGCACCGCCTCAACACCAGCTATGGTGCCATACCCGAAACGCTGGAGCAGTGGGGCATTCAACAACCGGGGCCTAAAGACATCAGCCGGGCGGTCATCCACATCCGGCAAAGCAAACTACCAGACCCCGCAGTACTGGGCAACAGCGGCAGCTTTTTTAAAAATCCGGTGATTGCCAATGCCCGCTTTGAAGCCTTGCGGGACCAGCACCCTACCATTCCCGGGTATCCGCAGGGGGATACGCACACCAAAGTACCCGCCGGATGGCTGATTGAGCAGACCGGGTGGAAAGGAAAGCGCATCGGGAATGTGGGCACTTACCACCAACAAGCGCTCGTCCTGGTCAATCACGGAGGTGCCACCGGGGCTGAAGTCTGGGCGCTGGCACGACGGATTATGGAGGAGGTGCAGCGGCAGTTCGGCATTGCTCTCAAACCGGAAGTCAATGTGCTGTAAACCGAGACGCGAATCATGAACAACGACCAATCCATGCAACACCAGTTCCTGATTATCGAGGGGAATATCGGCGCTGGCAAGACTACCCTTTCGCAAATGCTGGCGGAAGATTTCGGCTTCAAACTCCTGCTCGAAGAGTTTGCTGACAATCCCTTTCTACCACATTTCTACCAAAATCCGGACCGCTATGCCTTCCCGGTGGAGCTCTTCTTCATGACCGAGCGCCACAAGCAATTGCAGCAGGAACTGGCACAGCGCGACCTTTTTCAGGAGGGCATCGTTGCGGATTATATCTTTTACAAAACCCTGCTTTTTGCCCGCAACAACCTCAATACCGAGGAGTACCGCCTCTTCCAGCGGTTGTTCAACATTCTGAACGCCGCTTTCCCAAAGCCGGACCTGCTTGTGTACCTCCACCGCTCCGTAGACCGCCTTATGGACAACATCCGTAAACGGGGCAGGGCTTTTGAACAGGAAATCGAGCCTTCCTACCTGCAGGAAATCCAGCAATCCTACTTTGAGTTTTTCCGCTCTAACGAACAACTCCCTATCCTGATCATCGATATTGAGAATTTGGACTTCCTGAACAACCCAGAGGATTATCAGAAAATCCTTGACCTCATCAACCGGCCCTATCGGCCGGGGCTGCACCGGGCCAGTTTTTATTAGCCATTAACCCGTTTTGCAAAGTCGATAAAGAAATCCAGGGTCTCCGGATTGCGCATGGCATCGCGGTTAGCCGCTTTTTCCACCGGGTGCCCAAGCAGGATTTTCTTTACCGGTGCCTCCAGCTTCTTGCCGCTGATCGTGTAGGGGATGTCGGCCACCTCAATGATATCGTCTGGTACATGACGGGGAGAATAGGTTTGCCGGAGCGTGGTCTTCAGTTCTGCTTTCACCTCATCCGTTAACATTTGCCCTTCATTCATCAGTACAAACAGGGGCATGTAGTGCTGCCCGCCTTCCAGCTCCAGATTCACAATCAGGCTGTCCTTAATGGCCTGTACCTTGTTGACCGCCCGGTAGATTTCCGCAGTACCGATGCGGACGCCATGCCGGTTGAGCGTGGCATCTGAGCGGCCCAGGATAACCAGGGAATCCCGACTGGTAATTTTCACCCAGTCGCCGTGCCGCCAAATGCCCGGGAACAGTTCAAAATAGCTTTCCCGGTAACGGGCCTTTCCGGCATCATTCCAAAAGTAGACCGGCATGCTGGGCATTGGTTTTGTGATCACCATTTCTCCAACTTCATCTTCCAGCGGCTGCCCGTCCTCATCGTAGGCATACAAGGCGCAGCCAAGGGCACGGCACTGAATTTCGCCCATGTAGACCGGGCGTTCCGGGCAGCCACCCACGAATGCCGTACAAACATCCGTGCCGCCGCTCATCGAACAAAGCCAGAGGTCTTCCTTGATATGCTGATACACATAATCGAAAGCTTCCGGTGGCAGGGGCGCGCCCGTTGAGCCAATAGATCGCAGTGCGCTGAGGTCGAAATCTTTGGAAGGATTGATGCCACGCTTCATACTCGCCACCAGGAAGGGCGCACTCGTACCGAAGTGGTTGATCTTCGCCTTTTCGGCAAATGCCCACATGACGGTCATGTCCGGGTAGGCGGGGCTGCCATCGTATAATACCGGCGTGGCGCCTGCCAGCATAGCCGCCTGCACGAAGTTCCACATCATCCACCCCGTAGTGGAGAACCAGAAGAAGCGTTCGCCAGGATGCACGTCATTATGAAAAGCCAAGTACTTCAGATGTTCCAGCAGTACGCCGCCGTGGCTATGGGTGATCGCTTTCGGAATACCCGTGGTGCCTGAGGAGTACAGCACCCAGATAGGGTGAGCAAACGGGACCGGCTCAAACGCTAACCCATCGTGGGGAGTCCTGAGGGCATCCGCCCAGCTTACAGCTTTGGGAATCGCCGCTGCCTCGGCACTTTCATCCAGGAAAGGTACGAGTACGACCCGCTTCAAAGTGGGCAGTGCCGCTACAATCTCCTGTACCACCTCAATTTTATCGTAGGGCTTACCATTATAAGTATAGCCATCCACAGCGATGAGCACTTTAGGCTCGATTTGCTGAAAACGGTCCGTTACGCTGCTGGTCCCGAAGTCCGGCGAGCAACTCGACCAGACGGCGCCCAGCGAACAGGCCGCCAGGAAAGCAATGCTTGCCTCTTCGGTATTCGCCAAAAACCCAACGACCCGGTCGCCTTTTTCCACGCCCTGCGCCTGTAGGAAAGCTGCAAAGGCAGCGACCCGTTCTTCCAGCTCCGCCCAGCTGAGGCTGTGCAGGGGCCGGGTTTCGGACTGTGCCATCAGGGCAGGGTGCGCAGTAGTTCGGTTACGAAAAATATGCTCTGCGTAATTCAGCGTGCTCCCTTCAAACCATTTGGTATCCGGCATAGGGTCATCTGACATGACCTGAGTGTACGGCTGATGCGCGATAATGTCAAAATAGTCCCAAAGGGATGCCCAGAAGGCGGCTGGTTCGGCCACCGACCAAGACCAAAGCGCCTCGTAGTCGTCAAAGTTCAGTTGGTGGTGCTTGCTAAGCCATTGCCGGTAGTGGGCCAGGCGGGATTGCGCCCGGAAGGCCTCGGTAGGTGCCCACAGCTGCCGGGGTTGATCAATCATAAATTTGGTTTTGCCGCGCCACGGCTGGATTCCGCCCCATCAGAGAAAAGGTGCGAAAAATCATCGCGCCGTTCCGCGCTGTTGGTTGTGTAATGGCCGGGAAAATAACTATTTTCCCGCAGGAAAACAGAACGAGCAGCTCGCAATTCTCAGAGCTGTCCAACAAAAAAGCTAAAACCAATGAAAAAAATCCTTGTCGCCAACCGGGGCGAAATCGCACTACGTGTCATGCGGACCGCAAAGAAAATGGGTATACGTACCGTTGCTGTTTACTCTGAAGCAGACCGGCACGCGCCTCATGTCAAATTCGCGGATGAAGCGGTGTGCATTGGCCCTCCGGCGTCCGCTCAATCTTACCTGCTTATCGATAAGATCCTGGAAGTCGCAAAGTCTCTAAATGTAGATGGCATACACCCGGGCTACGGTTTTCTGAGTGAGAATGCGAAGTTCTCTCAGGCTGCCGAAGATGCCGGCATCAAATTCATTGGACCGGGGCCCCACGCTATTGAAGTCATGGGTAGCAAACTGGCCGCCAAAGATGCGGTGAAAGCCTACGATATCCCTATGGTGCCGGGGCTGGACCACGCCATTACGGATATTGACGAAGCCAAAAAAGTAGCTAAAGAGATTGGATTCCCCGTACTGATCAAGGCCTCCGCCGGTGGTGGTGGCAAGGGGATGCGGATTGTTGAAAATCCGGATGAATTCGAAGATCAGATGAAGCGGGCCATTAGCGAAGCGACTTCTGCTTTTGGCGATGGCTCGGTATTTGTTGAAAAATATGTGACCTCGCCACGCCATATCGAAATTCAGGTGCTGGCCGATGAGCACGGCAACTACCTTCACTTCTTTGAGCGGGAATGCAGCATTCAGCGCCGCCACCAAAAGGTAGTGGAAGAAGCGCCTTCCTGTATTCTGACACCGGAGCTGCGGGAGAAGATGGGCAATGATGCCCTCAATGTGGCCCGTTCCTGTAACTACACCGGAGCCGGCACGGTGGAGTTCCTCATGGATGCCGACATGAACTATTACTTCCTGGAAATGAATACCCGCTTGCAGGTAGAACACCCGGTCACGGAGCTCATTACCGGTGTGGACCTGGTGGAACAACAGATCCTCATCGCACGGGGCGAGCCTTTGCAGATCAAACAGGAAGACCTGAGCATTACCGGCCACGCCCTGGAACTTCGGGTATATGCCGAAGACCCGGCGGAAAACTTCCTCCCAAGCGTTGGCACCCTATCCCGCTACCGCCGTCCGAAAGGGGATGATATCCGCCTTGACGATGGGTACGAAGAAGGCATGGAAATTCCGATCTATTATGACCCGATGATTGCCAAGCTGGTAACCTACGGCGTTAATCGCGATGCGGCTATTCAGCGCATGATTGAGGCCATTGAGATGTATGAAATCGAAGGGGTGGAGACAACTTTGCCGTTCGGCAAGTTTGTCTGCGAACACGAAGCCTTTACAAGCGGAAAGTTTGACACTCACTTTGTCAAGCACTACTTCACGCCCGAAGCCCTTGAGAAGGGGAATGAAGGCGCAGCAAAAGTGGCAGCCAAACTATCTGCTTTCCTGTTTGAACGCAACAAGATTCAGCTCAACGTCCCTCAATTGGATCACTCGGAATGGCAGAGGAGATAGGACGTGGCTTAAAGGGCTATAAAGCCTTTTATCGCACCTGAAAACGATAATCGTTCATCACGTTACCCGGAAAAGATTGAACCGGGACCAAAGTGCCCGCCTCGATTTTACAATCCTGGCGGGTTCTTTTGTTGTTTTAAGGGTGCAGGGTATGAAAAGAGACGACCTTAACCGGTTGCCCCCACATATGGATGGACATTTCCTCCTCTACCGGCTTGAGCGTCACCTCAACCGATTCCCCATCGTGCTTGAGCTGTTCGGGCATTTGGACAGGCCGGTACTCCTGCCCGTCATCGGCTACAATGCCCCAGAAGCCGCCTTCGAGCTTCACGTGTTTGATGGTCCCTTTAATCCTGATGTTTTTCATGTGGTTGGGTAATTGTTTTGCTGTTCAACAGCTGCTCCACGGTTTCGTTGAGGTTGTTGATCAGTCTGGATTGGTTTTGAATGGTTTGTTTGAGGTCCTTCATCTCATCATGGAGGTAGCGCTTGATGTTTTGCGGGGAAGGCAGGAATGGGCTGATCTTGGCCCGCACATACCAGATTTCCCGAATATCGCCAAGATTGAGGTGATAAGGTTCGTAGAAGTTGTTATCAGAATGCAGCTCCAGGGTTTGCTTCTCTTTCAGGTGGTTGAAGGCCCGCTTCACCACTACATCGCCCCGGGTGACCACCACATAAACGTAATTATCTTTTATGCCAGACTCCCAAAGCGTGGGCTCCAGGTAGCTGCAAATGACCTTGTCTCCTTCAAACAGTGTGGGTTCCATGCTATCCCCCGCTACATCGAAAGACCGGTGAGTTCCAATTTTGTACTTGTAATCCGGTAGTGTGAAATGCGGCAGTTCCTGAATAAAGGTGGGGTCTGTCATCTCAGCAGCATAGCCCGCCTGCGCCGGCACTGGCACATGCACAATGCGTTCGTCTTCATTAGAGTTGGTTACAATGGTCAGCACCCGGAAGCTTTTATCGCCTTCCTCACTCATAAACATGGGCCCCTCACCAGTGTAAATGTAAACCGGATTGATCTTATACTGCTCCACGGCTTTGCGCAGCAGCTCTATCGTTACATCGCGCCGGCCCTTCAGAATTTCGCTCAGGCTCTGGGGCAAATAATCAAGCGACAAGGCAAACTGACGGCTAGACCTTACCTGATTATCCGCCTTCAGTTTATCATGGCACTTGACAAAACGCTGGGTAACGATATTACTCATAAGGTACGATTTCCAACAAAAATATAATTTCTGTCCATAAAATGAGTAGAAACTCCGGGAAGTTTACCAAATAAGTGATACCTGTGCTCAAAACAGAGGTGCTACTGTACCGTAATTGTGCCCGGTTCACTGTCCAGCCCAACCAGTTTTTCGCCCAAATTGACCACTTCGATAGCTGTAGGCTTATCGATGATTTGTACCGGACTGGATTGCCCGCTTGCCTTGGCTTCAAAACAAACCGTGTAGAGCGGGTTCCCGGCGCTAACGGTCACGCCTTTGAGTGCATTATCGATCCAGGCAACTGGCATCACGCCTTCCTGCACTTTAGTGGTACCAAAGTTTTGAATAGATAAGTGAGGCAGGCCAAAATCTTTCAAACCCTTGAAGGAGATCACGTCCGGGTCCCAGGCAACGGTATACTGCATGGACAAAAGACTGTTGAAGCCCTTAGCGCGAACCGGTGTGCAGACCGTTTCTCCGGCAGCGGCTGTTTGGTCATCAATGCTTAAAAACAGGACTTCCGTACTCTGTGGGGGTTGATAAAGCGAGGGCTGCGGGCGAGCTTCTTTTTCAGCAGGTGCAGTTACTGAGGCTTCAGACTGAGTGGTTTCGGATGTTTGTCCTGCGGTGGAGCCAGCGGTATCGTTCTGACAGCTCCACACAAGGAACAGGGCAGACAGAAAAAAGAATAAACGGATGGTCATTGGATTATTTTTTCTGCAAAGTTAATGGGCTTACCCTTTGTAACGCAAAAAAATCGCGAATCAATCCGGCTGAAATAAATAACCACCTGCAAACTAGACCGGTGGAGAGATTCGTTACGAACAGGTGTTTCTGTGATTTCACAAAATTTGGTACATTGCACAAAAAATTTGCAGCATGAAGCCCCTTTTTCCAATTGCAATTTTATTTGTCGCGCTGCTGTCCGGCTGTGTGACCAAGAAGGAGTACCAGGAGATGGAAGAGCTCAAAACCTTTTATGAGCAGGAAGCCCAGTCTACGGATTCGCTCCAAAACGAGTACAATAAGCTCGCTGAAGAAACCCGGCAGCTGGAAATTGAGGTCCGTAACACCCGCCTTGAGCTGGAAGAGTACGTTGTGACCAATAAAAGCCTGAACCGCAGCTATCAGGACCTGCTTCAGCGTATGGACCGCATCCTCGAAGAGCGCAATGAGCTTGACGAGACAGCCTCCTATGAGAAGGTGGCCCTGCAGCGTCAGCTCACCCAACAGCAACAAAACCTGGACAAGGACAGAGAACGCCTCGAAGGGCTGGAATACGAGCTTTACCAAAAAGCCAACCGCCTCAACACCATGGAGTACGACTATACCGCGATGAAGGGCACCCTTCAGGACCGGAATATCCGTATTCAGGAGCTGGAGGAAATGCTCAACCTCAAGGAGGACAATATGCAGGGCGTACGGGCCAGCCTGGGTGACCTCGTCCGGCAATTCTCCTCCCGCGGGCTTACTGTGGAGGACCGGGGCGGCAAGCTTTATGTGTCCCTTAGCGCTGAGCTGCTCTTCCCTAGCGGCAGTACCCGTATTGACCCCTCTGGCAAGGAAGCCCTGCGCCAACTGGCCGGGGCGCTAAAGAACAACCCGGACATTGACATCCTCGTCGAAGGGCATACCGATTCAGATGGCAGTGAGCTGGCCAACTGGAACCTCAGCGTGGACCGGGCTGTTGCCGTCACCCAAATTCTGACTCAGTTTGGAGTATCCCCACAGCGGCTTACCGCTGCCGGCCGGGGCGAAAACATGCCGGTCGCGACTAATAATACCGCTGCCGGAAAAGCACAAAACCGCCGTACAGAAATCGTCATTTCGCCAAAGCTTGATGAGGTGTACGAGCTGCTGAGCAATTAAAACCATGCGTCCCATTACTGCGCGTTTTCTACTGATTTACACTCTGTTGAGCAGCGTAGTTGCGCTAGCTCAGGCCCAGCCACGCTGTGCGCTGAATACCCACAACAGCCCGGTGAGAAACAGTGGAGCCATCGTGCCAATCCGGGAGCCTGTCGTCATCCCGGTGGCTGTGCACGTAGTCTGGCATACCGCTGAAGAAAATATTTCCGACGAACAGGTCGAATCACAGATTGAGGTCCTGAATCAGGACTTCCGAAGCCTGAATGTGGAAGTCCCATTTGTCCACCCCCTCTTTGATGAGCTTGTTAGTGACCTGGAGCTGGAATTCTGCCTCGTTGCCATCACGCGCACTTCCACACCGGTGGCCGGCATCACCAACACCTTTTCCAGTGGCAAGCGGCGACTTTGCTATACAGACCTGGGCGGCAGAGACGGCTTCGACCCCGACCATTACCTGAACATCTGGGTGGCTGGCCGGAACGATGGCGCACTAGGCTCCGCTACCTTCCCGGAGGAGGGGCAGGAAACGCCCGCTGAAGACGGGCTTTACATCCGGCCTGATGCCTTTGGCACGACCGGCACTGTCAGCCCCCCTTTTCACCTGGGGCGTACCTGTACGCATGAGCTCGGCCACTATTTCAATCTGCAGCACCTCTGGGGCCCCAATGCAGACAATTTCAACTGCGATCAGGACGATGGCATTGCCGATACCCCACTTCAGGCCGACACCTACCAAGGTACCTGCCCCACCCTGCCCCCGTTTTCCTGCGGCTCGCCGGATATGTTTATGAACTTCATGAATTTCACGCAGGATGCCTGTATGGCCCTGTTCACACCCGGCCAAAAAGCGCGTGTGCTGAGCACCCTGCAGTCCTACCGCCCCGGGCTGCTGCAAGGCTCCTGCACGCCTGTTTCCATCCAAACAACGGGCAGCTCTTCGTCAGAGGTCTCCATAATTGGGAATCCCGCCAGAGACCATCTTCGAATCCGCCTGCCCGGAAATGAACCGGCACAGTTTGCAATTTTTGACCTTGCCGGCCGTTTAGTACAGCAGGTTGAAGCCGTAGGCCCCGAAGCGGAGCTCAGTGTGGCGGGCTTTCATGCCGGAAATTATTATATAAAAATCCGGTATGGGAATAAAATGCACGTCAAAAAGCTTATTATTGCCCGGTGAGAACGATGGCGGTGGCCGGTAGCTGTAACCAACCAGAATTGTTGTATTATGGCAGTGAATCCGTGTGACTGAAACAGTAGCGTAAGCGGCGACGGCTCTCATTTGGAGCATAAAGCCTGCCTGCTCAACCGGTTTCAATCCACCAGCGCATACCGCCAAGCGGACCTGTGCTGCCATCATCCACTGCTTAAACCAAACCTTCGTTTCCTGATGAGTATCAATCCTCTCGTTCCCCCCAGGAATCTGGGCTTCCTGCTTTTTTTCGGTGCGGTCCTGACCATGCTCCACAGTTGCGGCTCCCCGGCTTCGGCTTCACTGAGTAAGCTCGACCCCCTCATTGAAATGAGCAAAGGGCCCTGCTACGGGCGCTGTCCGGTATTCACCCTGACCATCTACGAAAATGGCATTGCCAGTTACAAGGGAGAACGCTATACCGACCGGCTGGGCACCTTCGTCAGAAAACTGGAAAAATCTGAAATGGAACGCATCCTGGGCGAGTTTGACCGGGCCAACTTCTGGCAGTTCCGCGATAGCTACCGGGGGCGTATCCCGGATATGCAGAGCGTCACCATCTCCTACCATCAGAATGGCAAGAAGAAAACGGTGACCGGAAAGGAAATCCGGCCCAATGCGGTCAAATGGCTGGAGTCCCAACTCGATCAAATCGCACAAAGGGAGGGCTGGATCCTTAAAGAAGCGCCGGAAGAACAAGTGCCGGACTTCCTCATCCCCGATCAGCTGCTGGTCGAACTGGGCGAAGATACGGACCCTGAAGAGTGGGCAAAAAAGTACGCACAGACCGACATGACTTTCCTGCGGTCCCTCAACGATACCGGGTACTGGATTTTCTCCTACGATGAGGAGACCATCACGCCGGATCAGATGCTGGAGCAGGTGCGTAATGACGAGGAGGTCATTAGTGCAGAGTTCAACAAAAAAATCTACGAAAACCTGGAAGAGGAGGAGGAATCGGAGGAAAGCCCCCCCACTAAGGAGGCGGCTCCCGCTTCTGATGCCGGTACCCAAAGCAAGGGAAAATCCAATACCCCTAAATCCGGCAAACAGCAATAAATTAATTGCACAAATAGTGAAGCAGCACCCCCAGCTTGTAAAGGTCGAAAGCCCGCAGGTTGGGGGTGTTAGCGTTTAAAAGATGCTGTTTGAGCAGGGGCCGGGCCTGATCCAGCAGATAGTGGGCCGGTCGCGCCGCTTTCCAGGCATCAAGGCGTTCATAGGCGCGGAGCAGGCGGGTCTCCCTCAGGCTGCCTTCCTGATACAGAAATGCCAGGTTCTCAATGGCCTGTTCGGATTTGCGCAGAAATGTCTCTGCCGCCTCCAGCCCGGCATGGATCAGCGGGTTATCGAGGTGCAAAATAGGAATGCCCCGCCGCTGCAGCTCCAGGCCAAAGAGTGTATCCTCATGCCCGTACTGCAACAAGCGCTCATCGAACTGTATCGGGGCAAACAAAGCTTTGGGGATGAGAAAATTATTGGTCATAAAGCTGTGGTAGGGTTGTTTTTGCCGCGCTTCTGCGCGCTGCACTTCCCGCGACCTGCCATAGTGCCAATGAAATCTGAGCCGAGGCGATTCCGGAGGCTCCGGCTGGTAAATCCGCCCCCCGTAGAGCAAACGGCCAGGGGTGCAGTGCGACTGGTACTGCTCCAGGTAATCCGCCCGGGTGACCTCAGAGTCGCCATCCATAAACAACAAATAGTCGTACCGCGCCGCTTCCGCCAAGCGGTTTCGTATACGGGAGCGCCCCAGGTTTTCAGGCATCAGCCGATAAGTGACGCCCGGCAACTGCCCAAGGGGAGCGTTTATGTTTTGAAATTCAGGAAGGGACGCATCGTCCCAGCAAAGGATTTCCACGGTCCATTCCAAGACATCAGCCTGTTGGCGCAAAGCCTCTACCAACGGCCGCACGTCATAGTTGTAAACAGGAATCAGTATAGAAAGCCCGGAAGCTGGCATAGGAACATTGGGTTATGGTCGCTCAAACTTAGGTATTTTTTAAACCAACTCCTTTTCCCGGATCGCCATAATATTTTGTAACTTTAAACGGGGTCACTTGCTATCACTATACCGACGATAAAGTGGTTTGCCACAGCAAACCAACTTGATGTCGGCATAAACGCTGGAAAGTGGCCTGCTACGATATCGCAAACCACTTTGTTAAGCGCATACAATCCGGTACCCGCAATGAGAAAACGATTGCTCGCCATATTACTATGCTACGGCCTGATCAGCGGCCTGCATGCCCAGGACTTCATCCTGCAAGGCTGCTACTGGAGCTGCCCGGAAGATGCGCCCGGCAGCCTGCCTGATAGTGCCACCCTTCGTTTTTGGGTAGACCACCTGACGGAGCAATCCCCGGAATTTGCCCATGCCGGCTTTACCGCCATCTGGCTTCCCAACCTCACGGCACAGGCACCACCGCAGGTCCGCACCCTCATTCAGCGCCTCGAAGCACAGGGCCTGACTGTCATTGCAGAAATCGACCTGAGCCAGGACTCCCTTGGCTCGTTGGCGGAACAGGGCATAGCGCTCCGGGAAGCGCTGGGTGTGGAAGCCTTCAGCATTACCGACCTCCCGCTCTCCCCTGCCGAGGCGTTTGCTGCTGATTTTAAAACCCTTGCTGCGGCCGGTGTTGCTCCTAAGTTTGTCATTCGGGGCGTACCGGGCTTTGACCGTAAGAAAGGACAGGTGCAATGGGTACGTAATATCCTCAAAGCACTGGGGCAGGATGCCAGCCCTAAACCGCGCATTTACGATTATCAACTACGGGAGGCGCTCCGCCAGGCTTGTTCTGACTCCACCTACGATGTACGGAAAATTTATCAGGCCAGCATCCGGGATGCGTCCGCGCTATCGGGGTACAATATTGTGACCATGGCCAACCACCCTGCCTATAAAAACCAAAATGCAACGCCCGGCGACTACGATGACCCCATTTCCAGCCCCTTACTGGCCTACGCCTATTTACTGACCAATAATCAACTTGGCCTGCCTACGGTTTTTTATGGTGACTACTTTGGTGGCGACTCGGAGCTGGCAGAGTATGCAGACAAAAAGCCGCTGCGGGCTCACATCGACCAACTGCTGGCCATCCACCGGCAGTTCATCTTCAACTCTTCCATGGTGGAATACCTGAATGCCGCAGGCAGTGACAAGCGTTCGGCCTACTACAGCGGAGATTCTACCCGGGCATTAGTTTTCCAGCTGGAAGGCAGTAATACGCCGGCGGGACTAAAGAGCAGCACACAGGGCCCCCGGGACGTGCTGGCAGTCATCAATTTTGGAAGGGACACGCTGTCCATTAAGCAGGAGCTCAACACCTCCAATATCAAAAACGGCGATTACTTCACAGATGTCACCGATCATGCCATTACGCCGAAAGCCACCCTTGTCCATTTCGATTCCCTGGATGCCTCGCCCTCGGCAGTAGCGCTAAAGGTACCTCCCCGGTCTTACGCTATATGGGTGCAGGGCAGAGCTCAAAAGGTCAGGCCCAGCCGTATTCAACTGACTGCCATTCCCTATCCCGACTATATTGAACTCAACTGGGAGGTCGCTTACGAACGCAAGGTGCTGGGGTACCAGATCGACCGCTCGGTCAATGGCGGAGCTTTTGAGCCGATCGGACAGCTCCCACCTCTTTCCAATGAAAATGAGCCGGCGTCTTTCCTGTTCCTTGATAAGGATATTTTTCCCGAAGAGGAACTGCGCTACCGCGTAAAGCTGATTGATCAGGAAGGCAGGCATCAATTCAGCCCGGTTGCCGAAACCCGGCCTTCACAGCGTAACCTGAAGTTTGAATTAATAAAAGCACCGGAGCAGCATACCTGTGCCTTCAAAATGAGAAGCAATTACAGCGGGCAGGGGGCACTTGCTATTTATGATGCTGGCGGTACGGTTGTTTTTGAACAGCCGCAGACCATTAAAAAAGGGGAAAACGTGACCCGGGTTGATTTATCGAAACTCGACAAAGGCATTTACTACATCCGCTTCCGGGCGGAAGAAGGGGAGCTTTGGAGTACAAAGGTGGTAAGGCTATAGGTCGAGCAGCCCTTCCGGCAGTTGCATTTCCACCCGTTCTGCTTCCGGGTCGATCGCCTGAAGGAAGGTTTCATTCAATGGGATCAGGACTTCCCGCCCCTGATAACTGACCAGCGCTAAGATTTGCTCCGGATAGGCTTCCACCGATAGGATAGGGCCGATTTCGCCTTCCGTTTCCGTCACCACAGTAAAGCCCTCCAGCAGGCGGAAATCCTCAATGCCCAGTTCCGCCTCCACCTCCTCAGCGGGCAACAGGATATCCAGGCCCGTTAGTGTTTTGGCGGCTTCTTTCGTGTCCACATCTTCCAGCTTAATGACCAGCGGGCTTTCCAGAAGGACGCCCTCATTAAAATAGGGCACCGGGCTACCGTCAACCGGAGCGAACAATACTTCTGCTTCAAGGGCCGTATCAAGAAAAGCATCCTCCACTAAGATGCGGATGCCTCCGTTTAGCCCATGCGTTTTGCCGAACCGGCCGACCTTGGTATAGGAATCTTTCGTCATAGCTTTCTAAATAGAGCAAAACGCACCAAAATGAGAACATGCCGCGGAATACGTAACGGAACACGTTAAATTGGGTGGCGGCTGCCGAAATTGCATGTTCGACGGAGGAGTTTGCGAATTTCTAGCGTTTTTGCTTCGTTTTGGGGCAATGCCAAAATGAAGAGCCTCGCCGGCTTGAGGCGAAGAGTAAGCTAAACCGTTCCGCTTTCAAGCTCTTGTCGCCCACTCTAGTGGAAGCCACGTTCGGTGCGTTCGCCCTATTTTCTAAACGTGGCTATTGTTTCATAATCCCAGAACGACAGACTCACCTGTGATTTACTAATTCTGCCGCCCCTCATCCAAAAAGCTGCCGTGAATAATACCACCACCCAGCACATCATCCCCTTCGTAAAACACAGCCGACTGACCGGGGGCCACGCCCTTCACATTAGCGTAAAAGTCAACATGGATATTTTCGCCCATATTGCTTAACTGGCTCAGCGTGCCCTGATCGTTATAGCGGATCATGGTAACGGCCTCCGTGCCATCGGGGATTTGGTCGTACTTCATCCGGTTGACTTTGCCGACCATCATACCATTACGGACAAGTTCCTCCTGCCGGCCCAGCACAACGGTATTCGTGTCGGGGCGGATTTCCGTCACGTACATCGGCTCCCCAAAGGCAACGCCCAGCCCTTTGCGCTGACCGATGGTGTAGAAGGGGTAACCTTTATGGGTACCAATTATGTCCCCTGCGGTATTGACAAACTGCCCCCCATCCACACGCGCTTCCAGCCCGTCGACCCGGCGCTTGAGGAAGCCCCGGTAGTCGTTGTCGGGCACAAAACAGATTTCATAGCTTTCTGCCTTTTTGGACAAGGCTTCATACCCCCAGTCGGCAGCCATCTGCCGGACTTCAGGCTTTGTGTAGGGGCCCAGGGGGAAACGGCTGCGCGCCATGCACTCCTGGCTCAGCCCCCAGAGGACGTAAGATTGATCCTTGTGCGCATCCACTGCCTTGCTTACATAGTGCCGCCCGTTGAGCTCATTGAGTTGGGCGTAGTGCCCGGTAGCAATGAATTCGCAGTCCAGCGCATCCGCCCGCTTTAGCAGGGCACTCCATTTGATGTGGGTATTGCAAAGGACGCAGGGATTGGGGGTGCGCCCCGCCAGGTACTCATCCACAAAATTGTCGATAACATAATCACCGAACTCATCGCGTATATCGATAATAAAGTGATGGAAGCCCACTTTTACCGCCACCTCCCGGGCATCGTTGATGGAATCCAGGCTACAGCAGCCCGTTTCCTTGGAAGACCCACCGGAATTGGCGTAATCCCAGGTTTTCATGGTGATCCCAACAACTTCATAGCCCATATCGTGCATCATCATAGCCGTGACCGTGCTGTCAATGCCCCCGCTCATGGCTACCAATACTCTTCCGTGCTTACTCATGAAAAAATTACAGTTTTGATTCTGGCCAACTGCCTTCAAAATCAACACACAAAGGTACAAATTTGGGCGCTGATTAGTTCAACCGGTGGAGTAGAATGTAGGCTAAGGTAGCTTTCCGCTTTTCAATCTCTTCCCAAAGGACGCCTTAACGGAACCAATCTCACGGTTAGCAGGTTTTACATAAGAACTATTTTACCAATCATGGCAGGAAACAACGACATCAGCTGGGACGAAATCAAGGCCCTGTTTGCAGAGACTAACCGCAAGTTTCAAGAAACAGACCGTTTATTGACTGAAAAGTTTCAAGAGACAGACCGGCAGTTTAAGGAGACGGACCGCAAGTTCCAAGACACGGATAGAAAGCTGGACAAGCGCTTCAACGAACTCTACGGGTTGTTCTCCTCCCAGTGGGGGCGCCTGGTGGAGAGCCTGGCAGGAAGCGAATTGGTCCGCACCTTTGAGAAGCGCGGCATCAAGATAAAGCAAACAGCTCAGCGACTCAAGGGCAGCCACAAAGGACAACGCTTTGAATTTGACATCATTGCGCGCAATGGTACGGAAGTGGTGGTCGTGGAGGTTAAAACCATGCTTAAATCTAAGCATATCCAGAAGTTCGTGGACAAAATGGGCTCCTTCAAGACTTGGGTAAAAAGGTATACCCCCAATAACGTCTATGGTGCTGTAGCTTTCCTTCAGGCAGATGCCGGAGCGGAGCAAATGGCAGAAAACAAAGGCCTTTTTGTCATCCGCGCTACCGGAGACTCGGCAGCTATTGTGAATAAGTCCGATATTGTGCCCCGTACCTTTTAATCGATTTTTATAGCCTGATCCCAATAGCCCTACCGCGCTTTTGATACTGCCATGCTGCTTATTTTGCCGTCCTTTTTACCGGTCACTCCTTCACAAACTTCCGCACCACCTGCTCCAACCCTGCCAGCAAGCGCACCACATACACCCCGCTCGGCCAGTCCGCCACATCGACTTCCCAGCTTTGGAGGGCTGGGCTCAAATTTAGGGTTTCGGTATGAAGGGTTTTTTTCGATTTGGAGCTTGCCTTGGGTGGCATGGCTTTGTTGGAGCTGTATATTTAAAGTGGAATAAGCAGGGTTTGGAAAAAGAGTCAACTGACCAATAGGGATAGGCTGCAAAATATTATTTACCAAAAGAGAGCTATCAATTTCGACCATCATTAGCCGGTTGGTCGTACTTAGAAATATTGAATCATTCATTCCATCATGTAAGAACTCCCTTACTTTTAGATTGAATGCATAAAATCCAGTGGTTATAGGCCTGTCCCAAAATATAGTAGCTCCATTATTAGTTAATGAATCAGTATATTCAGGAAAAGAATAGTCTTCGCTGGGGAAAGGTGCTAGCTCAAATAGCCATTTTTCACGTTGGATAAAAATATCGGTTTGGTGGAGATTGTAAAAAAAAACTACTCCTCCTTCAGTTTGAATAATTCCCGCTGGAATCCCCAACGGCTCAGGGGCATCATTGTAATCAAATAGACTGTCCCCATGAAATACATTCAAACTGTCTACCAGATGAATCGATTTATTCCCCGAGTCCTCAATATTAACAACGCCATCTACTAAAAAGGAATCCCTGAAACTAATTTCATATATTCCGGGCTCTTCGTAGACATGAATCCCAAAGTAGGTTTCCAGATTCAGCCCAATACTGAGAAATTCTACGGCTGGTGGTGAGATCACCTCCGTTGTGCCATCTCCCCAATCCAGCATAATGCTGTCTTTAACATCTCCTTTACGGAAAATTCGCACATTTACAGTGACTGTTTGGTTTGAAACCTTTTTAGTCATATCTGCAGCCCAGATACCTTGCGCTCCAATATTGGTCCATTGAAAACAAATAATCAGAGATAACAAGGCAGTGCAAAGCTTCATAACTTCATTTTTTGATTGTTCTAAATTTTAGGTCATCACAACAGCATCACTCCACCACAAATTTCCGCACCACCTGCTGCGCCCCTGCATCCGCTGCCAATCCTATAATCTCGTCCAGGTCTACCTGTTTATTTTCGGAAAACCCGCTCAGCGTGCTGCCAGCCCTTTTTTTCATAGGTGAATTATTAATCGGTTAAGTAAGAAACACGGTGTTGGGACTGCCTCCTTTGGGGCATAATAGCCCACATCTTCAAGAGCGCAAACGCCCTGAAAGCTATACTAAACAGGCAATTGGGCAACCGAATAAACGCGAGCGCAGAACTGATGCGGAAGTAAAACATCCACTTCAGAAAAGGGAGCGAACGGGCGCGTTCGGATTTTTCGTAATATACGCAAGTGACGGTAAAGGTGCAATGTTAAAAAGGCAGATGGAGGTATGAATTCAGGCACTTCCAAAAATTACAGCCGAAAATCTTGGCCTGCACCACGCAAACCGCAATAAAAACGCGCAAACCTGCGTATCTAATTGAGCTTGCTGATTTTTTTGATTAATTTCAAGCCGTCCAAAAAACGATAATCATGAAGAAACGACTGAACTTAAGCCTCCTCCTTGCCCTTTGTTTTACCGTAGCATTGTCTGCGCAAAGCAATGAAGAATGGGGCATCGCATCGTACTACCACGATAGCTTCCACGGTAAGGAAACCGCCTACGGCGTCAAATACGACAAGAAAGCAATGACCGCCGCCCACCGCGAACTCCCCTACGGTACAATGGTCCGGGTTACCCGGCTCGACAACGAAAAATCAGTCGTGGTGAAAGTGACCGACAAAGGGCCTTACAAGCGTGGCCGGGTGGTCGACCTTTCGCGGGCCGCCGCTGAACGGATTGGGCTCGTTCAGGACGGATTGACAGAAGTCAAACTCGAAGTAGTCAAACGGGGCACAGCAGCGCCCGAAAAGCCTTCCAAAAAAGCGCAACGCAAGGAACGGCAGGCCAGTACCCCTTCCTCCTATGACAATACCAGCCGCGACCGAATTGTAACGGATGCGGGCAATGCCCCTGCGCCGGCTGAAAAGAAGGTCGCCGGCACTACGGCTTCCAAACCTGCTGCCTCCGAGACGAAGCCCAAAGGACAGGCAAAAACAACGGCTCCGGCCGCGCAGCCTAAACTCGTGGGCAAGGAATATCAAAAGTACGGTTTGTACAAAATCAGCATTCAGGAACCCGGCGAGAAAGGCTTCGCCGTTCAGGTAGCCTCGCTGACCAACTACGAGAATGTCTTCAAGCAAGTGGCCGACCTGCAAGCCAAATGGTTTGACAACGTGCTCATTAGCATTGAAGAGGGCAGCCGCATGCCATCCTACAAAGTCCTTTTGGGCCCGTTCAAGGAAGAAGCCGCTGCGGAAAACTACCGCAAAAATCTGCTGAAGAAGCATAAGATCAAAGGCTTTGTGGTAGACCTCAATACCATTGAATACAGCAAAGAAAGATAGCCAAAGCACTCCTAAGCCTGAACGCAAATAGCTCCGTCTTCTTTAGGCGGAGCTGTTTTTGTTTACTGCAATGACTCCTCCGGGAAGTACTGAAACGGGATATTGATGTGGAAGGAATCCTGCTCAAACCGGGCAGGGATGATCCGAAGGAGGTGCCCGCCAACGCGCTGCCCCTGCATCGACAGGTAGACTCGAATACCGGATTGTTTGCTGTCTTTTTGCTTGTACAGGTATAAACCGGATGGCACGACCACCGTGCTGTCAATCTTGAAGGTATAGTAAGACTTCAGACAGGCTTGACGCTCCTCCCGCTCCCCATCTTCCCACTCCGGGCCACAGTAGGCCTGAATGAACTCCCGCTCGGTTTTGGGTACCGGCACAAAGACCGTTGCGACCGTTCCCCGGATGACATCGCTGCTGAGCATGGCAAAGCGAATGTGCGCTCCGGGCGGCCTTAGGTTTTCATAGCGCTCTGCGTACTGCTGGCTCTCCCGCCCGGCTACCCGCTTACGGATACCGGCATCCAGCATAAATAAATTGGAGTCCTGCACCCAAAAAACAAAGCCGATCATGAGCACAACCATATACCCTGCCGTGACCCCGATATAGCGGGTTTTGGAAACGTTGGTAGCCAGTGTCTGCCCAATGTAGGTGAATGGCTCCAGAAAGGGGCCGGCCATGATCCGGACGGAAAACAGGTACAAGGGGAACTGTATCCTTTTCACCCAATCTTTGTCCCGAAGCTTCTTATGATTGAGCAGCCCCTGAAACAGCAGCACCGAAGTAAGTAGAAAAAGTCCGCCCAGTGCAAAGTAGGTCGCGGGCAGCCCTGGAAAAACCATCGATAAAAGATACCCGATCCCCCAAAAGACCATTAACAGAATGGTGATAAAAGTGAAGGTAATCAAGCTGATGCCTGCAATCGAAAACAGCAAACTGCAAAAGTCGTCCAGTCGCTGATTGAAACCCTGCAGGTCAGGGAAGCGGGCCTTGAGCCTGGCAAGAAAATGCGGGCTGTACCGATCGGAATGCTCATTGATCCCTTCCGGGAAAACTGAGGCCAGACCGATATTCCCAATCCATAGGGTACGGAGGGAAAAATGAAGGATGAAATTGAAAATCAGTATTAAAGCTCCGAACAGCAAGTAGATGAACAGGTACCCGAGCAGTTCCTGCTGTTCAGCCGTAGTGCGCTGCAAGCTCCAATTTAGCAATTTGTCCAGCAGGCCCGGCAGTTGGAATGCCCCCAACAGCGCCACACCCGAAACAATGAGCTCTGCCTGATAGCTTTCCTGCTCCAGGCGCTCCAGCCACTGCGGTTTCGGCTTAGGGTTATTGGGGGCACTACTGCTCATCGCTTAAAAACTATCAACAATAGCATTAAAGTCCGCCGCTTTGAGGGATGCACCACCAATCAGCCCGCCATCCACATCAGGATTGGCGAAGAGCTCTTTGGCATTGCCGGGCTTCACGCTGCCCCCGTAGAGGATGGTGATGCTGTCCGCAATTTCCGCACCGTACTGATCACGGATCAGGCTGCGGATATGGGCATGCATTTCCTGTGCCTGTGCCGGAGAAGCCGTTTTGCCCGTACCAATGGCCCAGACCGGCTCATAGGCGATGACCACCTTTTGCAGGTCCTCCGCGCTGAGATGGAAAAGGGCGGTTTTGACCTGCTCTGCAACCAGCTCATTTTGCTTGCCGCTTTCACGAACGTCCAGCTTTTCCCCACAGCAGTAAATCGGCTCCATGCCCTGCCCCAGGACGGCATCAATCTTTTTAGCAATGAGCTCATCCTTCTCACCGAAATACTCCCGGCGCTCCGAGTGGCCCAGAATGACGTATTCCACCCCACAGGACTTCAGCATGCTTGCGGAAACTTCGCCCGTATAGGCACCGCTTTCTTCCTGATGGCAGTTTTGCGCCGCCAGTTTCAGGTTGGAAATATCTTTGATTATGCTGGCCACATTGCGAAGGTGGATGAACGGCGTACCGAGAATCACCAGCGCATCGGAGGGTTGCAGCCCATCGATGACCGCCTTGGTGAGGTCGCGGCCCTGTTCATAATCCATATTCATTTTCCAGTTGCCGGCAACAATTTGCTTTCGTTTTGTCATAACTTATTTTTGAATGGCTTTTTTCTTTAGTTTTCCCTTCTTGGTGTATTCCACATGAGCCGGGATACGATGCCCCGGGCGGCTCCATTTGGGGTTTTCCTTTTTGGCGCGCTCTTCCTCCGTCAGCGGTTCAGGCTGCGGGCGGTCGCCTTTAGCGAATGGCGCAGTGGGCTGTAGCCCCAGGATTTCAAACATTTCCAGGTCCTCGTTCGTAGCGGGGTTGGGGGTGGTGAGCAGTTTGTCCCCTGCAAAGATAGACCCGGCTCCTGCCATAAAGCACAGCGCCTGCCCTTCTTTGGTCATTGACAAGCGGCCCGCAGAAAGGCGTACCGTTGACTTCGGCATCACAATACGGGCGGTCGCTACCATGCGCACCATATCCCAGATCGGCACCGGCTCCTGATCTTCCATTGGGGTACCCTCCACCGCCACGAGGGCATTGATGGGCACAGACTCCGGCTGCGGGTCGAGCTGAGAAAGGGTCAGCAGCATCTTGCAGCGGTCTTCCACAGACTCGCCCATGCCGATGATGCCACCGGAGCAAACGGTCAGCTTAGCTTTACGGACATTACTGAGGGTTTCCAGGCGGTCTTCATACCCCCGGGTGGAAATCACCTCCTTGTAGTAATCCTCCGAAGTATCGAGGTTGTGGTTGTAAGCGTAAAGCCCGGCCTCTGCCAGTTTTTTGGCTTGAGTCTCCGTGACCATGCCCAGCGTGGCACAGACTTCCATGTCCATGCTGTTGACGGTCTGTACCAGCCTGATGACCTGATCGAAGTCCTCGTCGTCCTTCACGTTCCGCCAGGCAGCACCCATACATACGCGGGAAGCGCCCAGGACTTTCGCCCGGTTAGCAGCGGTAGTCACCTGCTCTACGGACATTAGGTCGTTTTCTTCAATATCCGTATGATAACGGGCGGCCTGCGGGCAGTAGCCACAATCTTCCTGACAACCTCCTGTCTTGATAGAAAGGAGGCTGCTGATTTGCACTTCGTTCGGGTTGTGGTGTTTGCGGTGGACGGTAGCGGCCTCGTACACCAGCTCCAGGAGCGGTTTTCGGTGTACTTCCAGGATTTCAGCTAACGTCCATTCTTTACGTTCTTCCATGTTATGCTTTCTTGCGATTATAGAATGCTTCCATACCGATAGCAACCAAGCCTGCCCCCAGCATCATGAGGGCATTCCAGTACCACGCTACCGGTGCTTCATTTTCATTGATGACAATGACTGGGGGTTCCCAGCTGTAGCCTTTCTCTTTGAGCCGGTCCAGCCCCGTCAGGTTGGCGTCGGGCAGAGGGCGCACTACGCCTCTCAGGGTTCTTGTGCCGGCGGCGATGCAGGTGTCCGCTTCCACACAGGGATCAAAAAAGTCGGCGGTCCAGGCTAGCAAAGCAGGGGTTTGGTCCGGACTGCTTTCCGCAAAAACCGGATAAAGGATAATTGGCGGGCTGCCTGGCTCCTCTGCTTCCTGATACACAAAATCAGGCTCGAACCGGGCATTTGTGATTTCCACGTAGTCGGCATCCCCAATGCCCTTTTCGGCCACTTCTGCCATCTCAAAGGACCGCAGCTTGTGCGTGCCAAAAAACTGGGAGATCAGGCTGTTGCACCCGTTGATGAAAAACACCAGGCACAGGAGAATAATGATAATCCTTACGATCATAAGTTCAAACTATGCCCCCTAAAGTAGGGCCTATTTTTGATTTATCGGAGTACGGTCCGGGTAATTTTCGTCATCCTTCCGAAATCCAAAGCGACAGGTTAGTCCTGCTCCTGCAGCAGAAAGGCCGAGAAGGCGGCTTCCATCGCGCTGTAGGCCTGTTCGAGCTGCTCATTGGTGATGCAGTAGGGCGGAATCATGTAAATCAGGTTGCCCAATGGCCGCAGCAGCACGCCCCGGTCCAGGAAATAGTGGTACAACTGATCCCTCAGGTTATTGAAATAGCCGGTGGCTTCCTCGCTTTCGAACTCTACCGCCAGTATGGTGCCCCGCTGCCGGGAAGACCGCACTGCCGGGTGCTGCTCAATGCGCTCCCGGAATGCCCGGTGCTGGGTTTCCACCCGTTGCCGGTCCCGGGCGGAGCCCTCCGACTCCAGAAGATCAAGGCTAGCCAGTGCAGCGGCGCAGCCCACCGGGTTGGCCGTGTAGGAATGGCCATGAAAAAAGGTCTTGTACTTATCATCCGACCAAAAGGCTTCAAAAACCTCTTCCGTGCAGGACGTCACTGCGAGGGGCAACGTGCCACCAGTCAGCCCCTTGGACAGGCACATGATATCCGGCTGCTCCGTCAGGTAATCACAGGCAAACATGCGCCCGGTCCGCCCAAAGCCCGTCATCACCTCATCGGCAATACAGAGGGCACCGTACTTTTTGCACAGCCCCATGAGCTGGCTGAGTATTTCAGGCTCGTACATGATCATCCCGCCGGCGCCCATCACCAGGGGCTCAAAAATAAAGGCGTAAACTTCACCCGTTTTCAGGTGCGCCTCCAAGGCTTCCAGCGCAGCCGCCTCCTGCCCCTGTACCGGGTTGGGAATGCGCTTGACCTCAAAGAGGAAGTCCTGAAATGCCGTAAAGAAAGAGTGGTCGCCACTAGCCGCCATAGCCCCGAAGGTCTCCCCGTGAAAGCCCATATCAAAGGCAACGAGCTGCGTGCGCGGCCGGCCCTGATTGAAGAAGTACTGAATGGCCATTTTGATGCCAATCTCTACGGCAGAGGAGCCATTGTCAGAGTAAAAAATCCGGTTTTGGCGGTCGGGAAGATGGCCAATCAGGCGCTCCGCCAGCTCTACGGCCGGCGGGTGGGTAAAGCCGGCGAAGATGACATGCTCCAGTTGCAACAGCTGCTGATGCACTTTTTCTGCGATATAGGGATGAGCATGGCCGTGCAAATTCACCCACCAGGAAGCCACACAGTCAATGTAAGACCGTCCCTGTTCATCGTACAACAAAGCCCCTTCCGCTTTCACAACCGGCAGAGGCGGGGCAGCCGTTTTCATTTGTGTGTAAGGATGCCAGATATGCCGGGCATCGCGTTCCGTTAGGTTCATCGTATTTTGTGGTTTGTCCCGGGTAAAGTAAGTAAAAAACCGGCAGGGCTTCCAGGGCCCGGATGACCTGACCGTTTTATGACAAAATCACCCTAGCAGGCTTTTGCAGGCAGTGCCCACCCGCTGCACCTGCCGCTCAAAGCAGGGTTCTGTGAGCGCTTCCATTTCTCCCATACGGAAGAGCGGCTGTATGCCGGTCATTTTTTCGATAATGCTCTCGGTGGAGGGATGAGGGTCACCGTTGAAGACCAGCCCGGCAATCGGGATATTGCGGTGGCGCAGGGCTTCCACACTCAGCAGCGTATGGTTGATGCTGCCCAGGTAGTGGCGGGAAACCAGGACGACCGGCAGCCCGAGTTGCTGAATCAGGTCGATTACACAGGCGTGGTCATTCAGCGGGACATGCAGCCCGCCGGCTCCTTCCGCCACCAGAAAGTTATCGGTCTGTGGCAATTCGAAGTCCTCCAGCCTGATCTGTACGCCATCATCGGCAGCACTGGCGTGGGGCGACATTGGCAGGTTGAGGCGATAGCGTTCCGGGTGGATTTGCCCGGCGGCAGCTCCGGCCCAGGCCGTGACCTTCATCGTGTCCGTATTGTGGAGGTCGCCGGATTGCACGGGTTTCCAATAGTCGGCTTTCAGGGCACGGACCAGGAGTGCAGAGACAACTGTTTTGCCCACTTCGGTGCCAATCCCGGTTACAAAAACGCCTTTCGTTTGCTTCATGATCTTTTGTTTTACGAGAACAGCAATTCACTTCGGGCGGCAAAAATAGACTTTTTTCTTACCTTCGGCGACATCACCAACTTCTTCTTCCAGGTATGAAATTTGGCAAACTTCCGGATATCAGTGATGTGGACTTCAGCTTGCCGGCAGATGCGCCGGGCAATGCGCAGCGTTTGTCCGCTTTGCCTGCCAACGGAGCAGCCCCACAGCTTTACATTGGCTGCACCGGCTGGAGCATGAAGGAATGGGTGGGCAGCGTTTATCCAAAAGGTACTAAAGCCAAAGACTACCTCAAGGCCTACAGCCTGCAGTTCAACACCATAGAGCTCAACACCACCCACTACCGCATTCCCAACGCTCAGACCATCGATAAGTGGTACCGGGAATCCACGGCTGACTTCAGGTTCTGCCCGAAGGTGCCGCAAACGATCAGCCACAGCAAATCGCTGGGCTTGGGCACCGATCTGATCCCGACCTTCTGTACTGCCATTGCCGGGCTCAGGGAAAAGCTGGGCTGTTGCTTTTTGCAACTCCCCCCCTACTTTGGCGCCGACCGCCTACCCCAACTTGAGCAGTTTCTGCAAGCCTTCCCCGCTGAAATCCAACTGGCCGTGGAAGTCCGGCACGAAAGCTGGTTCAATGAGCAAAGCCTTGAGCCAATGCTCAACACCCTGCACCGCCTGCAGCGCAGTGTAGTTATCACCGATGTGGCCGGCCGGCGGGATGTCCTCCACATGGGCGTCACGAATGCCACGGCGATGGTCCGCTTTGTAGGCAACGGGCTGCACCCCACCGATTACGCGCGGGCAGCTGATTGGATGGGAAGGCTAAAGCAATGGGCACAACAAGGTGTGAAGGAAATCTACTTTTTCCCCCACGAGCCCGACAACCTCCTCGCACCGGAAATGGCCGCCCACTTTTACGAGGCTGTAGCAGAGGGGATTCCTGCCATTCAAACCCGCGGCCCGGAATTATCTGAGCCCGGCGATCCGAAAGGTGAACAAATGTCCTTATTTTAGCCAGCGAACCTATTTGGCACTCGCCAGGTCAAACTATAAGACTACTTTCAATGTCCAAACTTGTTGAACACCAGGAAATGCGGAGAAACGAAAACGCGATATCGAATTACGACACCTCTGAACTAATCCACCAAAGCAGTAAGGGTTTCCCTTTGCTGGAGCGCGACATCAGCTGGCTTTCCTTCAATTACCGGGTGCTTCAGGAAGCCAAAGACCCCACAGTGCCGTTGTTTGAGCGCATCAAGTTCCTGGCCATTTATTCCTCCAACCTCGATGAGTTCTTCCGGGTGCGCATGGCTAACCACCGCAACCTACTGCGTGTCGGCAAAAAGACGAAGAAAGAACTGCATATCAACTCCAAGCAGATCGTAAAGGACATCCAACGGATCGTCAACAAGCAACAGGAGGAATTCAGCCGGATTTTTGAGGAAGAAATCATACCCGAGCTCCGCAACCACGGCATTTACATGATCCGCCGCCTCGATCTGAACGATGCCCAGAAAGAGTATGTGGAGACCTACTTCAAGGACCATATGTTGCCCTTCGTTCAGCCGGTGCTTTTGGTCAAGAATAAAATCCGCCCCTTCCTCAACAACGCCGCCCTGTACCTGACGGTCCTCCTGGCCGAGCGCAACAATCCTGATGCGCCCCACAAGTACGCCATTGTCAAAATCCCCTCTGACCACCTCCCGCGTTTCATCCCCCTGCCCTCAGAGGGCGGGCACAAGGATGTGATTATGCTGGACGATATTGTGCGCCACTCCGTAAGCTGGATGTTCCCGGGCTACGAGATCCTCGACACCTTTTCCATCAAGCTGACCCGGGACGCGGAGCTGTACATTGACGATGAGTTTTCCGGCGATCTGGTGGAGAAAATTAAAGCCAGCCTTTCCCGGCGACAGGTAGGCCCGGCTTCCCGCTTCGTGTACGACCGGGAAATGCCCGATGAGCTGCTCGATTTCCTTAAAGAGGCTTTTGACCTGGAAAAGTACGATATCCTCCAGGAAGGCCGCTATCACAACAACTTCGACTTTTTCAAATTTCCGACCTTTGATATTGACCACCTAAGCAACCCGCCTATGCCGCCCCTGCCCTACCACCCGTTGGAAGATGCAGACGATTTTTACCAGGCCCTGCGGGAACGCGACCATTTGATACATGTTCCTTACCATTCCTATGAGTCCGTAGTGCGCTTTTTTGAGACGGCCGCCCATGACCCAAAGGTGACGCACATCAAGATTATTCAGTACCGGGTGGCCCGTAAGTCGCGCATCATGAAAGCGCTGATGGAAGCGGTGGAAGCCGGCAAGCAGGTCTCTGTTTTCATAGAAGTAAAGGCGAGGTTTGATGAGGAAGCCAACCTGCGCTGGGGTGAAAAGCTGGAACAGGCGGGCGTGAATGTACATTACAGTTTCCCGGGCGTGAAAGTACATTCCAAAGTGGCGCTGGTACGCCGGGTGGAAAACCGCCGGGCCCGTATGTATGCGTATTTATCTACAGGCAACTTCCATGAAGATACCGCGAAGGTCTACAGCGACTTTGGGGTCTTCACCTCTGACGAACGCCTCGTCAATGAGGCGGCACGGGTCTTTTCCTTTTTGGAAACGGTAAAGGTACCGCAGCAGGGTTTTGAGCACTTGATGGTGGGGCAGTTCAACCTCCGTACCGGGCTGGAGCAGCTAATTGACCACGAAATCGAGCAGGCCAAAGCTGGCAACCGGGCAGAGATCATTCTCAAGCTCAACAGCCTGCAGGACGAGCCCATGATAGAAAAGCTTTATCAGGCCAGTCAGGCGGGCGTAAAAATCGAGCTGATCATACGGGGCATTTGCTCCCTGGTACCGGGTATAGAAGGTGTCAGCGAGAACATACGGGTCATCAGTATTGTGGACCGGTTCCTGGAACACGCGCGGGTTTTCATCTTTTACCACGGAGGCGAGGAGCTGATCTACCTGTCCTCCGCTGACTGGATGTCGCGCAACCTCAGCTACCGGGTGGAGACTGCTTTTCCGATTTACGCGCCCCACATCCGCAATCAGATCAAGGACTTCATGACCATTCAGATGAGTGACAACGTGAAGGCCCGGGTGATCGACGCCGCCTCTTCCAACCATTACCGCAAGGATGGGTCAGATTTGGCGATCCGGTCTCAGATGGAAACCTATTACTATATCAAACGGCAGGCTGACCGGGAAAGCGGGCAAGATCAGGAAGTGGTGCCGGGAATGATGTAAGGGAGCGCTTTTATCGAAATTTCACCCAGCTTAATCTATGCATCTGGCTTTCAAGGGCCTGAAGGATTAGTTTTGGAGCATTAATCAACGACATCACGTTATGAAATTGCTCCGACTTATCACTTTCGGCCTGGTGGCTGCACTTGTCATCAGCCTAAGTAGCTGCCAGAAAGACCCCGTTCCAACCGATAGCCTGGCTTATATTCCCGCCCACGCCGCTTCCGTCAGCACCTTCAATTTGCAACAACTGATGGATAAGGCGGATTACCCTACGCTGGTGCAAACGCCAGGCTTTCAGAAGATGGTGTCCGACATTGCCGAAGACAACCCCACCCTGGCCGCCATCGTAGCCAATCCTGAGCAATCAGGCGTAGACCTGAGCCAGAACGTCTACCTGTCCACCCTGCTAAGCGATACGGATGAGCCCCTGATGGTGTTCTCTGCCTCACTGAGCGACACCGCTGCTTTCGGGCGTATGATCCGAAGCACCGAAATCAAGGCATTGCCCGCCAGTCAGCCCTTCAACTATGCCGCCACGCCCGACGATGGGGCCATGGCCTGGAACGGAGAGGTCGCCCTACTGGCCGTATCTCGAAACAAGGATGATGTTCAGGGCCGCCTGAAGGGCCTCCTCGATAACTCCTCTAAAGCATCCATAGCTCAGAATACCAGCCTGCGCAAGCACCTGAATGGCGATTACGACCTGCTGAACTGGCTGTCCAGCGACTTCATCCTGCGCTCTGAAAAAATCAAATCGGGAGGCGCCCTGCTCAACTACAGCGAGAAAGACTTGCAGGGGCAGCATATGGCGCACACCCTGACCTTCGAGAAAGGCTATGTGAACAGTGAAGTGGCACTCGACCTGCAGGGGCAGATTAAAAATGACCTCAGCATGCTCTTTAAGGACGAAGTGACAACCGACTTCGCAGCCTTAGCACCCGCCGGTACGCCTATGTTTATGCTCACCGCTGCTTTCGACATCACCGGTCTGAACCAGCTGCTGATCGAGAAGTACACCAAAGATTTAGCAGAAAAAAGCCTTGCCGCAGTTGGCTTTGATGTGGAAGGCCTGATTGATGAACTCGATGGGGACATCATGCTTGCCGCCTACGATGAGCTGAATATCATTTTCGCTGCCAAACTCAAAGACGAAGACCGTTTCCTCAATAACCTGAATGCGGCGGCGGCGGAAGGCAGCCTTGATCAGTTATCCGACCGGCGTTTCCGCTTCCTGAAGTTCAAGAAAGGCGCACCAGCTGACTCCACCGGGCAATCGCAAGGCATTGACATCGACGGGCAGATTCTGATTCAGGACGACCTATTGTACCTCGCCAGCAACCCTGACTTACTGAAGCAGGTGGAAAGCGGCGACACCGGCCTGACGGGCATGGTCGCCGATGCTATGGGCGAGGTAATGATGGAGCAGATCTTCACGGCTATCGGAACACCTTCAGCCCTGTCCAAATGGGATGATGACCTCAGGCGCATTGAAGACGTGCGTGCCGGGGCCACCCGCGAGGGCGTGCAGTTCCGCGTAGACCTGGAAGAAAAAGAAATGAACAGCCTGCGTTACCTGATTGAGCAGATTCAGGAAGAGGAGGCTTCGGAGCTGTAGGAATGTATCAGGCGGCTGTGGGTGAGCTACAGCCGCCTGATGCTATTTGGCTATTTGTCTCCAGCTTTTTTATGCCGCTCAATATCTTCTAAAGCATCGGAGGTAAATCGCAAACGATGGATCATAGCCCCAAGTGTTCTTTAATTTATGCAGTGGCACGAACCTGTTCTAAAGTCTTGGGGTGTTTACTCCATATGCCAAATAAAGAGGTAGGGTCAATGCTTTTATCTCCCTTAATGTAACTCTCCGAGGCTGTTGAGGGCTCAAGCTGAACATTCACACTATTAATACCTAAAGTCTTAAGTAAATTCAGCACCTTCGCTAAAGCTTCTTTGTCGGCTGTCTGAATGGTAATGGTCATCTGTGGTATTTTTTAATCCAAAAAAAAACGTTTTTCACGATCATAAAGTGCCCAGCTTTTTTCAAGATTAATAATAACCATCGTCAAAGGAACGCTTACCATGGTTCATTCCAAAAGTCAGTTAACCGACCCCACCATTTCTTCATGACACCCCATCCCCCGATCATGAACCAACTTATTGAAAAAACAACCAGGCTCAGCAAAAAGACAAACATTACAAATTCGTAATCAAAAGGCAGTTCTAATATTTTTTCTATTCCTCCAGCTAAAAGAACAGAACTGCAGATAGCTATTCCAACATTGAATAAACAAAGCCATGCCAGATGCCTGATACTAAATGTTAACTTAAACAAATTCACCCATAAAAGAACTACAATAAAGGCGTACAACCAAGATAAACAATAGATACCTGGCACCCAAAAGAAAAGCCAATAAGCAATGTGATAGTACAGCCACCCCGGCTCATTCCACAGCACTGAAATTAAGCTAAGCAGTAAAACCAGATTTGGCACCAAAATAGCACCAAAAAAAGCTCGGTGCGCCTGTTTTTCTATAAGGCTACAAGACACTATAATTCATTGGCTTTAGTTATACACCAAGTTCGAAGAAGTAAACTATCCGGAGAGTCTCCTCTGTCTAATCCCTGTTTCTTCAATAACTGTAAAATAGCCTTCAATTTCAAGATTCGCTTTTAGCAACTCAAAAAGCATACTACCAGATTCACTTGGTGACCTGCCTTTAAATCTGAAATACACTACTGATGGGGGTGTTACCCTTTGATATTTAAACAAAAGCTCCCCATAGTCACTGTCAAAAGTTAAAATAATTCGTCCTTCCTGTTCTGCTATTGCAACAACTTCTTCATCGGGAATACCACCATAACCTTCCTGAATACTTTTCACCTCGAAACCTTTATTTCTCAAAAAAACTATACTAGGTTTAGGGTAGTTTTCATTTGCCAGGAATTTCATTCTAACTAGCTTGCTTTATTGGAAAAAACAACTCTTGTTGTATACAATCTTTTAAATAAGAAAAGGTAGCAAGAATGTTTTCCAACTCAAGAGTAGGATAGCTTTCCAGGATATCATCTGTAGTCCACCCGTTGGAATACAACTCAAGTATCAATTCTACTGAAATTCTCGTCCCTTTTATGATGGGTTTACCTAACAAAACCTCGGGGTCTGAATGAATATGCTCTTTCCAGTCAACCATGTTTATCTGGTATTTTATACAAAAGTAACAACTAACGTGTGGAAAATGGTTTCAACAACCCTTTTCGGACATTGCAAAATAAATGGTCAACGCTTTTCAGGAAGCTGCCAAAGTTACTCCTCCCCCATTCCCTTCCTAACCTGCGCTTCGCCGCCCACAACCGGTAGCACCAGCTTCGTCTTTTCCAGGTCTACGGTCAGCTCGGTACCAGGGTCTGGCCAAAGCGTAAAATCCCGGTCGGAGGAGAAAATCATCAACCCAATCTGTTGACCAGCGGGAATAACCTGATCATCCGGTTGAAGATCAAAGGAAACGGTATAGTACCGCCCGGGGTTCAGGGGCTCGCTTTCTCGAATGGAGGCGTGGTTCTGCGGGTCTGCCCAGCCGCGGGTGATGATGTTGTCGGTGATTTTGGTGCGGCGGCCTTCCTCCCAGGGCAGGGAGACCAGCCATACGGACAAGTTCGCTGCGGGCTTACTGCTCGCCAGGCGGATGGTCACGCGGGGGACTCCGGAAATATGCAGGTCTTCTTTCAGCTCCGGCGTGACGTACATCAGCCGGTGGTTGGTGTACTCGGCTTGTGCCAGGGCTTTGCCATCAAAGGAGAAGTTGTCGGTCAGCGTTTCCTGTCCGGGCTTTTTGGCGGGCTGTAATAGCAGTGCCCCCTGTCCCGGTGCGCCACCCTTCAGGTAAAAGGTGACGGCTTCCGCTGCCGGATTCGGATAATCCTCGTAGGGCGTGGGGTTGCTGTTTTCATCCTCCTCTCTGACAATCCAGGCCACGGGGTCGTCCTCTACCCCATTGTCAACGCCATGCAGGTAGCGGGTAAACCAACGGTTCATGATCCGCATGGGTGGTGGGCCGCCGTGCCCGGCCTGATGGTAGTAAATCTGTGCAGGCAGCCCTTTCTCTTTGGCTGCTTTATAAATGCGGTAGCTATGCTCCGGCATGACATTCCAGTCGTTGAAGCCATGGGACATCAGTAGGGCAGCTTTCATCGGCTCCATGTCATTGAGGTAGTCGCGGCCCGCCCAAAAGTCATTGTAATCCCCGGTTTGACGGTCCATGCCTGCTTTCATTTCCTGATCGCGCACGGTGGCGTTGTTGTAGGCCCGCTTCTCCGGACTACCGCTGTGGATGAAATCGTAGAGCACGTCTATATCTTCCCCCAGGTATCCCCCCGGAGAACGCACCAGCCCATTGCTGCGATAGTAGTGGTAGTAAGAGGTATTGGGCGCAATGGGAATGATGGCCTCCAACCCATCCACGCCGGTGGTGGCAGCGGCCAGAGGGAGGGTCCCGTTGTAGGAAGTCCCGGTCATGCCCACTTTGCCCGTCGACCAGTAAGCGTCCACTTCTTCATCGCCATCAGGCGTAGTGTAACCTTTTGCCCGTCCATTGAGCCAGTCGATGACTGCTTTGGGCGCTAAAGACTCATTGTCGCCCCCAACCGTGGGCGCGCCCTGCGACAAGCCCGTGCCTGGAGAGGAAGAATGCACGACAATATACCCCCTCGGCACCCAGGTACGGATATGGGAATTGGAGATAATGGGGCGGTCCACGCGCATTTCCACCTCAGGGTGTGCCCGCTCCGGGCCTATCTCCCCCAGCTCATGCCGCACATTCCAGAACAAGCCCTCCACATCCGGCGCTACACCGGCAAAATAGGGGCTGGATACGTAAACGACAGGCAGTTTCAACCCTTCCGTTTCCGTTTGCTTTGGGCGGGTCACAGCGACGTGCATACGGTCCGGCTTATCATCGCCATCGGTGTCGAAGGTGGTTTCCACCCAGAGGTCGTGGCGTATCCATTCGTCTGGATTTTCGAAGGCGGGCACAATCTGAGCTTCGCCATCCTTGAATACAGGCTTGGTTTGTGCAAAAACACTGGCAGCAGCCAGGAAGCTGATCAGGGCAGCAAGCATTGTGGTTCTGAATCGTAGCATTGAGGCATCGTATTGGTTGCCCGCTGAAGATAAGACAAAAAACTGAGGTGGAATATGGCGCGCAAACACTAGTGCCTCAAGCCGTCCTCCTCCGGCTCAACCTTGGTATGTTTTAACGCCTCGGGCAAAACCAGGTTGGGCAGTATGGTAGATTTGATGCCCGACAAAGCAGACTGCCATAAATAATGAAAAACAGAGCGGCTGTCGTCACGGTCAGCATGAATTTTTCCCAAACGGTGCTTTTCGTCCGCCAGGTTTTGCTGAGGGAATGCTAACCCTTCCACCACCCCATTCAGTATTTTTTTCACCAGTTTGGAATCGCTGTCGAGGTACTGAATATCCAGGTCTTTATAAAAAAACCGCATTTCTCCTTCTACCTGCTGTGCATTAGCCACAGCGTTCAGGGTAAGCTCATCGACCATACCGCTTTTAAAACGAAAGCCTGCTGCCTCCGCCAGAATGGCATTCGCTCTGGGCAACGGGAACTGTTCCAGCCGGGCATTGTACCGAAAGGGCGCGCCGGGATCGTTAATGGGGAACTGTGCTGATAAATAAAGAGGCGCTTCTCCGTAAAACGAGCATTCTACTTCAAGGGTTATGGGGCTTAAATCTGCATCGTTCCCTACTGTATGGATGCTTGCGTTGAGGTTTTTAAAGTCTACAGTTCCAAGTTCATCGTGGCCCGCATAAAGCTCTGCATATTGTATGTCCGCCTGCCTTAGCCGGATTTCGTCAACCCTCACGTTCCTGCCCAAGTCTGACAGCCAGGTATGCGGCAAAGACTTCTGACGGGAGGAATCGTGTGGCACCCGCTTGTCCATCACCACGCGCAGCTGAGGAGATTCCAGTGCAAGTGAGCGGGCGTGGAGGCTATCTCGCAGTAGTGCTTTATAGCCCAGCCCTTCCACCTGTAGCGCCGGCAATTGCAGCGCGTATCGCCCCTTCCGGTGGTCCATTTGCCGGGCGAAATCATTGGCATCATGTAAAGATTGAACAGATAGGGCTTTGATGCTTAGCGTACTGTCACGGCTATCCCCAGAGAGCTGCTCCAGGGAAATTTGGTGCAAAGACGCGCGGTCCGGCATTGTACAACTCCGGAAGTTGAAGGAGAGGTAGTCAGCCACCTTTGACGAAAATCCCTCCCCTGACTGATAAGCGATCCCACCAATAGCTAGGGAAAAGGTATCTATGGTTGCCCGGGCGGTGGTGTCTTGGGCATTGGTGTAAATAAACTGCCCGTTTTGTGCGTAAAGCCGGCCGATTTCAAAGCGGAATTGTTTGCCAGATTGCCCGGAAGCCGTATCTGCCCTGACCTTGCCGGAAGTGTCCCTTTCCAAGTTTATCTGTGGAGCCTCCCAATGCACCTCCGAAACATGAAAGGTGGAACGAAGCAATTTCAGCCATCGGATTTGGCGGACATGCAGGGCTTTGGCCTGATGCTGAAAGGCCAAGGTCCCTGATGCGGTCTGCAAATCGCCCTGCACCTCCATTCCAAAACAGGACACCTGCCGCCGAATGATGCTGACTTCCATTTTGTCATAGGAAAGGGCAACCTGACTGTTCCCGGCAGCCTGCTGAATTTTGTGCTCCACCCAGGAGGGTAAAACATAAAACACCCCGACCCCCAGTGTACAAGCTACCAGGAAGGCAATCAGCAAAAAGGTTTTCGATAGTTTTATTCTGGTCATTAACTATTCCAACCTGTGCTTTTGCCGTGTGTTCGATTTCAAAGGGCCAGTCCAGCCCCTTTTTCATCGGCCAGCCAGCAGGCCTTGCACCACCAGCTTAGGCGACCGGTCCACCCGGAACAAGCCCCAATGTTTCTCCGGCTCCATAGGGTCCGGTGAGCCTTTCCAGGGCTCGTCGAAGGCTTCGAAGACGAAGGTGAGGATTTCTTCTGCATCCGTCCAGCCCATCAGGTCATCGTAATAGGTCTTTTGCAGGGTTTCATTGACATGGCCGGGGTCTATGCCCTGACCATTGGAGCGGGTCGTCCAGCCAGCTTCGGTAATGACGACCGGCGTATCCGGATAAAGGTCAGCTACACCGTAATAATTTTCCCTGGTGTACTCCAGGGATTCATGGATGTGCTTATACTCCCATACCGGATAAGTGTGAATGGAGATGAAGTCAACCTCCTGTGCCAGCGGGCGCAGTTTGTGCATCCAGGGCACATAGTTTTCACAAAAGGTGACGGGCTGTTGAGTAGCAGCCTTGAGGCGGCGCACAAAAGCAATAACCCGCCCCACCGGAACATAATGGTCGGTCCAGTCCACACAGGCTTCATTCCCGGCTGAAGTGCAGCAGATGATGTCCGGGTAGGCATTGGCCCATTTGATGAGTTTATCGATCTGCGCGTCGTTTTTAGCTTTGTTGGCTTCCAGCTGTTCTTCCGAATACACCCCACCGCCCCAGGGGCAGCCGTAGTTGTTCATTTCCGCCTCGATGTAGGCGCCCTGCATGACTTTGAAGTCCAGTTTTTCCTGTTGAATGACCTGCAAAACGGTCTCTGCATGCGGGTCGCAATCGTACAAACGCAGGTACTTCCAATGCCCCTGCAACATCAGCAAATCTTCTCTTACCTGCTCATAGGCAGGGTATTCACCACCCGGGTGTTGCCCTTCCCGAAACCCCGAGTAGCAAATTGCCCGGCCGTACGGAAAAGGCAAACGGTTGTTGTGCTCCATCAATCTTTAGAATTTCAGCTTTTCACTTTTATCCCACAGGCCCCAGTAGGCCCCAACATCTCCTTCTGCCCCCACTTTCCAGGATTCATCGAAGGAGGAGAAATAGAAGACCTCGATATTGTCCTGCCGGGCCCACTGCTGAATATTGAGAAAGTAGCGCAGCGCATTGTGGTGAGCAGGCTCTGCATCATTGAGTGCTGTGCCCTGACTAGGCCAGCCGGTTTCTGTAATGATCACCTTTTTGCCCTGCCCGGCATGCAAAGCTTGGTAGTACATTTGCTTAGCATGCATCAGGCTATAGTCAATGTGGCAACCCTCCCAATAAGGGTAGCAATTAGCCAAAATGACATCACAGGCAGCAGTAATCTGTGGCCGTGCGCTGAATTCATAATAAGCATCCACATAGCCCACCGGAATATCTCCGGGCAGGGCTTCCCGTACCCGGGCGATGTACTCCAGCAGTTCTCCTTCGGTCAGGTCGCCCCGGTACATCACCTCATTGCCTACAGCAGCAATATCCACGTAGCCGGCTTTCGCCTGACGGATCAGCCCTTCAATTTCCTGCTCATTCAGGTCTTTGTCATCGCCCAGCCAGGCACCGACCAGGGTTTTGATGCCCATCTCTCGGGCGACCTCAGCCACCAGTTCATTGCCCTCAACGCAAGAAAAGCTCCGCACCCATTTGATGTAGGGCGCAATGATACCCATACGCCTTCTAATCTGCGCTTTGGTCAGAATAGCGCCTGGCTTTTGACCTTCATCGTAGGCACTGTAGCACAAGCCATGCAGGCCGCTGCCCAGCACATTTTGAAAAAGCTGCCGGAAATCATCCGCGCCTTTGCCGGAATAATCGAAGCCTTTCAGGCTGTCCAGTCGTTCTACCCGTAGTGACATATTGTTAGTTGGTTTTTACGTTTTGTGATTCAAACTTGGGCTGCTCATGCTTATCCCAAAGCCCCCAGCGGGTACCCACCTCACCTTCGTGGACCACTTTCCAGGACTCATCGAAGGAGGAAAAGTAAAACATCTCAATGCCGTTGGCTTTTGCCCAGTCCTGAGCATTGATAAAATACTTCATGGCATTTTCAGCGGATGGCTCTGCCGCTTCCACACTCTGCCCGGCGCTGGGCCAGCCAGTTTCGGCGACGATCACTTTTTTGCCCTGCCCGGCTTCTGTGGCCAGCGCGTACATCTGCTGCAGGAACAACAAGGCATGGCCATTGTCCGCGCCTTCCCAGAAGGGGTAACAGTTGATCGGGATGATATCACAGGCATTAACCAGTTCAGGGCGCTCCAGGAACTGATAGTAGGCATCCACATAGCCTACCGGTATGCCTTCTGGAAGCTGCGCCTTCACTCGCTCAATGTAACCAATGATTTCCTGCTCCGTAAGCTCATTGCGCAGCAGCACTTCATTACCAACAGCTGCAATATCGACCAAGCCTTCTTTGGCCAACCTTACCAGGGCGTTGATCTCGGCTTCATTCCGTTCTTTGTCTTCGCTGATCCAGGCCCCCACCATTGTCTTCAGGCCTTTCTCATGGGCAATTCGGGGGATCAGTTCATTGCCTTCTGTACAAGAGAACGATCGGATCCATTCGGTATGCGGCATAATGATTTCCATACGCCGCCGGATCTGTTCTTTCGATAGGATATCACCGGCAGCCTGGCCTTCCACATAAGGGCTGAAGCATAGCCCGTGCAGGTGGCTATTGAGCTTTTCCGTAAAGAGGGCGCGGATTTCACCAGTGGATTTTCCGGCAAAGTCTAATCCGACTACCCCATTGAGGAGCAAGCCCTCTTTAAGGGCCAGCAATTTGCCGGGCATGTAGGCGGAGGAGCTTCCCTTTGCCATTTTTTTGCGGTCAATAGCGGCACGGACTTCCAATGCCTTTTCTTCCGTTACGTCATAGTCGCGCATGACCCACATCGCAATCAGGGTTCCTACAATAGGCAGGCCGGAGAAAAATATCCGCAGCCCGGTAATGGCCTCAGGCTGATCCGTCCCCGGAATGCCTTCCTGAAACCCGACAATGGACAAAATCACCCCACTCAAACCACCGGCAATGGCAAAACCAAACTTTACCATCCACCAGTAAATGGCACCAAAAATACCTTCCCGCCGCTTGCCGGTATTCAATTCGTCCAGGTCGATTACATCCGAAGTCATGGACATCATCAGGGTGAACAGGCTACCGATACCAAAGGAGAAGAAAGGCAGCGCAAAAATGAACAGGTAAGGCTTGCCCGGCACCAGCAGGAACCACAGCATCACATAACCGATAATTGAAATACCCTGTGATAAGATAAAGGCTTGCTTCTTGCCTATTTTGCGCGACAGCCAGGCTACAATCGGGATGACAATAAAGGTGGTGGAAATCGCCCCCAGGCTACCGAAAAGCGTGGGCCAAAACCCTGCATTCGCAGCATCAGCATCCCCGTTGAACAGGTGATAGACGATGATAAAAAAGGTAAAAGTGGCTACGGTATTGAAGGCATTGAAAATGAAGAAGGTGGAAATACAAAGCTTCCGGAACGGCTTGATCTTCAGCGCTTCCTTAAAACCGAGAATGATCTCATTGAAACTCCCGCCAATATTTTTGAGTGTCATCGGAGAATAATCCTTCTCCAGAGTGGATTCACTTTTAATGAAGATGGCCGGCATCATGGCCACGAACATCAAAATGATGCCCACCCAAAGGGCAAGGGTTCGGGTAGCTGTTTCTGCGTCCGGGAACCACCCATCGGGGCCATTATCATACATGATGACCCAAAACCAGGGCGCGATCACCCAGGCCCACTGCCCAATCCACTGCGCGGTAGCCATAATGTTGGTTCGCTCGTGAAAGTCGTCGCTCATTTCATACCCCATGGCTACATAAGGCACACTAAAAATGGTTAGCCCAAGGTAGAAAACAAAGGACCAGATCATGAAGTAGGTGAAGTTGTAGTTGAGGGATATCAGCTCCCCTGTCGCCGGGTCCGTTTTGTAGAGCTGCCACATCGCTACAAAAGCCACGCCCATGATAACCGCACCAGCCATCACATACTGCCTGCGCCGGCCCCATTTAGATTTCGTATTGTCCGAAATGAAGCCCATAATCGGGTCTGTAAAGGAGTCAAAAATCCGCGGGAAGAAATAAATCACGCCCCACATCCAGCCTGGAAAACCCAGGTTTTGTACCAGGACCACCATAAAAATCCCCAGTACGGCCGGGAACATTTGATTGGCAAGCATGCCCATTCCAAAGGCTACTTTTTGCCCAAAGGGCACTTTATGTTTAGCTGTAGTACTCATCGCTGGTTTTATTTATGGTTTGATGACTATAGTCTGAATAGCTTGCCTGCTGACGGATAGCTGGGCGGACTGCCCGCTTAATTCGATGGCCAGGCTTTTCTCTCGTTCGGTGGGATTGAAAATGACGACTGCGACAGAGCCATCCGGGTTCTTAGCGGCTGTTACCATCATTTCATCATCTGGGTTATCAAATCCGATGCGGGTAGCGCCGGGGCGTATAAATTTACTAAAATGCGCCATGGTGTGGTAAAGTGGCGTAAAATAGACCTCATCTTGCTCGGGGTCAACGATAACCGGAGCCACGCACCAGTTCTTGAACCAGTTCGGGCCGCCCTGCCGGTTGAGCACCATATTCCAGTCCACCCAGCCGTCTACCCAGTTGTTCAGGCAGCCAATGATATCGCGGGCGTAACGGTAGACCGGCACATACTTCGGGTGCAGGTGCTTTTGGTCTTCCGGTGCCCAGTCCCAGCCCCAATCCGTCGCTTCTTTGGACCAGTACCAGTCGTCGTTTTTCCATTTGGGCACTTCCGCATCCACGCAAGCTTCGGTCTGAATGAGGTGCTTCCCGGGTGCTTTTTTGTGAGCGTACTGCAATTCCTCCGGAAAAACCTCATAGGTGCTGGCGTACCAGTGAATTGCTGTGCCGTCAAAATATTTGGAAGTGGCTTCGTTTTGGTACATGTCATCCACCCATTCTTTGAGGTGTTCTCGGTTCTGATCGTAGCCCAAAATTTTTGCACTATGCCCGTCCGCCTCTAAGCGGGGGCCGAGGTGGTTTTGCACAAAGGCCGTCATCTCCTCCGGGCTGAAGTGCATGCTCTCCCAGTTACTGTCATTGCCCAGTGGCTCGTTCTCCACCGTAAATGCCCAGATATCGATGCCCTCTGCCTGATATGCGTCAAGGTATTTGGAGAAAAACAGCGCCCAGGTATCATAGTATTGGGGCTGCAGCTTTCCCCCCATCCAGTCGTTGTTGTCTTTCATCCAGGGCGGGGCTGTCCAGGGCGAAGCGATGATTTTGAAGCCCTCTTCCGAGGCAGCCATCGCATCCTTGATCATGGGGATGATGTCTTCGCGGTCTTCTTTTATGGTAAAATGCTGCAGGGCGGTATCGCCTTCCACCGGAGCATAAGAATAGTGCCCCAGGGAGAAGTCACAGGAGTTCATGTGCGTACGGGTCAGGGAGTACCTTGCGCCTTCCGTTCCGAAGTAAGCATTAATAATTTTGCTGCGGTTCTCAGCGCTGAGCTGATTGAGCAGGTAAGCGGATGCTTCGGTAAAGGAGCCGCCAAAGCCCGTGATCGTCTGATAGGTTTCCTCAGGCCGCAGCTTTATCACGATGGGATTTTCAGCCTGGGCGAAATCCGACAAGGGCGTAAGCTGATGGCCACCGGCAGAGGTTTCGTAGACTTCCACCGGTAGTGGTTCCCCGGATTGACAGGCGGCAAGCATCATCAAGACCATCAGACAGAAGGATATGTGAATAGATTTTGTCATAGGTTTTAGCTAAAAAGCTGTTTTGGTCTGATCTAATTTGCGGGCGATTCCTCCATGAGCGGAGGCGCAGCTACTGATTCCAGAAGGGCCGCTTCGTCCCCATCCAAGGTTTTAGTTACCGGCTGGCCGCCGCGCCCTAAACCTTTAAATACCCCGGCATCCACCAGGTCCCAAAGGGCATACTTGGCTTTGCCATCGATCGTGAAGAGCCCGAAGTGGTTCTCGGAGCCGCCCGGGTTTCCAGCGTCTTTCCAGTTTTCATCAAACGCCTCAAAGTAGAAGCAGCTGATGCCATCTTCGTCTGTCCACTCTCGCATACGCTTGTGGTAAATAGCAGATTTGTACTCATCGGTCGCTTTCGAGCCGCCTGGTCCGTAGAAGCTGTTGGAAGCGGTCGCCCAGCCCGTCTCCCCAATATGGATGGGCTTTTCGATGCCCAGTCCGGTGATGTAAGCGGCGGTTTGCGCGTATTGCTGCTGCGCGTATTCCAAAGCACGCTCCATTGCAGCTTCAATCTGTTCGGTTTTGGGCAGCTCAGCCTCGGCTTCCGTTACCCCCCAAAAGTCCGGATTGTAGTGGGTATCATGCATAGGATAAGTGTGCAGGGATACAAAGTCTACTGCCCGCAGCAACTGCTCCAGGTCCTCTACATGATACTCTGCACCGCCACCGCCCCAGGACGCAAAATTGTCTGAACTGGTAATCCAGAGGCTTTCGGGCAGTTCGCCATTAGCTTTCAGCCCCTGTAGGTGGTTGACCCATTTGAGGATCACCCCTGGTTGTACAAAATAGCTGGCGGCCCATTTCACCATAGCTTCGTTGCCCACCGCAATAACTTTGACGATATCAGGGTAGGCTTTCGCCATTTCCACTGCACGCGCGATTTCGGCAGCGTTGGCTTCTGCATCTTCGGCACTGTGGTCCGGATTAGCGGTAAAAGCACCTTTGCAGTTGATCCAGGCGCCCAGCATAACGTACATCTCGAAGCCAGGATCTTCGCTTTTCAGCTCGCGGATGGCGGCAAGGAGATTGGAGGCTTGTGCCAGATGGGTGTTATAGGTCCTTAGCACCTTGATGCCCATAGCCTGTAGCAAAAGCATGTCCGCCTTCAGCTGAGGTATCGTGGGCTGTACCTCCCGGCTGTTGGCACGGTAGCCCCCGTAGGAAATGGCCCGGTAAGCCGGGTCGCCAAGGATGTCAGCAGCGGTCACTTCATTTGGTTTTTCACTTGGCGTCGCCGATGCCTTTTCTGTAGATGGGCTGCAGCCAAAGGAAAGGAAAATAACCACGGCTACACCCAGCAGTATGGCCAGCATCAAAGTACTCAAGGGATGGTTTTTTGAATTTCGCATAGCTATTTCAAATCTTTAGGGTTCAGCGACACGACAATCCGGGCCACCCTACCGCTTCGTTCGAACACTTCCTTACTCAAATCAGGACTTAAAGCGGTTTCCTCTGAGGTATGAACAGTACCATCACTGCCGACCACCATAATCCCGGCTGCATCTCTCAATTGATAGAGCACCGGCACCTGACAGATGGTGAAAGCCAGCGTGCCTTCGCCCAGCTCTGCCTGTTGCTCCTCCCCTGCCACATCGCGGAAGGTAAAAGTGCGTGGCCGCTGCAGGAACTCTTCCTTACGGAGCAGACAGGGGTCGAAATGCAATTGCCCCTTTTCAAAAAAGACGCCCAGTTCACCAAAGCGGCTCAGGATATCCTCCTTCACCTGCCCGGTCATGCCTGGCTGCTGTGCCCCTTTGCCCGCCGGTGTATGCGAGTACGGGTCAGTAGGAAAGGCCCCGTAGAGGTCCGGCGATTTGTGTACGCCTATGCCCTCGTTAATTTCGTAGTAATGCTCCAGCAAACGGCCAACCACTTTCGGGCTTGCCCCCTCGCGGATGGCCTTCAGGCAGCATTCCTGTACCGCCAGCTGCAGCTTGGAAACCATATGCCAGTAGATAGAGCCCAACCCTTCGTACCCGAAGAAGGTGCCCGACCGGCCGGTAAAGGCTTTGTGGTTGAAGACTTTTTCGAAGGTTTGGAGCACAGACTTGCGCTCGGCCTGCGCCAGGTCAGCGTATTCGGTATCCGCAAGGGCATCCAGGGCCACCTTTAGATCGTTGGCGTTTTTGAAATTGCCGTTGAAGTGATAAGCACCTTTGACATCCTGATAAAGGATTTGAGCATTGCCGTCTGCCACCAGCTTTTGAAGGAGCTTAGACGCTTCTACCATTTTGGCGGGAATGTTGTTTTTGGCCATAAAACGACCGAGGTCCTTGTTGGGGTACAAAATATAGCTGTACTGATCCGGTCGGAAGAGGGCACTGCTTTTCAGTGCATCCAGGACCCGCAGCGCCTCCTCTGAAGACAAGGAGCCTGCACTGAGCACCGCCACCTGCCCTTCGAGCATTTCATCCAGGTATTCGATGGACACGCCACCATCTTCTTCAACGGCCATGAGGTTGTAGGCATGATAGAGCCCATCCTTTCGCTCATTTGCCTTTACGGAGTGGTCCAGGTAACGTAGGCTGAGACGGACAAACGTTTTGAGGTCTTCCAGCTTCAGCTCGTGCTTTTGCCCGGAAAAACCATGATCGTATATCTTGGCCCGGTAACGGCTCGCAGCCTGACCCAGCCCCTGCAGCACGGTCATCCGGTCTTTATCGCTGAAGGTGCCGGATAACAGTTTTTCATTCGAGTCCAGTGCTTTGGCAATCCCGTCGAAGCAGTCCAGCAACTCAGCCGATACATTGACTGACTGGGCTTCTGACTGTGCAAACAGATCATCAAAAAACTGCAGGAAACGGCGCATGTAGTAAAGCGTCACCATTGACACACCGTTACCTACTAATGCATTATTGGCATCATTCCACTCCGGGCGCTGGGTGTTCATCCAGATGCCTCCTTCGGGAATGAAGTTGGACATTTTGGCAAGCAGGGCCGCTAACATTTTTTCAATGAAGTTCACCTGATAAATCTGCCCGCTCTGATCGGTAAGCAGTGCACCATCGGCCCCCATCTGATCTCTTTTCTGCCGGATTGACTCATCTGCTTCATGATCAAACTCTATGGTATCCTTGGAGTCTTCCAGGATTTTCTCGAAGGGCTTGATTTTGTAGGGCACATTCGCGTAAACGAAGAGGTCTTCGCTAAAGTAGTGCTGCAGGTCGCCCGGCGACTGCTTTTCCCAGAATTCCAGCAGCTTCAGCAGGTAGATGATTTGATGGTCGCCCCAGTAACCGATGTAGGACCAGGCATCATCAGGCTCGATGGTTTCCCAATCGAAGCCATCCTTGGTCACCCGGTAGGGATTGTAACCATCGAAGGTGGTGGCATTGAGGAATTTGTGCACCATGCTCTCCACGAAGCGCGGGTAAGAATGCGCCAGGGCTTCCCAGTTTTGGAAGATGTCCCGCCAGTTGCCCTCATAGTCCAGTATCTTCGAGCCATCTACCTCACTGCGGGTATTGATGGAGAATTTATTCCAGGGGCGGCTGGGGTCACCGTGACGGCGGCTGAACTTCAGGGGCATGTACTCCAGGCAAAGGCGGAGTAGATGGGTATTGCCTGTAGTTTGAGCGGCCTTGCGCAGCTCGCTGAGTGGAAAGGTATCCGGCAGTTCTGACAGCATCTGATGAGCCGCCTTGAAGACAGTCCTGTTGGCTTTCGCCAGGTAAAGGCTCAGGTCTGCTTTCTCAATCTGGTAGTGATGATCGAAGATACCGCCACGCATGATGTTGAACAGCACGTTGGAGAAGTGTCGGGCATCCCGTAATTCATCCGCTGTCATTTGCAGCCCATCGGCCTGAGCATCCAATGAGATAAGCCGTTCCGTACCTTTGCGGATGTCCTCTTCAATCTCAGTGGCCAGGCTTGGGCTGGTCTGAATTTCATGCATGATACGGGCGATGTCCGCGTGGTTTTTGTTGACATCAGCCATGATCAACCACTCCTGGGTGCCTTTGGCGGGCAGCTCCATCTCCTTACTAACGAAATAGGCGCCTTTCTCCGCCCGCATATCGACTTCCTCCTCAATCGGTTTTCCTTTACGGAAGGTATCGAGTTGGCGGGAAGTCAGCAGGTAGGTAGGCGACTCTAATCCGCACGACCAGGCGATATTAGCTTTGAGGGCCTCGCTGGGCTCCGCCCGGTCCACGATGATGGCGCTGAGGGCATAGATACCCAGCCCGGCATCTTTTTCCAACTCGCTCTTTTTGTAGGCATCTACGAGGTTGCTGGAGCGCATTTGCAGCTCACTGTTGACCCCGTAGGGCAGGATATTCTGGATCCCATCCAGCAGGTGGACCGAAACCGCTGCTTCGGTGTGGTTGATCAGGGCGGAGCGGCGTACAAAGCCAAAGCGGTCACTGGAGCTCCATTCATACTGGAATGTGAGGCCCAGATCGTGATTGACCTCCTCAAAGCGTACTTTATTGCCGTATACATTTTTGTAGAGGTTGCGGCTCAGCCTGTACTGCCCTTCCTGACGAACAGAGAACGGCTCCCAAAGCACCGAGTCGCCATTTTGCGCCACCCGGAACAACGCCTTGCTGCCCGTTACTTCAGCCGATTCCGTGATTTTGTCATCGGTGTAGTAAGGGAACAGTGCGTACTCCGAGTTTTTGCGGCCCGCCGTCAGCCCGCCGTTGCTGGCAATAAAAAGCCAGTGATTGGAGTCGCTGACGATGCTCATGAAGAAGGGCCGCATGGCATCGCTGTTGGAGATTTTGAAGTAAGGCTCGCCATTGATTTTCACCCGTTGGATGTCAACGGAAGCAGCGGTTTGGTGGTCTCCCATAAAAGTTGACGCTTTATTTTTAGCAAATGTTAATTGATGTCTTTAGTTAGGCCCGTTGTACACCCGGACATAGTCCACAAGCAAAGTCTGCGGGAAAACGGTATCAGGCCCTACTGCCCCGACAAAGTTACCGCCTACAGCCAGGTTCAGGATGATGTAAAACGGCTGGTCAAAGACCCATTCGCCCTCCACATCTTCAGGTGTGATCTGATTGTACAGCACATCATCCACATAGTAATTGATGTACTCCGGGCCCCACTCAATACCAAAAATATGGAAGCCCGTATCAAACCGGTCCTGAGGCAAAATGTACTCTTTGCTCACTGCATCTCCGGCAGAATAGCCTGGGCCATGTACGCTGCCAATGAGGGTTGAGGGATCCTGCCCTCGGTATTCCATGATGTCGATTTCACCGCACTGCGGCCAGCCCACTTCATCGATATTGCTGCCCAGCATCCAGAACGCCGGCCAAAGGCCCTGCCCCCAGGGCAACTGCATGCGGGCTTCAATACGGCCGTAGCGCTGCTCCACTTTGCCTTTGGTTGTGATGCGGGCGGAGGTGAAAGCAGCGCCTTCAAAGTTTTCCCGGAGCGCGGTGATGTGCAACATTCCCCCTTCGACTTTGATATTTTCCGGGCGGGCGGTGTAGTACTGCAATTCATTGTTGCCCCAGCCTATGGGCAGGCCGTTGTTGACGCCGTTGCCCAGCTCATAATTCCAGGAAGATTCATCAACCGGCCCATCTGTGTCAAAATTATCCTCAAAGGCGAGGTCAGTGAAGGTGACCACCGTTTGGGTCTCGCTGTTTTCACAAGCTGTAAACCAGAGCCCCAGGGCCAGTAAAAGCAGGAAGTTGATGACCGGCCTGCGGGTTTTATAAATTGGTGTCTGCATTTTTATTTCTTTTAATTGGTTAGCATTTGCAATGACTACTGCTGGTAGTAGTAGACATTGTCGACATAAAGGGTGCCACCGCCAGCGGGCAGTCCGGAGAAGATGAGCTGCGCCAGATTTGCTGTGCTGCTCAAACCTTCAAAATCTGAAAGCGGAATATCATAGGAGACCCATTGCCCCTGAGCGAGATTGTCGAAGATTAACTCAAACTCGCTGTCGTCTCCGCCCTCAAAGCCACCGTCGGCACCAAAGTCTACCAGTTTGATCCGTAAAGTGGTCATGTTCGGCGTCCAAATATCTACGTGGAAGTGGGTCATGGAAGAAGCATCAATCAGATTACCGCCGGTGGTTTCAATACCGACAAAGTCAAGAGCAGTGTACAACTTCACATCGTTGCCCGCCACCTGGACATCTTCCAGAGTTGCTGCCGACCAGTCTGTCCGCCAGGTATCCACTCCTACGTTGGTGTAGGCATTGCTAAACATGGAGATGACGTCCCCTGCGTTTTGCGAGGGAGTTGGCGCTGCAGCCGTAGGTTCATCTCCTCCTCCACCTGAAGATTTGTAGAAGTAGATATTATCCAGATAGATATCGCCATTGCCATCAAACTTCATTTGAATAATATCTGCCAGGTCCACAGGTGAAAAATCGCCCACAGGAATATCCACACTTGCCCAACCCGATGTCGGCACGGGCAGTGCACTCGCTGTTTCAGTAGGCCCGGTGCTGATCAGGAAAGCGTTCAGAGCGGAAGAATTTTCCGTCCAGTAATCAATGTGCAGGAATTCCATTTCGCTTACATCGGTGCTGCTCTCTAATTCCAGCCCCTGGAAATTCAGCCCGGTGTATAGCAGGGTGTTGTTTCCCTCAATGCTTACCTGGGAAACCTGAGTGCCCTGCCCCCAGTCCGGGTTCAGATTGGAATTGATATTCGTATAGGCGTCGCTAAAGATGGAAATCACATCCGCTGCACCCGCTGTTGGTGCCGGAGCAGCCATGGTTGGGCCGGTAGGGCCACCTGATCCTCCGTCATTATAAAAGTAGACATTATCCACGTAGATACTGGATATAGTGGCGTCAGAAACGAAAATGACCTGCGCTAAATTAGACCGGCCAGTCAGCCCTCCCAGGTCCGAAAACGGCACATCAAGGCTATACCACTCTCCCTCGGTCAGACTGGAACCAGGAATTGAAATTTCGCCGGAAGAATCATCACCGGTGCCAAATGCATTATCCGGGCCAACGTCAGCAACCTGTATATTCAGATAGTCACCAGGCTCCACCGGCTCTCTGGGCTGAATGTCGATGTGGAGATGGGTCATGGAGGAGGCGTTGATCGTTGGGGCATCGTCCAGAAACTGTATGCCTACGAAGTTCAGTTCTCTGTAGAAAATAATGTTATCACCGGCAATATTGATATCATCTTGCCCCTGAGTCGTCTGGAAGGGAGCCCAGTAACCGTTGTAATAGTCTACCGGTTCATTGGTATACGCATCCGAGAAAATAGATATTACATCTGCGGGATCTTGCGTAGGAGTCGGAGCGCCGTTAAACTCACCAGTGACCGTCACCCTGGCCGAACCAGCTGCCTCAACCCCACCTAAGGTAGCAGTGATCACAGCTTCTCCCGGGCTTACGCCCACAATATTGCCTGCCTCATCAACGATAGCGACGCCGGGGTCAGAAGAAGTGAATTCAAAGTAACTGGGCGCGACTGTAAGAGTTTGGTCTCTGCCGTTGCCCAGGTTAACGATTAATTTCAGGCCGGCTGGCTCTGCGGCCACCCCGACAAAAGTTTGAACCGAGGCATCTGTGCCATCAAAAATCAAAGGCCTTTGCTGGGCTACCTTACCGGTTTTTTCGAACTTCAGCTCATCAATCCAAAAAGAGTAACCTACGCCGTCTTCCGGGCCTTCAGAATACCAAAACAAGCCGTCGATCTCCGTCAGCTTGGAGGGATCAGGAATGGCGATGGTATACTGCCGCCAGTTGGTGGTCAGCTCCAGGTTAAAGAGGGTTACCTCATGCTTATTTTCTCCAAAGTCTTGTCCAAAACCAATTTCATTGATGGTAGCGGCCTGACTGGCTTTCGCCCAAAACGTAAGGGCGTCGAAACCGGAAAGGTCACGTCCGCCGTAGTCCGGGAATATGGCACCGGCATAAGCGCCGTCGGGGTCCCCGACATTAGGCACGTCAAACCGCATGGCGGATTCGCCTTCGTATACGGTCTGCTCGTCTACAGAAAACGCTTCAAAGTAAGAGTCACCGAAGGGCAGGTATTCCAGGCCCGGGCTAAACCCGTCAATGTAGACATCCCCGTTGGCTGGGAAAGTAGCCGGTTTTGCCTCTTCGGAAAGGTCTCTTGTGCAATTGCTAAGGACCAGCACCAGCCCAAATAAAAGTAGGATATTAAGTTTCATGACTATATTCTTCATGGCTTTATTTTTTCAAAATGGCAGTTATTTGCCAATGTTGACGTGGAGGTAAGTTCTGAATTCCCATTCGGTCCCGTTCTCAAAACCTACCGGGCTGATGGTCGGCTCTTCCGCAAACTCGGAGGCCGTCAGGTTGGGCAGGTAACGAGGTGAGAACTCGTTTAAGCTACGCCAGGTCCAGCGTACGCCCAGCTGAGTGCCCGGCAGTATGTACCAGTCCGGCTTTCCCAGCGTAGTGGACACGTCCACCATCAATTGCAATGGATAAGTGAGGTTGAAGTCCCGGTGGTAATCGAAGGGGCCCCAGTCATTGATTTTAACCTGAGAAATGAACTTATACTTCTTGTAGATGGCGCGCAGGTCCATAGCATAGCGCTCGAGCAGGCGGTCACTGTCGCCATTGGCCTGAGCGGTTCCGAACAGGATATTGGCAATCAGCCCCAGGTCCGGATTGACTTTGGAGACCATCCGGATATTGGATTCCCAAAGGTCCTGCGCCGGTGCAGCTCCCGGGAAGGCAAAAGAAGTACGGTTACCCAGGAAGCCGATGGCCGCATCCATAGAGGTCGGCAGGTGGCGGTAAACGAAGCCAGCGCTCATTGCGAATTTGGCATCTTCCGAACGGTCACTGTCCCAATCGTACATCCAGGTGCCCGGCGTAGGGTCGAAAGTGATCAGCAGCTCTCCGGCAATGGTTTCCCGGTTGCCGTCCCTAACTGCAAATGGGTCATCCAGGATATTCCTAAGCCTCCCGGGCCCGCTAACATCGCCTGGGATAGGATCAACCAATGGCTTCTGCCACAAAAAATTAGGTGCAATCTGGAAATTGCCGATCAGGTAGGTAAAACCGGTCAGGAAGTTGTTCATATTGCCACTTCCGCTGTCCTTGAGTCTCCAGCCTGTGAAAGTGCGGGTTGCATCAAATCCACCGTTGGCGACAAGCCCCATCACAGAGCCCTGCGCATACCAGTTGAATGCACCTTTTGAAAACTTAACCTTGGCTTTGCCGCCCCAGTTGTCTGAGGGGTTGATCTGATCCTCAAATACCTCATATCGTCCCGGTTCGCCCTGAACGATCTGGAAGCTTCGCCCATTAAGTGGCGAACCACCCCAGATGCCGCCTACTTCTATATCCAGAGGTCCAAGTTCCCGCTCTACATGGATGGTAGCTCTCCGGGTCTTAGGCAGCGGCACGGCGATAGAGGTTACGAATTCAGGGGCATCGTCAATATCTTCGTGAAAGACGCCTGTCACTTTAAAACGCTTGATTTCACGGCCGTATTTCACCAGGACTGCCGGGTTAGCACCCCACCACAACTGAGGGCCAAATGCCACATTCAGTCCACTGAATTCATTTTTGCCGTCAATTTCCATACCCAGAATTTCACCATTGTAAATATCCAGGTTGGGACCGTAGTTTGCTTCGGGATACAGGCCAAAGAAGTCCCCTTCATATTGCCAGTGGTAATGGCCGGTCCGGTAAAAGGCTCTGGCATCAAAGTCCTTTCCGGTCCAGTCTACTTCAGCATTGTACAATCTTAAATTGCCGTCACTTCTGTTTCCGGTACGGTCGCGTACGATATTTTCATAGAAGATTTCATCAATTGGGTTATCCGCGACATTGCCAACCAGGTTAAAATTGGCAGTAGCCCTCAGGTTTGAAGTGGGATTAGCCTCCACACCAAAGAAGAAGGACTGCATATGGTCGAAGCCCAATTCATCCGGATAAGTCGTGAGGTTAGGGTCATTTTGGACCGCAGCGTCGGGCGCATCAGGCGTTGTGAGCAACGTACCACCGGTATTGAAGGTCTCAAATTCAGCTCTGAAACCGCTCAAACTGAGTTTCTGATTATTGCCTAAGGCAGCCTTGTCACCCCGCGCTCTAAGCACAGCGTCCATAAGCTGGATGTTGTCAAAATAAGCATAGACCGAAGCGACTGTGGTACCTTCCGTGTAAGGATTTAGCTGATGCGCTTCCTTCAGGGCATAGTAAGCAGCTCTTGGGTAAAGCGTGTACAAGCCGCGCTCGTTGGTAGGCCCTTTGGCGCAAATACCAAACCACTCTTCGTTCATGTTGTTTTGGCCTTCCCGGTAGTCGATGTAATATCCGCCGTTTGACCAGGAAGCGTTGTTGTCGTGCAGGTCTGCATTTTCCCGGTCATCAAATCCAAATTTCCACCATCCATCGCTAAACTGGAAGGTAAAACCACCAATAGAGTTGCCTACGCCTCCAACACCGGCAGCATTTGCATAAATCTCTTTCCAGTTTTCGACCATAAAATGGGCCTGCATCTTTTGGTCTTCGGCCATTTCTATCGCATTGAAAGCATCTGCTCCAAATTCGGTAAACAATATAGGCTTATTCAGCTTGTCCTGCACCACCTGGAACATATCACCGAAGGACTCGCCCCGGTAGGTGTTCGTTCCGTAGATGTCCACATCTTTGCACTCCTCGGCAATGATGTCGATAAAGAGCACATCACCATTACAAATGGCTACTGGGTGGGAGGCGTCGATGGCTTTCATGGCTTTGGCCGCTTCGTTCATCAACTTGTACATGGGCCGACCGCGGGACTCCCCTATAAAGTCGATTCTGGCCTGATCATCGGGAAAGTCTTCCGTTTCGGCTCCCTGCCAGAAGAGGCCGTAGTTGTTTTCATTACCCAGCAGGTACAGCAGAAGCCCCGGCGTATTTTTATATTCTTCCACCAGTTGGGTGACTTCATTCATCAGGAACTCCTGCGTTCTCGGGCTATCATAGAGCGTAACCGGCGTCCAGACACCATCCAACGTAAGCCCGTACCGGCCAAAGGAATGATTGAGCATGGTGTAAATGCCGTAATTCTCATAAATATACTGAATCCACCGGGCCGGCACGCCGGTGTACTGCCGGATCACATTGACGTTCATATTTTTCAGGAGCGACATCTCCGCGTCCAGCCCGGCCTTGATAATATCATCTGGTTTTTCCCAGAAACCAGCATTCACGGTATTGGTCCCGATAGGGATGTAGTCCCAGTTCATACCATTCACCATGAAGTCGGAACCATTGACGACCAGTTTCATGCCCTGATCGCTTTGCACGACTCTAACGTCGTCTGCCTGCCCGAGCAATGGGAGCGCCAGGAGCGGCATTAATAATAAGGTCAAGCATCTTTTTAACATAAACAAGGATTTAATTAGTTAGGGCAAATGGAGCTTTGGGCAGCATGCACAATTTAAAAACAACCTAAGCTCCACACTAAAAACCAGTGCTATGTTAACCCAAAAAAATAGTATTTTAACCTCCAGCTTAAAAAACTTAACTCATCATTTCTTTCACTTTTTATAATTTTATCGCAAAAAACTTACACAATATCCAAATTAAATTCCTGAATAACAATTCTTTATGCCTAAACAAAAACTGCACATCCTCTTCCTCATTACTCACCGGACATTCATCTGTTGCTTTTTCCTGTGTTCAGTCGTTGTTTTGGTCGCTCAACCGCTTCAAGGCATCTATCCTATTCAGAATTTCTACCCTGCGGACTACAAAGCCGGGATTCAGAATATTGACTTTGCGCAAAACCGGGATATGCGGCTCTTTGTAGCCAACAACCTTTGTGTCCTGTCTTTTAATGGCAAGGAATGGGGGCGCTATAACTTCAAAAACGGAAAAAAAAACCGTTCGCTGGCATTTGACGAAACCAGCGACAGACTTTATGTAGGGGCACAGGGCGACTTTGGGTATTTCGAAGGCAACTGGCAGTACCAATCCCTTTCGGCAGTTGTTCCGGAGCCCTACGCTGAGTTTGATGAGGTTTGGGATGTTTTTCTGATCAGCGGCAAAACGTACTTCTGCACCTTTCAGGGCATTTACGTTTACGATGGCACGGAGATTCAGGTTTTGGGCCACGAGGACGGACTGGAGCGTTGCTTTGAGGTCAACAATAAGCTTTTCGCCCAAACCCAAAAAGGCGTGCTGTTTGAAGTGGGCAACAACGGGCTGAGCCCGGTCTACGGGTTTGAGGCGCTCAATGGAGTGCTCACGGGCATGATCGCTCAGGACCAGGGCTATCTGCTATTTTACAATTCCGGGCAGATGGAATATCGGACCCCAATGAAAATGGAGCAGCCCTACCCTATCCTGGAGGAAGCCCTGGAAGGCACCTATGTGAATCATGTGCTGCAGCTTTCCGACCGCCGGCTGGCCATTGCCACCCAAACGGCGGGTTTGTTTTTATTCAATCCACAGACTCAGATACTGGAGCTCATCACGGTCGATGCCGGCCTGGCGACCAACGCCTGCCTGCGCAGTTATCAGGATTACGAAGGGAATTTATGGGTGGGGCTACAAAACGGCATTGCCCTGATCCATATCAATTCGCCTATGCGGCTGATCGGCAAAAATATCGGCTTGCAAGGTAGCGGGTATGAAGGCTATGAGACCAATGAAGGCACTTATTTCACCACTTCCAGTGGAATTTACTTTCTTCCCAGAGGAGCAGAAAAGAGCCGGTTCCTGAGCGGCACTGAAGGGCCGTCCTATGGCATTTCCGAAGTTGGGGGACGGCTATACGCAGGCCACCACCGGGGGCTGTTCCTGCTGGAAAACGGTCAGGCCCGGCAGGTTGCCGCCACAGACGGCATATGGGGCGTAAAACCACTGCGTTCACAACCGGGCTATGCCATAGGTGGTGGCTACTTTGGGCTTTATCTTTTTACAATCAACCCTCAGCAAGTGTTATCGCTGGTGCATCCGCTGGAAGGATTCAATTTATCGAGCCGCTTTTTTGAGGAAGACCGCGAGGGGCGCGTTTGGGTTAGCCAATACTATAAAGGGCTCTACCGCTTGTCCTTATCGCCGGACTTGAGATCGGTGGCAGCTACGCCTATTTCCGCAGACTCGCTGGAGCTGGGCGGGGAGCAAATTGCCCTTTCGCAGGTGGAAGACGAGCTTTACCTGGCCACTTCTATAGGGCTTTACCACCTTGACCCGGAAAACGCCCGTATTTCGGCAACCGAGCTTTTTTCAGAAGGGCCAGAGCAACAGCCCGTTTATTTGGTCGCCCAGGACCAAAAAAACAATATCCATCTGCTCTGCGATAACAGTGTGGGTTTTTATGAGAAAGTCAGTCAGGACAATTACCAGTACCAGCCTTCTTCGCTTTACCAGTTGCGCTACCACCTGAACAATGACCTGCTGCATGCTTCCGTGCATATCCGGCAGGGCATCCTGTTCTCTGCCAATGAAGGCTTTGTGCACTACATGCCCGCAGCCGAAGACCAGCCTACCGTACAGCAGCCGATAGTCGCCCGGCAGGTGTACAGCACTTCCAAAGAGCAGGAATTGTATGCGCTGAACCCTTTTGCGCCGGCACCCGAAGCCCCCGCTGACATTGAAGTAGGCCCCGGTACTAAAGTTATCAAATTCAGCATTGAAGCTTTTCAGTTTTCCAATCTGAACGACACCAAATACCGGTACATCCTGGAGGGATTCGATGAGCGCTTCAGCCCCTGGACGGGCACCACAAGCAAAGAGTACACCAACCTGAAGCCCGGCACTTACACTTTCCGGGCCCAGGCCCGCAGCTATCTGGGAGCCACCATCACGAGCCAGCCCGTTCGGGTCACGGTTACGCCCCCGTTTTATCTGAGCAAAGTAGCTCAGCTCTTGTATTTGCTGTTGGGCATCGCCGCCCTGATCACCACTTTCAACCTGCAGCGCAAACGTTATCAGCGCAAAGCCTACCGGCTGGAACAACAGCAACAGCTGGAATTGCGGAAAGAGCAGCAAAAACTCTCTCAGATTGAGGCAGAAAAGCAGCACGCCGTAGACCAGCTGCAACGGGAAAAGGTGCGGACAGAGCTGCAACATGTCAGCAACCTGCTCGCCGCCTCCACCATGAACCTGGTCGTCAAAAACGAGTTTATTGACTCCATCAAGCAGGAACTGCAGTCGCTAAAGGAAAATGGCCGCTGGGCCGAAGCTAAACAAGCCCTGGAGCGCATCGTCAAAGAAATTGACACGAACCTCAAGCTACAGGAAGACTGGGAGCAGTTCGAGTATCACTTTGATAAGGTGCACGGTGATTTCCTCTCCCGCCTGCAACAGGCCTACCCCGACCTCTCGCCCAACGAGCAAAAGCTTTGCACCCTGCTGCGGCTCAACCTCAACACCAAGGAGATTGCCAACCTGCTGAGCATTTCACAGCGGGGCGTGGAGGTCGCCCGCTATCGCCTGCGCAAGAAACTGGACCTGGAGAAGGGGCAGAATTTGTCGAAGTTTATTTTGGAGTATTAGAGAATATGAACACAAATTTTGTATGCCCCTGAATAATCTTTTCCGCTGGAATCCTTTGGCTCTACCAAATAAAACAGCGCCTGCCTTTTTGCAAAGCAGGCGCTGAAGTTTCCATCAAGGCCTCGAAGGGGCTTCGCTTTTCCGTTAGCTATAGAAATGGCTATTGCTGGATCACAACAGGCTTCGTAAACTGCGCCTTACCTTCCAGTCCATCAAGGCCACTAATAACGATTTTAGGGCTTGGGTTCTCTTCTGTCAAATCAAACTTACGAATAACACTGCCGAGGAACCAGGAAAAGAACATTTCATAATCTTTGACTACCCTACCTGCGACCGAAAAGCCACTCAAAATTTGCTCTGCCATTTGTGGAATAGAAGCCGTTAAATCCACTTTGTAAATTCCATTATCTAGGTCGGATATGTATAGATCATCTCCATCCTGATAAAGTGCATAAGGAGCAGGGATATTGGTAGCCACGTCGATCAAAGTAGGATCAGGCTATTGAAGTAAGGTAAGTGTGAAGCAATTGGATTAGCGCTGTTACTTTTGCAAAAGAGGTTTACTTCTCTTTCCAGGCACAACCTAATACCCGATCTGATGTAGGCCCTAATTTTCATCTAATTAAATTTTTGAGTTTTATTTCGTTGAACTACTGTATTTGTAGCAACTCTTGTTTTTCATCAAAAGAAAAATTAGTACTTTTACACTATAAAATAGCATTAACAAGACGATATAATTTCACTATTATGCATGAACAAAACCTCAAGAACCGGCTTTCCGCTTCCTCGAATAAAATCAGTAAGGCACATATACTATTTGATTACATGAAAGCTCATGGCGATGAGCACTACGAAGAGGAAGTTACCCAAATGGAGCACGCCTTGCAGGCTGCCTACCTCGCCAAGAAGGCAGGCAAAAGCGCCGAACTAATCACCGCTGCTTTATTTCACGATATTGGACACATTCTTGCGGACGATCCAGAAGAAGCCAATAACCCAACGTTGAAAAACGACTTGCACGAAGAGATTGCTGCGGATTACTTCCGAGGTCTATTTCCAGCCGCTGTACTCGACCCTATCCAGCTGCACGTAGAAGCAAAACGGTATCTCTGCACAGTGAAGGAAGGCTATTATGAAAATTTATCTGTGGCTTCACAAAAGAGCTACCATCTTCAAGGCGGCAAAATGAATGACGAAGAAATCGCCATATTCGAAGGGCACGAGTATTATAAAGACGCGGTACTGCTTCGAGCTTGGGACGACATGGCAAAAGACCTAACCGTTGAAGTTCCTGCAATTGACACCTATGAAGAAGTAGTAGTAGCGGCTTTAATTTAATGCTTAACTATTGTATTAAGCTAGCTGATTTAACTGATCGTATTTGACGCAGCCCCAGTTTAGTGCACACTCACTACCCTGGAATAACCCAAAATCTCCTACCTGCGCTATGCTTGCCAATCAAACCACTAGAAGAAGGACTGGTGAATGTTTTACACTTCAAAGGGAGCTTACTCGTGATAAAAATCTCCTTGCCCGAGCACCTTCACCATCCCTCCCTGCTCCTTCCATTTAACTACCAGTTGTTCTCCGCTGTAGTCTTCAAAGTACTCGATTTTTATAGGGTGATAGCCTTTTTCTAATACGGCTAACCCAGAACGCTGCCTCGTATTATGGGAGCCGTCATTGTCTACTACCAGTTGGTCACCAATGTATAGTCGGGATCCATCATCAGAAATGGTATAGAAAGTATAAACTCCGGATGAAGGTACTTTAATCAAACCTTCGAAAACCAGACCAAAATGGTCTTCCTGTTTTGCGAGCTTCTCAAGATCGAGGCTGACTGCCACCCCGCTCTCTACTACCTCGGTTTTCATCAAGTCATCCAGGCGGTCAAATTTACCTTCGTAATATTTATAGCGAAGCCCCTCATTTACCCGGTCTAAACTTAAAGCCGCTTTTGGGCTCAGGCGTTCATATTTTTGCTCAAATACCTTGCTTCGGGGCTGACCTTCGGAAGTAAAAAACTGAGCCTTAACCGTAGTGGTCCTATCCATTACAATTGGCTGTTGATATATCGGGGCACTTGCACTTGGCTCTTCACCATTGGTGGTGTAGCGTAAACTGAGATTTGGGTAAGGGTTTCCTAATTTAGCTTCCCCCTGACCTACAAAGGCAAACGCCCCGTCAAAATCGGGCGTTAGCTGTAATTCTCGCAGGTTGACCCGGTAGGAGATCTCCCTGTCGTCTGTCATCGCGTTAAAAACCTGAAAGTGTATATGAGGCACCTCACTTTTGCTTTCCGAAAAATAGAGGTCAAGCAAAGCGTAACTGTGCTTAGATGTAATTGCATTTGCAACTCGTAAAGGGTTCCATTCGGGGTCTTCTATCTGATTGATCCCTGCAAATTGCAGCTCTATTGCATCAAAATCCAAGGCGCCAGACAAACGGTTAACTTCGCCATAGTGTTGATCACCAGTGTAGAAAATGACATTTTCAGCCTTGGAGGTTCTAATAAGATTGAACAAACGCTCCCGGGCGGAAGGGAATTTAGCCCAAGTTTCAGAACCTGCCCGCTCGTCGAGCAGAATCTGAAAACCCGAAGAGATCAGTCGCAAGTCCGCGGGATGCTTCAATTCATTTTCCAACCATGCCCACTGAGGCTCGCCCAAGACATCACCATCAGTCTGCGGTTCATCCCGGTTATAGCGTACATCCAGCATGATAAGCTGCAATAGCTTTTCTCCTACAGGAATATACTCTGCATAATATATGCCGTCTCTTTCAGCCGGGATTTTCTCCTCCAACCCCCAGAACTCGCGAAAAAGGGCTTTGGTTTGTTCTTTTAAAGCATACTCTTTGCCTGCGTCATTTAATCCGAAGTCATGGTCATCCCATGTGGCAGCTAATGGATATCTTTCGTACAGCTGCTGAAATGCTGGCTTAGCAGCTAAAGCAGCATAGCATCTTTCAACAAAAGTTATATCGGTCTCTGTATCTGCATAAATATTGTCTCCTATCCACAGGCATATATCTGGTTCTGCTTCCAGATACTTTGACAAAGCTGGAGCAGGTTCAAACTGTTTATGGCAACCAAGAAGGGCAATTCGGTAGTCAGGTTGGGCATAAATACCAGATACTGTAACCCACATCATGACAAAGCAAAAGAAGAGTCTCATGAATTAATGTTTAGTTTTTTGCAGAAAAAATATTCCGCTTCCGGGAAAAGGATTTTGCCATAACGCTTTCGTTCCGAAGCCCAGAAAAACACTTACGAATAAGTGGCGCATAGGGTAAGGTTACTTTTTATGGAACAATTCACTGAATGGCACTTTACGACGATCTATACCATCCCCTTCGTAGCCAATTTCCAGGGTTTCGCCCAAGAAGTCCTCAAAATAGGTCACCCGGATTGGGTGAAGCCCTTTCCGTAAAGCTATATTTCCAAATCGCACCTGTGCACTATGCGAGCCGTTATTATCCACTACCAGCTTGTCTTGAATAAACAACTGGCTTCCATCGTCAGATCTTGTATAAAAGGTATAGATACCATCTGTTGGCACCTCGATATAACCGTCAAAAGAGAACGCAAAATGATCCATCCTGTGCTCAAGTGAATCAGGGTGACTATGAAGTGCAATTCCAGAACGTGTAGGCTTTAGTTGGTCGAAATCCGGTAGCTTTTCTGTGAAATCTCCCTCATAGTATGCATAACGCAAGCCGGCAGCTAAATTACTCCGTTTGATTTTCACTGAAGGCTCGGGAACTACTTTGCGATATTCACGCTCAGTCACTCTACTCCTTGATTCACCTTTCGAATCGAAGTAGCAAGCTTTAATCGTTGTTGTAGATTGGATTTCAATAGGGGTGGTATACAGTGGTGAGTCTGCGGCAGGCTCACTTCCGTCTACTGTATATCGGATTTCCAGGTTTTCAAACGGGGAAGTAATTTTCACTTCGTGACGCTCCAGAAAGACATCCATAGGTGTAAAGCTCAGTAATGTTGGTACATTTTCTGGTCGAATGTCCAAAATCCCTGATAGCTCAAAAGCAGGGGTAAAAGGTTGATCGCTTTCGAAGCCCAGAGTCCAGTCCAGTTCCAAGGGATCTATATCGTTCAGCGATGCTGCTGCTCCAATTCTTACAGGAATAGCAATTTGCACTATAGAATCCGGCGGTATCAATAAACTAAGGCCATCTTGTTCGGGAGTAATGTGGTGGTTATGATAAAAACGCCCTTCAAAACGCAGTGTTTGGTTCTGAACCGCTCCAGAACCACTGTCTTCTCCCCGGTAAAACAAGCCACTTGATTCTTCGGTAGCCCCCCCATCCAATGTATTAGCGATACGGAGGTAAACAACTCCTTCGGAAGCAGATTTTTGCAACATCATTTGTTCAATCTGAGTCGCATTGTGAAGCGCTAAGGCAATTGGCGCAGTCTGCTCGTTCAGCACATCCTCATCAATTATCCCGCTCAATTGTAGATGTACTATCTCTGGACCCTCTGGAGTCATTGTCACCCAAGTTATATGATCAAACTCTCCTACCCTTGGGCTACGCAATTTACTGCCGCCTCCTGTAGTTGAGAGTACGTAGTAATTCCGTCCATTTCGCTGACTTTTAAAATAGCGGTGAGTGTGCCCTGCAAAAACAGTGTATGGCCGGTCTTTGAGCGCTGCTTCTATTTCGTCAAAACCATTAAACGCCCTGTAATTCCAAATGGGATGGTGCATAAAGATCAAAGTCCAACGTACATCTTCTTCTTCGGCAATGACCTGCTTGAAGTAGTCGAGTTGGTCCCGGCTGAACATTACCCCATCTCCATCATTAGAGTCAAAAGCAAGAAACAATACGTCCTTATATCGGAAATGATAATAGGAAGCGCCATAACGGCTCAGCCAGCGATCCCGCATGACATCATTTGAAATATCGTGATTACCAGGCAGCGCAAAGAACCGCATATTTAAGCTTGACAGAATACTGTCGAATTCCGACCACTGACTATTCAGGATGGCTGTATCTTTGGTATAGCCCTCTATAAGATCGCCTACACTCATTACAAACTCAGGGTGCAATAAATTCAGCTTTTGCATCGCATCACCAAAAACACCTGCCCGGTGGCCTCCGGTTCGATCACTCACCACTGCAAACTGAAATTGCTCTTTGGCATTATCAAATGCTCTATCTGTCCAAGGTAAAGAATCGGTAGATAGTTTATAGTGAAAATCCTCTTGGGCTGCCATGAAGTTGCAGCAAAACAAGAATAACGGGATGAAAAAGGGTTTCATGATTATTTTTTCATAAAAGTAAAATTTTTGTTTTTTACTTCCCAAGGCTAATAATAAAGAGCGAAAAACCTTAAACTTGATTTTACAAGCCTATTTATCAGACCAAATAAAAACGGACCTAACACTCTGTTACACATATTTTTATGTAAAAAAATACAACACAAGCAATTTCTCTCTCCAGTTAATGCCCAATTAACACTCCAGATTTAACTTTACTGAAAATTCAGGATATTAAGACATGGTAAAATCAATACTTTTCATTTCTGTCTTTGGGTTATGTCTTTTTTTATCCGGTTGCTCATCAGATGCCCCTTCCAGTTTATTTCGTGCGCACTCTCCTGAACAGACTGGGATAAAATTTGAAAACAATCTTGTTGAATCGGAAGACCTCAACATCATCACCTTTGAGTATTTCTACAACGGGGCAGGCGTAGGGGCTGGCGACATCAACAATGATGGCTTACCTGATCTTTTCTTTACCGCTAATATGAGCCAGGCGAAGCTTTACCTCAACCTTGGCAATTTACAATTCGAGGACATTACCGAAGACGCAGGAATAAAAACCCAGGGCCGTTGGACAACGGGTATCGCTATGGCAGACATTAACTCGGATGGCTGGATAGACCTTTATATCAGCTGTGCCGGGCCATACGAGCCAGAACGCAGGGCTAACCTTTGTTACCTTAATAATAGAGACGGTACCTTCACAGAAAGCGCTGCGAAACTTGGTATAGCTGATACAGGCCATACTACGCAAGCTGCCTTCTTCGATTACGACAGAGATGGTGATTTGGACCTCTACCTGCTCACCAACATAACAGAAGAAGTGGGCCCTAATGTCATTCGTAAAAAGAAAACCAATGGAGAATCCCCAAATACAGATCGGCTATACCGCAACGATGGTGGAATATTTACAAATATCTCGACTGAAGCCGGTATTCTCAAAGAGGGCTATGGTCTGGGAATCAGTGTCACCGACATCAATCAAGATGGATGGCTAGATGTTTATGTATCTAATGATTACCTTTCTAATGACCTACTCTACATCAATCAGCAAGACGGCACCTTCAAAGACCAGGCCGCCGATTACTTTCGTCATACGAGTTATTCTGCTATGGGCAATGATGTAGCCGATTACAATAATGACGCCCGTCCTGATATCATCGCACTTGATATGCTCCCCCCGGATAATTTGCGGCGGAAGCTCATGATTGGCTCCATAAATTACGACCGTTTTCGCTCAGAACTCATCACCGGCTACACGCCACAGTATATGCGAAATACACTACAGTTGAATCAAGGGATGACCAGTAGTGGCGATTTGGCATTTAGTGAAATTGGTCAGCTGGCAGGTATCCATAGTACGGATTGGAGCTGGAGCCCCCTGCTAGCCGACATCGATAATGATGGCTGGAAGGACTTACTAATCACCAACGGCTACCCGCGGGACATTACCAACATGGATTTCTCAGCCTACAAAATGGACCAACTCACCAAAGGGCAGTACGGCTCAGATATGCGAGCAACCTTCCTTAAGGCGCTACAGTCACTAGATGGTGCCCACTTGCCAAATTTCGCATTCAGAAACCGGGGCGATCTAACCTTCGAGGAAGTATCAACAGCCTGGGGCTTTACAGAAGCCAGTTTTTCCCACGGTGCAGCCTTAGCTGATCTTGATGCCGATGGGGACCTGGACTACATCGTTAACAACACCCAGGCTCCGGCGATGGTGTACGAAAACACCACTACCCATCAAAACTATTTGCAACTTACGCTGCAGCCAATGTCACTCTCCATTGGTTCGAAAGTTTGGATATACATCAATGGGCAGCAACAGTTTCAGGAACTTGTTCCTTATCGGGGTTATCAGTCTTCTATTGAGCCCCTATTACACTTCGGACTTGGCAACAACAAAGAGGCAGATTCTATTCGTATCGTCTGGCCAGATGGCCGTGTACAACAAATTGGAAAAACAGCTGCAAATCAGCGGTTAAAAATCACCCAGTCAGAGGCTGCTCAGCCACGCTTAACGAAAAAAGGGACCAAATTAACAAAGCCTCTATTGGAGAAAGTAACAGCACCTATTGGTCTGGACTACCAACATATGGAGGCGCATTATGCAGACTTCAAAGTGCAGCCATTACTACCCCATAAGCATTCTCAACAAGGGCCCAAAATGAGTATGGGCGATCTGAACGGGGACGGTCTGGAAGATTTTTTCGTGGGCGGTGCATTCAAACAAGCCGGGCAGGTTTTTTTCCAACAGGCAGACGGGCGTTTTCATCACCAACCCCTCAGCACTCAGGGGCCTCACTATGAAGAAGACATTGGCAGTGTTTTTTTTGATGCTGACCAGGATGGAGACCTTGACATTTACGTTTGCAGCGGAGGGAGTGAATTTAACGTTGGTTCACCTTACTATCAAGACCGTTTGTACTTCAATGATGGCAAGGGCCAATTCACACATGCAGGATCAGCCCTGCCAGACCTGCGCACCAGTACCAGTGCGGTAGCGGCCGCTGATTATGACGGAGATGGAGACCTCGATCTTTTTGTAGGCGGACGGATTGACCCGGGCAATTACGCAAACACTCCAATCAGCTACCTTTTAGAAAACCAAAATGGGTACTTCAAGGATGTCACAGCGGTTAATGCAGCTATTCTTCAAAACATAGGACGTGTGACCGATGTACACTGGGCAGATTTCAATCAGGACAATCGACCTGACTTGCTCTTAGCCGGAGAATGGATGCCACTAACCATAGCATGGAATAAAGCGAGTGGCTTTGAACTGCAAGCCCTTCCTCATTCAATTGGCTGGTGGAACGCGCTCTGCGTTGCCGACCTGGATGCAGATGGAGATTTGGATTTTGTAGGTGGAAATCTGGGCTTGAACAATCCATACCATTCCACTCCTGAGAAACCGCTCAGTTTGCAAATTGCTGATTTTGATGGTAATAACCGAGCCGATGCCATAATGACTTTTTTCTTGAAGGAACGTGAAGTACCTGTGCATTTCCGGGATGATTTGAGGGCCTGGCTACTTCCCCTTCGCAAGCAATACCCCGATTACAAAAGCTACGCAGAGGCAGATTGGGAAGACGTATTTCCTAACCACAAGGCAAAAACTACTTCCATTGAGACTTTCGCCAGCGCGTGGGTGGAAAATACGGAATCCGGATTTTTACTGCACGAACTGCCAATACAAGCGCAATTTGCACCTATTCACGCTATTGCCACCAGTGATGCAAATCAAGATGGCAACTTGGACTTAATACTTGCAGGGAACGATTTTGCTACAGAAACCAATACAGGCCGATACGATTCCCTAAACGGCCTTTTGCTGGTAAAAACAGAAGCAGGTTACCAAGCATGTGAAATTGCGGAAAGCGGGCTCTATCTGCCCGGTGACCAAAAGTCATTGATTATTCTAAACTATGCTAAGGGAGGATTACTGATGGTCAGTGGTGAGAATGATGGAAAAATTAGCGCATATCAATTTAGTCGTTCTCCCTCTGAAGAGTAAAAACTTCATTTTCATACATTACTTTTCGAGCCGCCTATTTGATTGAATAAGCGGCTCTTTTTATTTTACCAGGATTACTTTTCCGACTCGATGACGAGCCTCCCCCCCACAATCAAGGCGGGCTTTCCAAAAATAAATACCTGAAGTATACCAATCCCTCAATTGTACCCAACTCGACTCATCGTATCGACCAACAAGCCGACCAGCTGCATCATACAAATAAAGCTCAAGGCTCAGCAATTGTAGTGGCAAGTTCAATTGCCCATCAGGCCCAAAAGGATTAGACCAACTTAAGTCACAACTGCAATCATTAGCCTGTACATTAAACCGGGTAGTCGTTTGATAACACCCCCAATCCGTAATCAGGCTATATTCCCCAGGCTGCTCTACCCAACGTTCGCGAACTGTTCTGCTATCTGACCACAGGTAGGATAGTGCACCATGTTGCCCGGCAAGCAAGATTGCTTCGTCTTGGCAGACAAAGGTATCAACGTATGACTCAAATCTTTCCGGCAATCGACAAGGGGTGATGCTGACATCATCGATGTAATAGTAAACGGTTGGCGATTGCTCGTTATCTTTGAGCAATAAGAGTTCAGTATCTATTTGGAAGTTACCAATCGTTAAATATTGTTCCCCGCCCTTCGATTTGTAAACAGCGGAAAAAGATACCCAATCTTGCTGTTCTTCCAGTGGTACGCCAGGTATAAATCGCAATTGTGGCTCCTGAGTATAAATCGCCTGATTTTGCAATGGGCCTTCAGTGAGCAGAAAACCAACACCATCAGAAAAGTGGCTAGAAGCCTCAGCTACGCTGACCCAACAGCGGAATAGATAATCCCGGCCTGCCTGCAGGGGGCGGACCAGGGCAACAGAAAGGTACTCCCGGTAAGGTGGGTTACCGTCAATTACGGGGACCCAGGTACGCAAGCCCGCATATCCATCTCCGCTATGAGGCACTTGTTCTCCCACCAGGTTAGCAGGTACGCCAGCACCAGTTGAAAAAGGCGCGCACCCATGGAAAAAATCGGTGGTTTGGTGGTTGGGAGCGTCCCATGCTTCTGCCAAATGGATCTGCCCGGGATAAGGCGGGCACTGGAGGTAAGCCTCAAAGCCTGGATTGGGCACTAAGTTTTGGGCGACAATGGCTAAATGCCCAAAAAGAAGTAGAATTATATTCCAAACTACCTTCATAGTTAGTTATTTTAATCCTTTGAGAGCGTATTTACTTTCCCTTCGGCATCTATTCGCGAAAAAAAACGAATTTCATACCGCTCCTGCGATTTCCCTGAAAACAATGGTGCTTTATCTCTTTTCAACACCAGGTAATCCGGGCGTAAGTCTATGATTTCAAACCAACCTTCCTTAGACTCGCTTTCAGATATCCAAAACAAACTATCCCCTGACAAACGATAGCGATAAGGCCGAAAGGTTCCAAATTTAATTTCTTTCATTTTGCCATCTGGCGTATATTCATAATCCGCCCAATCCATCCCCTTCTCGTACGCCCAAATGTCAAATCCATTGTAATAAGAATAAACAGAGTCTACTTGCCAGGTACCCAATATTAATTCTTCCGGATCAGAGGCGCAGCTACAACAAATCAAGACCATAGCAAATACTACAAAAAACCTTGCACAACTCATCTTGCATTCAATTGAATAAAATCAAAAAGTAAATATAAAAAAGTCAGGACCCAGACGGAAAGCCTGAGCCCTGAGTAATAGACGTAAACTTTATAAGCGCCCAGCACCTAGTAAAAAGCGCCGGAAAATTCTAATAATTCGGGTTCTGCTCCAGTACGCCGTTGCTAAGATCAATCTCCCGTTGTGGAATGGCAAAGTAGTAGTGCTTTGGCCGCTGGAAATCACGGGATGGCTTAAATGCGCCACGGTCCTCTCTGTAATGCTCTACGATGTCGATAAAGCCTGCCTTATCCCAACGCATCAAATCCTGGTGGCGCTGGTTTTCACCGGACAGCTCTACCCGACGTTCATGAATCAGTTCGTTCATACCAGCGCCACTTACAGGCTCCAAGCCTGCACGCTCCCGGACGGCATTAATTTCTGCATCTCCTGCACCGTTGCCATCGCGACGGATTTTTGCTTCTGCAACCATTAAGTAAACATCAGCAGATCGAAGAACAGGTACGTTTTGGCTGCCATCCAGTCCACCAGATTCACGCCAGCTGGCAAACTTCAGAAAATGATAACCCGTGCTGGAAAGGTCAGCGGTATACTCTGTTGGTCCACGATCGCCACCTAAATCGATGATATCGCCGGGTTTCATGATAGAATAATCGAGGCGGGGATCGCCTTCCTCAAACTCATCTACCAAGTCTTGAATTGGCTCGTGGAAGTCCCACCCTCCCCAAGGGCGTGGGGTTGAGTAAATTCGGTAGGCACAAGTAGTCCAACCATCCTGTGCCTGCACAGAGAAAAGCATTTCTGGGTTGTTCTCGGTTTCTATTTGGAAGTTATCGCCGAAGTCAGCAGCTAATGGATAAGGGCCGTTGATAACGCGCTCACCATGCTCAATCACTTTATCCATATTGTCCATGTACAAATATAGCTTTGCCAGGAAACCATTAGCGGTACCGCTGGTTGGCCGCCCAATATCTGCACCTGAATAGCTGGCAGGAAGCAAAGCAGCCGCTTCCAGCCAATCTGACTCAATGGCTGCCCGCATCTCGTCGGCAGTTGCTTTTGGCTTGTTGAAGTTGCCGTCAATAACATCTTGCTCAAAAATGAGTGGAAGCTCCCCGTAAATCACATGCAAACGCCAGTTGGCGAAACCACGCATGAAATAAGCTTCTCCCAGAACACGATCCTTCAATGCAGGATCCATATCGATATCAGGCACGTTGATCAGGATGGCATTCGCGCGGTTCACAATTTCATATTTCCGGCTATATCCATGGCGTAGCTGTGCGTTATCCGGATCGAAAACGAACTCCTCAATGGCTTGGTCTTCACCGTGGTCACCTGCACGCCAGAAATCATCACTACAGATTTCAAAAGTCTGTTCGCCGTGTCCATATAACTGCTCATCGTTAAGCGGATCGTACAGGGCATTTGCAGCAGCTACTGCATCATCAGCATTACGCCAAAAAGTTGCAGAAGTAGATTGGGCATAAGGAGTAGAGTCCAAAAACTCTTCACTACAGCCAAAAAGCAATGTAATAAGGGGTAAAAGGAGGATGATATTTTTCATGATCCTATTTAGTTGTTGTAAGATTAGTAATTAAAATCCAGCGGTCAGGCCAAAAACCCATGTACGGGCCTGAGGGTACTGCGCATAATCAACATTGCTCTGAAGGTTTCCATCTATCAAACCGAGTTCAGGGTCCAGACCAGAGTAATCGGTGATGGTGAATACGTTTTGACCCGTAACATAAAACCTCAGATTTGTCATGCCAATGTTGCTCGTGATACTTTTGGGCAAAGTGTAGCCAAGGGATAGGTTCTTCAACCGAAGGAAGCTTCCATCCTCGATGAATAGATCAGAAGTCCGGAAGTTAAGGTTGTCTCTATTTACGGATGCGCGAGGAATGGAATTGCTGCTACCCTCACCTGTCCAACGGTTTTCAGCTTCTGCATAAAGGTTAAACGGATAGGAGGCATCCAGCCCCTGCATACGGTCGGCATTATAAATGTCTACCCCTGCTACTCCAAGGAAGAAAATATTCAAGTCAAAACCTTTATAACCAAATCCAGCATTAAAGCCATACGTTACATCTGGCGTAGGGTCGCCAATTATTGTGCGGTCTTCATCATCAATTAAGCCGTCACCATTCAGATCAACAAACCTGACATCTCCTGGCTGAATCAGGCCTGCTTCCCGACGAGGATCATTGGCGATATTCGCATCATTCGAGATTTCACCAGCGTTTTGATATAGCCCGTCTGTTGTCCATCCAAAGAAGGTTCCGATAGGCTCACCCTCAAAAGTCCTGGCAATCTCCTGGTTAGGCCGGCCGTAAAATTGAGACGCTAAGAAGTTCCCATCAAAAAGAGTGGTAACTTCATTCCGGATGAATGCCGCATTACCACTGATATTGTAGGTAAAATCACCTTTACCGCCACGGTAGCTTAGTTCCATCTCCAAGCCTTGGTTGCGCAATTCACCAACATTCTGGTCAGGCACATCTGTCCGGCCAATCGTTCCTACAGTAGGTGGTGCCAGCAACATATCCTTTGTATCCTTGATGAAGTAATTGAAAGTACCAAAGAGTCGGTTTTCAAGCAGTCCAATTTCAAGACCAAAGTTTAACATTTCTGCAGTTTCCCAGGAAATGCTTTCATTGGGGATGCGGCTTAGGCTTGCTCCCACTACCTGAGTGCTGCCATCCGGGCCGAAAGCATATCGGCGCCCGGATGCCACCAATGCAAGGTATTGCAAGTTAGCGACTTCCTGATTGCCTAATTGTCCCCATCCACCGGTAAGTTTCAGGAAGCTAATTCCCTCGACATTCTCAAAGAATTTCTCACGTGAGATTCGCCATCCCGCAGAAAAGGCTGGAAAAGTACCCCAGCGGTTATCAGGTGCGAAACGAGAGGAACCATCACGACGAACCGTAGCGGTAAGCAGGTAGCGTCCATCATAAGAATAGTTCAGACGCCCAAATCCGGAAAGGAGAGAAAAGTCTTGCCGAGTCCCGCTTGCGCCGGAAATCGTGTTACCTGCATTCAGAAATCGCTGATCAAATTCCTCATTTGGAAAATCTAAGCGTTGTGCAAAGAAGTTTTCTGAAACAAACTGCTGAGCCGTATAACCGCCGACCAGGTTTACCTGATGAACACCCGCGAAGACTTTATCATAAGTTAGAAAATACTCTCCTAACAGGGAGTATGACTCGCCGTAGGAACGATCAAGCGCATTCCGGTCCCGGGCACGTATCTGCTGATCAATGATCGGAAAGAACTCTGTTCTGTCAAACAGTGAGGCGTCTGCAGCAAAATTACCGCGCAGTTTCAATCCATCAAGAATTTGAATTTCTGCGAAGAGGTTTCCAAGAAAACGGTTATTCGTTGCGATATCATCTTCGATATCCTGAGTAAAAATAGGGTTGTTGATGTCTCCGAATTGACCACTGACCTGGGAAGAACCATACTGTCCAATCTCGTGGCCTGGAAGGGCTTCGTTTACAATAACGGGCAAGCCTGGGTGAAACCTGATAGCGCTCCAAACCAAGCCTGTTTGAGCAGAATTGGTATTCAGAAAATTACCCTCCTGACGAGTAAGCTGCATGTTTTCACCAATTGTCAGCCAATCCGTTACCTTAAATGTAGAATTAATACGTGCATAGTAACGGTCGAAGAAAGAGTTGTCTATTGTTCCTTCTTCGCTAAAATATCCACCTGTAAATGCAAAGCTGGTCCGTTCACTACCACCACTAATAGTGAAATCGTAATTCTGAGTGTAGCCGGTTTGGAAAAGTTCATCCTGCCAGTTAGTACGTTGGCGCTGAAATGCTGGTTCGTTCCAAATATCAGGAACATCCAAACCGTCATTTTGATAAGCCTCTCTTTTAATATTCGTCAGCGATGGAGCGTCCAGTACATCAATACGGTTGGAAACATTGGAAATACCGGCGTATGCATTGAACGTAACGGTTGTTCTTTCATTAAATCCGCCCTTCTTGGTAGTGATGAGCACTACACCATTAGCAGCCCGTGTACCATAGATTGCAGAAGAAGAAGCATCCTTTAATATCTCCATGGATTCGATATCATTCGGGTTAATATCGTTAATACTGCCATAAGCCAATGGGACGCCATCTACAACGATAAGAGGATTTGCATTGTTAACGGTACCGGTTCCACGAATCCGGATGGAACCACCATCTCCGGGCGCTCCACCATTACGAACGACCTGTACTCCAGCTGCTCTTCCTTGTAAAGCCTGAGATGCACCAATAACGGGCAGGTTTTGAAGGTCTTCTCCCTTCACAGAAGATATGGAGCCTGTTACATCCTCCTTTTCTTGAGTACCATACCCAACCACAACCACTTCGTCAAGTAACCTAGAAGAGGTATTCAGGGTAATATCAATCTGAGATTGCCCATTAATAGAAACTTCACTGGGCTGATAACCTACGTAGGATACCAGGAGTATACCATTTTTGTCATTAACAAGCAGCTCGTAGTTACCTTCCACATCGGTTACAGTTCCCGCACTCGTTCCTTTAAGCTGAACTGATGCGCCGATAAGGGGCTCGCCTGCTGTATCAGCAACTTTGCCAGCAACTTTAAATTCCTGTGCCAGGCCATTGAACGTAGTTCCCAAAAAAAGCAGCATAATTGGGAATATACGCCAGAGTGTATAGCTTTTTTTCATAATGAATGGATTGAAGTGAAAAAATTAGTTTTTCGTTTACAATTATGTTCAGGCGATAAAGGAACACCTGTTCATTTAACTGTAAAGAAAACATCCATATATGAACTGAATTAAAAACAAAAGTTAATTCAATGCTAATACACTGGAAATAGTTATAATTTATTTGCTATCAACATTTTAATAGGACTATTCATCATTCAATACACCTAAATTTCACGCTGTGAAAATCCTTGCTTTCTTGAGAAATATTGGCTCAGCTCTTTTGACACTCTGTACCGTATGCCAAAAGTAAAATACTCCCGAGCCATAAACACAATACCCTGTAGCGTTCAAATATATTTCATAGAATGAAACTACAGAACAGTTATACGCAATACGAAGTGGTCACCTACTGGCGCTGACGGCCAGCACGGGGAACGATAAATGTCGGGCTTACAGTCCAGACATTCATCGTCTGGAATC
>NZ_JALEGS010000031.1 GCF_022763345.1 Phaeodactylibacter sp.
AGGAGCATAGCCTAAGCTAAGTGACTGAAGAGTAACGAAGTGCAGGATAAAATTTGGCAAATGCAGCCCAATGGGTGAAATCCCAACATAGTCTAAAACCAAACCTGAAAACCATGAAAATGACACTTCGCATCTTTATACCATTATTCGTACTGGCTTTTTCAGCTATGGCCTGCGACGGGCGCTCCGGCTCTTCAGATTATTCCTACGCCAGTGAGGAGGCTCAGGCTATTCCTGATCAAACCACTGAAGCCAGATCTGATGGTGGCTCCGGGGATGCTGTCCCGGAAAAGAAAGTAATCCGCACAGCCCGGTTGAGGATGGAAGTGGCTGATTACGAGGAGGCGATTAGAAAGGCTAAGCAGATCATCAATGCATTTGAGGCGGAAATCACCGCTGAGGAAGAGCGGCAATACGGGCAGCAATTGGAGAATCAGCTGGTGATCCGGCTGGCGCCCGCAAAGCTGGACTCTATGCTCAATGCCCTGCAAGGGCTGGCACTGCAAATTGACTCGCGCTCGGTTAACGCAGAAGATGTTACACGGCGGTACGTCGACCTTGAAACCCGGCTGGCATCTAAGCGCGCCGTTATTGCCCGTTACCAGGAGCTTTTGGCGGAAGCCCGGAATGTCAATGAAGTATTGGCTGTGGAGAACAACCTGCGGCAGGTCATCGAGGAGGTGGAGTCAATGGAGGCCCAATTCCGTTACCTGAAGCAGCAGGTAGACCGGAGCACCGTTTACCTAACCATGTACGAGACCAGCTCAGCAGGTATCGCTCAGCGCAGCTTTGGCAGTAAAATAGCAACGGCTTTTGCAGATGGATGGGGGCTGTTGAAGAATTTGGTACTCGGTGCCATTACGGCCTGGCCTGTTCTCATCCTGCTGGCATTGCTCATTTGGTGGTGGCGCCGGCGTAGGGCAAAGCGATAGCAATACAAAATGAAGTTGCTCAACTCGCATTCGGTCAGATTCGGCAATCGGTACATGAGGTGCTGCGAAGGAGTAATCCAACACAGCCTAGCCCAGCCTGTTTTGACCCGAAAAGCCCATCATTATAGGGATCACAAACAAGATTATCGCAAAGAGAATCATCAATGAAAACGTTCCGCCTGTCATGATTGTCGATTTTGGTGATGAATTATCTTCAAGGTAAGCGGAATAGCGGCCGGGAGCGTTGACAGTGGTCAGCGGCGGGGCTGATTTTTGATAAGGCAGGGTATTAAATTAAGGGAAAGTAGCGGGTGAAAGTACTGCCCTGCCCCTCTTCGGAGCTTTCTACCTCCATACTGCCGTCATGCCGGTCCATAATGCGTTTGACGATGGCTGGCTGGTTTTTCTGACTTTCGACTAGGAAAAGGACATAACGCAATTGCGAATACTCGACGTAAAAGGCTGGGAACCGCTGATGACAGCACGCTTGCCGCAACACCTTCCGTTGGTTTTTCATGGCTGGGTGGCTCGGATGTTCGCGTAAATTTATTTGTCTTGTAGAGCTTGATACTTTGACGGCAGCACGCCGAATTCCTCTTTGAATATATGCGAAAAATGGCTTACGTTCTGCATGCCTACGGCAAAACACACTTCAGAAATAGTTTGGTATTGCCGGTTTTCGAAGTAGGATAATGCTTTTTGCAGGCGGATTTTTTTAAGATATTGCGACGGGGATAAACCGGTGTAGGCTTTGACACGGTTGCGGAGGGTGCGCTCGGAAACGTGCATGGCGATGGCAAGATCTCCTACCTTCAAGTCTGGCCGGTTCAACCGCTTGTAAATTTCGTTTTCGAGCTGTTTCAGCCACAAATGATCATAGCTTTTTGAAGGTTCATTGCTGCTAAAGCTTGTGCCTTGGCTATTCTTTTGTTGCTCCAGATATTGCCAATGTGCCTGGCGCAGTTTGATGTTGCGTACCATGCTATTGATCCTGGCACATAGCTCTTCTGGTTCAAAAGGCTTAGATAGGAAATAATCAACGCCGAGATTGAAAGCTTGCTGCTGAGCAGTGTTTTCCGACATAGCCGTGAGCAACAAAAACGGTAGATGCCGTAGCTTGGGTGTGGCGCGTACCTTTTCCAGTAGTTCGAAACCATTCATGTTCGGCATTATTATGTCAGAGATGACAATAGAGATACTGTCCTCTCCTTCCAGTATGCTTAAGGCTTCCTGCCCATCGGCAGCTGTGCTCAGTTGGTATTCTGCACCCAGCGTGTGCTGGAGCAGTGTGAGCATTTCCGCATTGTCTTCCACGATAAGGAGATGAGGCTGTTCCACTTCCTGATTATTGTCTGTGTGAGGAAGTGCTGAAGTTTCTCTTTTGGGGGTAGAAAATTCCTGTAGGGGGTGTGACAGGCTGACCTCTTCCGAAAGTGGAAAATGAAAAAGAAAAGAACTGCCAGCAGGGGAGGTGCTTTCCAATTTCAAGTCTCCCTGCATAAAGGAAGCGTAGGCTTTACACAGTGCTAGGCCGATACCGAACCCACCAGTATGTTTTGAGCTTCCTTTAAAGTAGCGCTCGAAGATGTGCGGTAGATCATCTGGATGGATACCAGGACCGGTGTCTGTTACTTGGATAAAAACATGCTGGCCTTTTTTCTTGGCATGTACTTTGACAGTGCCGTTCGCAGGGGTGAATTTTAGGACATTGTCTATGAGATTGTTGATAACACGAGCCACCTTTTTCTGATCTAGGAAAATAATGGTCTCCTCGCTGGGGGAAGTGTGTAGTTGGAAGTCGATGTGCTTTTCCGCCGCTCTGGTCTGGAAGGTGTCGAAAAGCCTAGTGAAAAAGTGCGGCCATTCGCAAATGCTTGGTAGTAGCTCCATTTCCATGGACTGTAGGCGTGTAAGGCTGAGAATATCTTCGATCATTTCTTTTATATGCCAGCTATTGTTCTGGATTTGCCGTAGGCTATTGGCTTGCTCGCTTTTTTGGGGCAGCGCTTTTTCCAGTATCCTGGAATGCCCAATGATAAGTGAGAGTGGGGTGCGAAACTCGTGGCTGATATCGGTAAAGAGCTGGTTTTTTACATTGAGCATGACCTCCAGCTTCTTGGACTGATCCCGAATTTTATCCGTTTTCTCATCTACTACCTTTTGTAGCTGGCGGTTTTTTAGCTCTAATTGTCGGCTTCTCCAAAAGATGAAGAGCCGGACCGAACAGACCAGTATCAAACCAGCCAAAGTGAGAAACCACCAACGTAAATAAATGGGGTAAGCCAGCTGCAACTCTATTTGGCTATTGGCAAGCAGCTGTTCTGGAGCATTTTCAGCATGTATGCGTACTTCCAAAGACTGTGTGCCATAGGGAAGCCGACGAAGTATGATGTTCAGTCCATTAGAAGTCTGCCAATCTTCCGCAAAGCCTGGGACGCGCCATTGAAAAGTGATAGGTGTTTGGTCATAGTAAGGAAAGCCAAAGTCCATTTTGATTTCCTTGCCCCACGCGGGGATCGGTATAGATTGGGGTAGATTTGGGTATTTTCTTTTCTCTGTGCGGTCGGACGCTGGGCCTCCCTGAATCGTCAGCCTGTCTAGATATATTGGGCGTAAGGTTCGTTCCCCTTTATGGATGAGCTGTTCTGGTCGAAAAATAAACAGCCCGCGAGGTCCACCGAGGTATAGTAACCCATCTTCATCTTGATAATGACCCAAAAAGTTAAACTCTTTATACAAAAGGCCCTGATGGTTATGGAGGGGTAAGCAGCGGAGCGTATGGGGGTCAAAACGGGTAATTCCAGCATCAGAACTTATCCATAATTTCTCCTCCCTATCTGTGTATACGGCATGCAACCTGCCAGAGGGGAGTCCTTGTTGATGGGTGTAAAGATGGTAGGATGCACTAAAGGGGGCCCACTGTAGCAGACCTTGGTTCGTAGCTATCCAAAATTGACCTTTTTTATCCTCTGTTAAGTGGAATGTCTGTAAGGGAATATCATCTTCCTCCTGATGGGGGTTTTGAAATGAGTGGAGCGTCCTTCTGTTCCAGTGATATAAGCCATATTGGGTGCCTAGCCAGTATTGGTCTTGGGCTTGATGGGAGAAATAGATTGCAGTATCAAGCAATGCTACTCTGGAAAAAGTGCTTTGCTGGGAGTCGATTTTCCACAATCCATCTTCGCTACCAAAAACCAGACCTTGGTCAGGTAAGTGAAAAAAAGTATTTGCCTCGTTCATGGCTATGGTGTCAAGGTTCCTTAGTGTTCGGTAAGTGTCCTGATCCGGAAAGTATTGGTAAACAAGGTCATCAACAGTACCTACCCATACGGATTGCCCATTAGAATAAACTGACTTAGGTGTTGAGGATATAGGTATAGCGGTGGTCTCAAGTTTATCGTTTTCGCTTAATAGGTATAGTCCCTTATAAGTGCAAATTGCTAAATGATTGGGTCCAGCCTTGGCGATTTGCCTAATGCTAGCGACCCTATCAGGTTCGTATAGCTGCCGTTTAAATTGTAAGGGCGAGAATTCCAGCCGGATCAGTCCCCCGATGCCGGATAACCATATCACGCCTGGTGAACCCAGTATATAATGCTTTTGCCGGTTGAGGTTAATATGATATTGGGTCGATAACCATTTGTTGAGGTCTGGTATGATGATTTCCCCATCATAGACTACAGAGTATTTGTTTTGGTGGGGCGTAAGCTCATTATAATCTTTACCAATGATGGAATAACCTTTTCCGAGAATAGAAGCATTAGAGGAATACAAATTTTGTGAGTTGCCCCAATTATCAACTTCGAGTTCATCCGGTGGGTAAATGTTTTTTCCGGTAGGAGTAAATTGGACTAGCGTATCCATGTTAATAGAAGTGAGCCATAATTGTAACCCTTCATCCACTCTAAATTGCGGTTTGTCGAATGTGCTGGCTGATTTGAACTTGGTTTGCTCCCTCCCATGACTATCTAATAGTTGAATGACACTATCAGATAGAGAAACTTTCCAAAACGTTTGGGATGGTCCTGGATAGTATTTTTTGCTATCGCTGGAAATGTAGTTAGCGATATTTTCTAGCTTATCCTTGTAGCGCCATACACCTTGCGTGGTAAAAAAGTAAATACCCGTTTTCGTTCGGAATACATCCCCAATACTGCGGATGGAAGGTAAAGTTGACCCTGTGTATACTTCAACTGAACGGGGCACTTTGGTAAATGGGTCAATTACAAGGAAGGTAAATGAATCTTTACCTGTCTGACGACAAACCCAAATATTTCCGTTGTCATCCTCCGCTAAAAACGGATAGATATCTTTTACAGAAGAGGAAGTGGAAAGGTACTCTTCGAAACTATATCCATCAAAACGAAATATACCCTTCGCTGTTGCAATCCACAACGCACCCTTCCGATCCTTGATTATGTCCATAATGAGCCAGGATGGCAGTCCATCTTCTTGCTCCCAAATCGAGACTTCAATTAGATGGCCTTTTTCCGTAGAATTGTCTTTAACGGACTGTGCCCGAGCATCGAAAAAGAGCACCACACTAAAAAATAATATTAATGTTTTGATGGGGATCCCCATTAGAAATGCAGTTTGATAGTTAAGGATGATTCTGTACATGTTTTTGGGAGAAGAGCTGTAACTGTTTGGAATGATAAAGGCAGTCTTTAATGCATATATAAAGGTAGAAACAATTCAACATTCCGTTCAATGATTTGCTAAAATTCGGCGTGACTTTGCCGGATTCCCGTAGCGGCGAGGTCCATTTTTTAGCAATTCTTGTTCTCCTATGTGCCGAATTTCGGTAAAGAGTTGCCGAGATAAAAACTTGTTTTGCCCGTAGTTTGAGCGCGAGGATAGGAGTCTATTCGAAATACCTTTTGTTACATCAGTTGACTGTAGTGAAAGGCGACAAAGAGCATCTTTCGTAAGAAAAACAATAAGTTCGGTATTCCGGCTAGCATTGCTGTATTACACAAATCATAATCAGAAACACATGAGCAATAGATTTTTTTTCTTTCTTTTGGGAGTCGCAATGAGCATTCCTCTGAATACAAAGGCTGGTAAGCTAGGGAATTCGACTCCTCCCCCCTCCTTTCAAGCCCAAATCAGCCAGCTCTGTGACGGCGACAGCCCCAACGAGGGCACCATTATTTATGCTACTGCGGATAATGCCCCAAGCGGCAACTGGGTGCTTCGTACCCTGAATAATCCCGCTGAAGTATGGGCAACGGGCGCTAACGGCAGCTTGCAGGAAGCCGTGATGGTGCCGGTGGGTACCGTTCTGGAAATTGTGGATGGCAATAATATCATCGGCAGTGATGTAGCGACGATCACGAATCTGACCGGAGGATCAACGTTCTACACCATTCCTGATGATGATAATTCGGTGGAAGGGGATAATGTACTCGGCTGCCAGAATGAAGAAGCCTGCCCTGCTGGAAGCCTTTTCGACCTGATTGGGCAGGGATTTGCCGGATCCTACAATGCCATGAATCCTAATGGCATTCTTGGCGCGAGTACCCTGGCAGGGCCACACAATGGCAACTTCAATGCCGTCATTTTTGGTGACCTCAATAACGATGGAACCGGTGATACGGAAGGCCGCTTGGCAGTGCAAGGCAATTTTTCCTCGGTCAATCCCGACCCAGTCCAATTGTCGACCTACACGATTGGCGCAAGTAATCCATTGGCTACTGGTGCATTGCATGCCCCTCAGGGGTGGGATAATTTAGTTGTCGGTGGAGATGTGAGCCACGAAAATCCAAGTGTAGGGGTTCGGGGGAATCTCCTATACAATACGGCGACCGCCTTACCTGGCTTCAGCGGCGGCTTTAGTCAGGTGCCCGGTATTTACCGGAACTTCACCCCCGATGTAAACTGGGCGAATGCACTGGCGTATTTCCAGAGCTTCTCCTCCGATTATGCTCCTGCAAATATCAGTGCAAGTTGTGTAACCTTTACCCTCGGAACGATTGACGATTCTGCAGACCCCATTATTCTGGATGCCCAAAATAACAGTGGCGTGGTTGTATTCAACCTGACCGGTATAGGGGCTGGCTCGAGTTACGACTTCCGCAATACGGGGGACGCTGAGATGATCTTGGTGAATGTAGGAGGAATGACGCTTACCAAAACAGGTGGTTCAATCTTTATTGACGGTGCCGCAGCGACCAAGCCTTATGATGGTGGGGAAGTAACCTTGATCGAAAAGACGCTCTGGAATTTCTATGAAACTACCACCATCAGCCACGGCGGCTTCGCTTGGTTGGGTAGCTTCCTGGCGCCATTAGCTTCTACTACTACACTAAGTGGTGGAGATATTAACGGACAGGCTGTGATCGCCGGAGATGTTACGCAGGAAGGCGGTTTCGAGTTTCATAACTTTTGCTTTACCGCAGACTTTTCCTCTTGTGTGTGCATCAATCCGGTCGCTACAGTTACGCCAGATGCAGGCAACTGTGTGGGAGGTGTTGTTACAGACAACGCATCTATAGACCTAACAGCCGTGACTAACGGAGATGAAGCCGGAATCAGTCTTGGTAATACTTACAGCGGCCCGAATTACGGTGACCCGGCTAATGTCGATGTAAGTGGCGGCAGCGGTTCCTTTACCGGCTTAATAAATAATACGCAGTATACCATCCGGGTATACAATGCCAACAGCGCATGCTTTACAGATTATACAGTCACTACGCCTGAGTTAGTACTGCCAACGGTGACCCTGAATGACCCGGCTGATGTGTGCATTGATGGTACCGACATGTCCTTCACAGGGTCTCCCGCACCCGGTGGAGGCGCTACGGGCACCTTTAGCTCGAATGCCCCTGCAGGCTTCACCGATAACAGTGATGGCACGGCATCGTTAGACGTAAACGCAGCAGGAGCGGGTGTTTACACGGTCACTTATTCCTATACCGATGCCAGTGGCTGTGCAGCCAATCAGATGGTAAGCGTTGAGGTCTTTGCATTGCCTACTGTCACCCTGAACGACCCAGCGGACGTGTGCATAGACGGCAGCGATATGAACTTCACGGCTACGCCA
>NZ_JALEGS010000002.1 GCF_022763345.1 Phaeodactylibacter sp.
CAGCCGGTGCATCACAAAATCATTGTATCACGCTAAACAAGCCTGCCATGAAGTTAGTGACCAAAGCACTTTTATTGCTGCTGCTGGGGCCTGTAGGCCTTCGTGCACAGTCTTTTAATATTGCTGAAGATTTAGGGTATACAAGTAATCAATTTGACCGCGTGATTGTCCATAACGATACAATTGTTGGCATAGGCATCGCAAAGAATGACTCCCTCCTGCAGGGGGTTCTTGTTGCCACTTTTGATTCGTCAGGGCATCAACTTAGCAGCACTTTGCTGCTTGATGATGAAGGGAGTAATTTATTTATGCGGCCTCATATTGGCGGTATCGCACCTGCGAATAATGGAGGGTATATAGTTCTTCCGCATACTGATCGTCTTAATGCCATTTTCATTAAGCTAGATAAGAACTTAAATGAAGAATTCCGCCATGAATATACCGACATTGAGGGTGGCAGCAATTTTGATTATCTCGACCCTATTCCTCTGGATAACGGCTACTTGCTATACGGGGATATAGACCGGGACAATGGGGTGCCCGACCCTTTTGTACGCATTGTGGACGAGCAGGGGCAAACCGTGCGGCTTGATTTTTATGGGAGTTATGAGGACAAGGATATCTACCAGGATGCCCAGCTTTTGGGGGATTCCATTCTGGTAGCAGGCGGGCAGCGAGTAGTTGATGCCGCGTTAAGCTACAGCACTAACTTTTTTCATCGTATCCGTTTATCTGATGGTGCACTTCTTAATAGTTGGGAGTCATCGGTCAATCCTGATATGGGCTGGCTGCGGCAGATTGTTGCTCTAGAAGATGGGGACTTGATTGTCTTCGGGCAGCAGCCCTTAGAGATCATAAACCCAATAAACCATATCGTACAGCCGATGCTGACCCGCTTCAACAGCAACTATGAGGTCGTTTGGCAGCGGCCGGTTTGGAGATCTAGCTCACATACTCCAGGGCATGGCCTGCATGAAATCAAGCAAGTCTCTGATGGCTACTTTGTGGGGTCTGGCCACGTAAGGATAAATGTAGATGGCAACTCCACCCGTGCAGGCTGGCTATTTAAGTTCACAGCTTTCGGGGATTCGCTTTGGTCGCGCTATTACCTTCCTCCATTTGACACACTTAATAATCCTATCCTCGGGGGGAGCTTTTTCTCCTTCGGAGAGCTGTCCAGCGGTAATTTAGTCAGTGGCGGAGAAGCTAATGGCGATGGCCCTCGCCGCTGCTGGATCATCAAAACGGATGCCAATGGGTGTCAGGGGGAGACGCCCTGTGAGGTGCTTACGGGTGTGGCAGAGGCTGAGCCGATGGAGGAGCCGGGTATGCGGGTGTTCCCTAACCCCGCCTCCCGCCACCTTACGGTCGCCTGGCCGGGCGCTGCGCCTACGGGCACGGGCCACTTCACGCTCTACAATATACAGGGGCAGGCGGTATGGGCAGTGACAAAGCCATCTGCACCAGAAGTACCGCTACAGTTGCCGGAGTTGCCCCCGGGTGTGTATGCCCTGCACGTGGAAGTGGAGGGGCAGGTTTGGGTGGAACGGGTGGTTATTAAGTAGCCAACTTCGCATCTCTACTTGCTATGTCGGCCGTAGAAGGTTAAAGTGTTTAAAGTTAAAGTTTGCAGCTCATTGCTCCTGTCGTATCCCGGTTTCTTCTGGGATCCGGCAGGTTCTACCTGGAAAAACCGGGGCAGAGCTCCTGAAAAACCATTATACACTCCAGGATGCTCATTTAGGTTTACATAGTGTAATTTTAACACTAAATCACCCCTACCCCTGAGATAAGTCACTGCGGAAGTGTGCTGCCTTTTGTTCCTTGCGGGCAAAAGCATGACGATATGAAACGGTTCCTGCAAATTCTGGTGGTGTTGATGATGGGATGGAGCGTGCTGCAAGGGCAGGGCGTACTGCGGTACAACCTGGATACCACCGGGCAGACTTACCTCAAAGCCAGTCTTCGTGCCCAGCTCTGGGGGCGGTATACGCAGATGAACCCCGGTACCGTTATCTACGGCGAGCCCACCAGTGAGTACTTCGATGTATCCATCCGCCGCTTGCGGATGAACTTCTGCGGGCAGCTGACTCCCGAGCTTTTCGTTTACGCTGGTTTTGGCAATAACAACCTCAACTACCGCAACAATGCAGACTTCCAAATCGGGGTGTTGGACCTTTACGCAGAGTATGCCTTTCACCGGGCCCTGGCCGTTGGTTTTGGGAAATCCGGCTATCACGGGCTGAGCCGCCTGAATTTGCGCAGCAGCCGCTCCATGCTGGGGCTGGATGCGCCCCTGTTTTCCCTTTACTCTGTCAACCAGACCGACCACCTGGGGCGCAACCTGGGCATTTGGGTGAAGGGGCAGGCTGGCAACTGGGATTACCGCGCCGTTATGAACAATCCGATAAAGTACGATAGTGGCGACCCCGGTGCCTACGCTGACTGGGCCAATACCCGCCCACGCCTGCGCTGGTCCTTCTACCTCAAGCATCAGTTTGCCGACCATGAGGGGAACGGGCCCTTTGGAGCCGGTACTTACCTGGGCAAAAAGAAAATCTTCAATCTGGGCGCAGGCTTTGCCTGGCAGCCCCGCGCGATGTGGACGGGCAGCGCGTTGAGCCCCGATTACCATGATATGTTCCACTTTGCCGCGGACCTATACGTGGAGTGGCCCGTGTTTAAGGGCACTGCCGATGCCTTTACGGCTTACCTCGGCTTTTTCAATTATGACTTTGGGCCTGGCTACCTGCGCAACCTTGGCGCTAATAATCCTGCCACCGGCTTATTACTCAGCGAAGCCAGCTTCAATGGCACCGGCGCTGCCTTCCCAATGATCGGTACCGGGCAGGTGCTGTTTTGGCAAACCGGCTATTTGTTGCCAAAAGGGGTCACGCCAACTCAAGCTCGACTGCAGCCCAATGCTTCCGTGGAATACGCCCGTTACGACCGGCTTTCGGACCCTATGCTGGCCTATGAGCTGGCGGTCAACCTGTTGTTCAACGGGCACAACAGCAAGCTGACGCTGGGCGCACAGAACCGCCCCATTTTCCAGGCACTGGAAAACGGCGTTTTCGAAACGGACCGGCTGTGGATGGCGGTCCTGCAGTATCAGGTGGAGATCAATTAGAAGTTGACTTCCAGGATGAAATGCCTGCCAATGGCCAATTCACGGATGATACCAGTAAATTCAGGGTTGATCTGGTTTGCGCCCTCTACATATTGGTTTTCCAACCGGTAAAAACTCCAGCCCAGGGCGCTTTCAATTCCAAATTGAAAATGCCTGCCAATGTGGTAGCGTAATCCTACAAACCAAGCAAGGTTGTAAGAACGATAGAATGACTTTTCAAGGGCAAAATTACGTTCGGTAGCAAGCCCTTCGAGCGAAAACACACGACCCTGTTCTAGGGTGACGAAATCTTCAAAGAATGACGCCCGGGTGTATCCTAATTCTGGACCAAAAGTAATACTGAAATCGCCTGCAGGCCGATACCATTCCAAACCAAAATTGAAGTTTATGCTTCGGCGGTCAGGAGAAACAGGGTCTATAAGGCGGTCGGCATCATCTTCATTCGTAAACCGGTCAAAAAGTCCAATCCCAGCCCGATAGTATATCATATATGGTCCCATTTGATTGATGAACCTTTTGTAATAGATCATATTGGAAGTCCCAAAAAGGTTGGTGTTCACCGGAGCTACGGCAATCATGTTCCGTAATGTATCCGTAGTGGGGGCATCTTTTTGAGCCTTTATTCCAGAACAGGAAAAGAGCACAAATAACAGTAGTAACAACTTATTCATAAGAGCGGATTTGTATAGGTAGCGCACCTGAGGTTTAATAGATAAGGCTAAATATAAAGAACGATGTCGGTTGTTACCCAATGTTTCGTCGGTTTTGATTCGCAATAGCGGCGCTATAGGTTACTTGCGAAACCGTCGGCCATTTTTCGTCATAGCGTTTGAAGCATCTGGTGTACCGGATTTGCTATAAAAACCGTATACTGCCCATTCATCTGTAGTACTATGAAAATCATCCACACCTCCGACTGGCACCTGGGCCAGAAACTCTTGTACAACGACCGGGAAGAAGAGCACCGCCTGGCTCTGGACTGGCTATTGCAGGCTATTGAGCAAGAGCAGGCCGACGGACTTATTGTTGCCGGCGATATTTTTGATATTGGCAATCCGCCCAATTACGCCCGGAGCCTGTACTATCAGTTTTTGCGCAAACTGCTGAATACCAACTGCCGGCACGTAGTGATCACCGGGGGCAACCACGATTCTCCGGCTATGCTCAATGCGCCCAGGGAGCTGCTGCAGGCCTTGAATGTGCATGTGGTGGGCGCAGCCGGCGATGATCCCGCTGAGGAAATTGTGGTCTGGAAAGACGAAGCCGGCAGGGTAGAGGCGATCATCGCAGCGGTCCCCTTTCTCCGCGACCGCGACCTGCGCTACAGTGTGGCCGGGGAAACGGGCTACGACCGGGTGGAGCAAATCCGCGCCGGTATCAAAAAACACTACGATGACGTGGCGGCTTATATTTCGGAGCAGTTCGATACCTCGGGCGTGCCGGTGATCGCCACCGGGCACCTCTACGCCACTGGGGCAGGCGCTTCCGGCAAGCAGGATAACATCTACATCGGCAATACAGAAAACATCGAGGCGCGGCAGTTTCCGGAGCTATTTGACTATGTAGCGCTGGGGCATATTCACCGGGCACAGGCGGTGGGCGGATTGGAACATGTGCGGTACTCGGGCTCGCTTATCCCCCTGAGCTTTAGTGAAACGAAGGATGAGAAAGCCATTTACGTGTTGGAATGGTCTGGCAAAATGCTGGATACGATACACAGCCTGCCGGTGCCGGTATTCCGCCGGTTGAAGGGCATTAGTGGAAACCTGGAAGAAGTGCTGGAAAGCCTGTCCCGCTTCGTCCAAAAAGACCGGGAAGGGCTGGAACCCTGGATTGAGGTCAGTGTAGAACTGGACCGCATGGTGCCGGAGCTGAGCACCCTTTTGCAGGACGCCCTGGAAGCCAACGGCGGCGGCGCATCTATCCTAAAGATACAGGCCCGTTACCCGCAACGGCAGGAGCTGGCCCAGCAAAATGCCCCCGACCTCGACACCCTGGAAGCCGAAGAAGTCTTCAAAATGAAGTGCGAACAATACGGCAGCCCGCCCGACCAAATGAACGAACTGCTCGCCACCTTCCGGGAGTTGCAATCCTGGATGACCGAACAAGAAGAAGTATAGCTTTAATACCCTGGACTTTAACCGATGAGAATCAACACCATACGCTTTCTAAACCTCAATTCCCTGCGCACGGAGCAGGAACTTCGTTTTGACGAGTCCCCTTTGTCAGAAAGTGGGCTGTTTGCCATCACCGGAGATACGGGCGCGGGCAAAAGCACCATTCTTGATGCCCTCACGCTGGCCTTGTACGGGCAAGTGCCCCGGAAGGCGGATGAAGGCGAAATTATGTCCTACGGCACTGGCAAAAGCCTGGCCGAGGTAGAGTTTGAAGTCGGTCTGGAACGCTACCGCAGCAAGTGGAGTATCTGGCGGGCGCATGAGAAAGCTGAGGGTGCCCTGCAGCCCTCCCGGCGGGAACTGTCCCACTGGAATGCCGAAAAGCAGGCCTTCGAAATCATCGGAGAGAAAAAACGGGAGGTCAATGAGAAAATTATTGAGATCACAGGACTGGACTACGACCGTTTTTGCCGGTCCGTGCTGCTGTCCCAGGGCGATTTTGCCGCCTTTCTCAAGGCAGACGAGCGCGACCGCAGCGAACTACTGGAGCGCATCACCGGCACCGCTATCTATTCTGACCTTAGTAAAGCCGCCTTTGAGCGCCACAAACTGGAAAAGCAGAGGCTGGAGGCCCTGGAACAGGAGCTTGAAATGCTCGATTTGCTTTCGGAAGAAGAAGCTGCAGCCCTCGATCAGCAATTAAAAGAACTCCAAAATATCGTCAAATCCCGCCGGGCAGAAGAGCAGCAACTCCGGGAACAACTCAACTGGCTGCTTCAGCTGGAAAAACTGCAGCAAAAAGAACAACGCCTGCAGCAGGAAGCCACCAAGCTGGAAGAACAATCCACCGCTTTCCAGCCCAAAGCCGGGCGCCTTGCCCTCCACCGCAAAGCCCTGCCCCTGCAATTGCCCATTCAGCGCCTACAGGACGCCACCGGTCAGCTTCAGGCCCTCAATGATGGCATCGCAAAGGACGAAAAGGCCCTCCCGGCCTTGCAACAACAGCTCGAAGCAGCAAAAAACAACAGCACGGCCGCTGCCAATGCCCTCCAATCGGCCAAAGCAGCACAGCAAAAGCAGGCACCGCTGCTGGAAAAGGTCAAAGCTCTGGACCTGACCATCGCCGGTCAGCGCCCCACTTTGGAAAAACAGCAACAAGCCCTTGCCCATGCCTGGGAGGACCTGCAGAAAACTATGCAGCAACAGCAAAAAACAGCCACCGCTTTGCAAACGGCCCGAGAAAAGGCGGAATCGGTTGGCCAATGGCTGGAAACCCACACCTCCTGGTCAAAACTGGCCGAAGACCTGCCCGGCATCCGTGAGCAACGGAAACAGTTGGCTGGCACTTTCAAGGAACAACAGGCTATCAGCCAAAAGCTGGAACAGCAGGAAAATAAGCAGAAGACAGATGCCGCCGCTCTGTCCACACTGCAGCAACAGGCCGATGATTTAAAACAAAAAAGAGACCAAACCCTGAGCCGGCTGGAGCAACTGGCGCCCAGGTCTTTCACCACCGATACCAGCTCTCTGCTGGACCGCCTGCACGAGGAAATCACCGGGCTCACGCAACGGCAAACCCGCCTGGAGAAACTACAAACCCTCAGCCGGGATTACGAAAAACTGCTGGCGACCTACAGCCGACTGGAGACCGAACTGGAGGAGCTGCAGTCCCGCGACCGAATTCTGAACACCGAAGTCCTGGGCACCCTCGATCAGATCGATCAATTACAGAAGACCCGGCAGTACCGCAGCCGGATTTTTGAGCAGCAGCAGGCTATTGCCAATTATGAGAAAGACCGTGCTAACCTGGAAGAAGGCGAGCCCTGCCCGCTTTGCATGTCGACTCATCATCCTTTTCGGGAAAAAGAGGTGAAGCCCTTTGTGGATGAAGCACGGGAGGACCTGAAGCGTGCGGAAGCGCAACTGGAAAAAGCCCAGCAGCAGCAACGGCAACTCCTGACCGAGCAGCAGCAGATCGAAATGCGCATCGAGCAGTTGCAGGGCGATGAGAAAAAAGACCTGGCCGGCAAATTACAGGAGCAATACGAGCAACTCGTGGCTCATGAAGAGCAAATTGCTGCCCTTCAACCTAAAGAAAGCCAATGGGTGAAAGCCTCCTCCCTGAGTGGCGAGCTAAATGCCGTAAAAGCCGAACTGGAACAGCGGCAGGCCGACCGAAAAACCCTGAGCCAGGTCCTGAAGTCCCTGGATGCGATAAAGGCAGACCTGGAAAAAGCCGAACGCCGCTACCATGATGCCGCCGCTGATCAGCGATTGCTGGAAGCTGAAGTCAACCGATTGCAACAGGAGCAGGCCGAAAAAGCCCGGCAATTTGAGGAAGGCACCGCCCGCATTAATCAACTGCTGGAGCCCCACGGTTTTGCCTTCGAGCTGAAGACCGCCAAAGCCATGTTCCAAACCCTGGAAGAGCGGCGGGAAACCTGGGCTGCCCAAAAAGGAGAAGCCGATGCCCTGGCAAAAGAAACTGCCGTGCTGGAAGCCCAATTTGAGCAGCTCAATCAGCAGCTGGAAGAACGGCAGGCAGTGGTACAGGAACAGGAAGCTGCGGTAAAGGAATCTCAATCAGCCCTTGCCCAACTGCAACAGGAACGCGAAGCCTTATTTGGCGACAAAGACCCGGTCAAGGTGGGGCAGGCACTACAGGAGCAGCAGGAGCAGGCCGAAGCGCAGCGGGACGAAGCACAGGATGCCGCTGTCAAAGCAGAGCAGGCCGTACTCACCACCCAATCCAGCCTGAAAGAAAAGCAGGAACAGCAAATCAGCCAGTCCGCCAAGGTTAAAGGATTTGAAGACGAGCTGGCCAAAGCCGCCCAGTCTGCAGGTTTCGAAGATGCCGCTACTGCGCAGTCTGCCTTACTAACCGAATCGGAAGCCCAGTCCCTCGAAACGGAGGCTGAAACCCTGCGGCAGCAACAACAGCAGGTCCAACAGCGCCTGAAAGAGACGAAAGCCGAACTGGAGCAGGAAAAAGCCCGCGCCCTCACAGACCGCCCCGCCGACGAGCTGGAAACGGCCCTTGAAACAGCCGCAGAAGCTTTATCAGCTGTGCAACAGCGAACGGGTGCACTCACAGAACAACAGCGCCGCCATCAGGCACAACAGGCTAAGGCCGCCGGTCTGGCAGAACAACTGGCGCAGCAACGCAAAGGCTACCAACGCTGGGCCGCCCTCAACGACATCATCGGGCAGGCGGATGGGAAGAAGTTCCGGATGTTTGCGCAGGGGCTCACCCTGCAAAAGCTGACGCACCTGGCCAATATCCATTTGCAGCAGCTTCACGGGCGCTACCTCATCCAAAAACGGGAAGGCGATACGTTGGAACTCGACATCGTAGACACCTATCAGGCCGACAACCGGCGCTCCATGAATACCCTTTCCGGCGGGGAGAGTTTCCTGGTGAGCCTGGCTCTGGCCCTCGGCCTGAGCGAACTGGCCGGGCGGGATACGCAAATTCAGTCCCTCTTCATTGATGAGGGCTTCGGTACGCTGGATGAAAATACCCTCGACCTGGCTATTGCCACCCTGGAAAATCTACAGGCGAGCGGGAAGACCATTGGCATCATTTCCCACGTCAAAGCCCTGAAGGAGCGCATCGCTACGCAAGTGCAGGTGACGAAGCAGGGGAATGGGTTTAGTACGGTGCGGGTGGTGGGGTGAACAACTGATGCAACGCTCCAAATAATCACTTGTCTATACGGGTGTATGTAACTTTTTGGGTAAATCAATCGTCTTCCGGGCGATGATTTAATTTAAAAAATCAAAACACCCGACGTTTATGAAAAAGCAGTTTACCTATCTTTTTATGGCCGCCTGTGCCTTTTGCCTGTTCCTGAGTATGCCTTTGCAGGCGCAGGAAAACGGTTCGTCCATTACTGTAATCAAGACCGTGACCCACGAAGACGGCACCGTAACCACGGTTAAGAAGCGGCTCTCCGGCGATGAAGATCCGGAAGCTTACCTGGAGACTCTGACTGAAGATGAAGGAGCCGTATCCGTTGACATTCAGGTGGTCATGGGAGAGGAGCCTTCTGGTGAGGCGGACGATGAGCCGGTCCTGTTTTTCCGCCGTGCCAATTCAGATGATGAAAACGAAGAAATTGAGGAAGTCCGCATTTTTATGAATGGGGATGCCGGCGATTTCACGAAAGTGATTGAGGAACGCATCCGTGGGCCACACCCCAACAGCCGCACCAAAAAAGTCAAAGCGGTCAAAGCCTTTTTAGGAATTTATCCGGGCAGTACCGATGATAATGCAGGGGTCGCTGTACGTGGTGTAGTCGATGGGACTGGTGCGCAGGCCGGCGGTATTCAGAAAGGCGATGTGATTCAATCCATTGCCGGTTATGCCACCAATGGCACCTATGGGCTGAGTGGCGTTTTGCAAAAGCTGGAGCCCGGGCAGCAGGTGGTGGTTCAGGTGCTGCGTGATGGACAGCCACAGGCCCTTTCCGTAGTGCTGGGTGAGAAAGAATACATGCGCACCGTGCTCAATGAAGACCGGGAACCCTGTGATGTGTTTATCGGTGTCTACGTTGGCGGTACCGGCACGAATGGCGAGGGCGTGCAGGTGACCAATATTATCGGTGGTACACCGGCTGAGGAATACGGCGTAGAGCCTGGCGATATCATCCTGGCTATGGATGGGGTGAAGGTCAATGGCAATGCTGAATTGCTTAAAGAACGCGATAAGCACGAACCAGGTGAAGAATTTATGCTGACCATCAATCGGGGTGGCATGGTAAAGGACCTGGGAGCGAAATTCTACCTCTGCGAGCGCGTGGAAGAAGAAGCTCCCGCCATCGTTGAGGAAGCGATGGACGTACCGGAAAGCACCCTTGAGCTTGGCAATTACCGGGCATTCCCGAATCCGAGCTACGGACTGATCCGGGTACAGTTTGCCGCTGAAGAGGCACCGGTAAGCGTGCAAATTACAGATGTCTCCGGCAGAGTCGTGTATCAGCAGCAGCTCAATCAGTTTGATGGCTATTTTGATGAGGAAATCGACCTGAGTGGCGCTACGCCCGGGAATTTATTCCTGACCATTCAGCAAGATGGCAAACTCACCACAAAGCAATTACTGCTGATTAACCGGGTGTAAAGAAGATCGTCCGGTAAAAAGTGTTTTGTGCCCAAGGTGCGGATTAGTGCCTCAAGTCATAAATCCTTGATACCCCAAGTTTCGTTCTTTTCCGCCTACTCTTCGTTGAAGAACCGCTCCTTTAGCTCGGGCTAAAGGAGCGGTTCTTCGCCTTGATTAGTCGAAAAATAACTTCAACTTAAGTATCAGAGATCTATGACTTGAGGCACTAGGGCTTCTCGAAAAATAAGTTTTCCAATTGGTTTTGCTTTGATGAGGGACAAAACCAACCATCGGGCGGGTTTTGGGACTTATCAAGGCAAAAGCTACCAAAGCAATTGGGGAAACTTGTTTTTGCCCCACTACTTAGTACCTTGGGCACAAATCGTTTATATGAGTTCTTTTGACTTCGACAGTTTCGCCAACCGCCTGCGCAAAATGGACAAGCACCTGCGCAAGTGGGCACGTAAGAAAAACATTACCTGCTACCGGGTGTACGATGCTGACCTGCCGAGCTTTCCCCTGGCGGTAGACCGGTACGAGGCGTATCTTCACATTGCGGAGTACAAAAAAGACCACGGTATGGATGAGGATTCCCACCGGTTGTGGCGGGCTGGTACCCGCCGGGCACTGAGCGAAGCCCTGGAGGTGCCCAATGCCAACATTTACTACAAAGAGCGCAAACCTCAAAAAGGCCGGGAGCAGTACGAAAAGCTGAGCGAACAGCAATCAGAAATCACCGTACAGGAAAACGGGCTGCAGTTCATCGTTAATCTGGCCGACTACCTGGATACCGGGCTGTTTTTGGACCATCGCCCCACCCGGGAAGCCGTCCGTGCTCAGGCCGAAGGTAAGCGCGTGCTCAACCTTTTTGCCTACACCGGCTCCTTTACCGTTTATGCGGCAGCGGGCGGCGCAACCGCAACCACCACCATCGACTTGTCGAATACCTATCTGGATTGGGCTAAGCGCAACCTGGAGCAGAACGGTCTCATGGGCTCCCAGCACGAATACGTCCGCGCTGACGTCAAAGCCTGGCTGCAACAGCCGGTGGCGCAAATGTATGACCTCATCGTGCTCGATCCGCCCACCTTTTCCAACTCCAAAGCCATGTATGATATCCTTGACACACAACGCGACCACCCCGAGCTCATCAACGGCTGCCTGAAGCGCCTGTCACCGGAAGGGCTGTTGTATTTCTCCACCAACTTCCGGAAGTTCAAACTGGAACCGGAAAAGTTGCACGCCAGCCGCGTCAAAGACATCACCGGAGCTACCATCCCCAAGGATTTCCGCAATCCTAAGATCCATTACTGCTGGCTGTTGCAGCATTAGGACGCCGCCCGTCTGAAGCGGTCCAACAGGTAAAAAAGGACACCAAACGGGAGAAGCGGCAGCAACCACAAAATTTGAGCACCATTCAGCCCAAGAGCTTCCTTCAGCAGGAAAAGCGCGCCCATCCAAACCGTAAATCCCAGCGCTACCAGCAACCGCCGTTTGCGGTCAAAGCGGAGGTCCGTCCCACACTCCGGGCAAGGCCAGGTATCCCCCAGGCTACGGAAGAGCATGCCGCTGAGGTACGCTTTGGGGCTGTATCGGTATTGGCAGTTTGGACAAGTTCTCGCATCCATAATAATTAGAGTTTAATTTTTTCTGCTAGATTTCCGGGGAACATCTACAGGGGGTATATCTAATAACAAAGGTCATCCGTTTTGGATGCTCAGTCCGTCATTTTGATGATCTTTGTGAGGCTGAAAACCGGTAACGGTTGCGGCTGAAACCATTCGCAGCTGTGCTTAGTTGCAAGCCTCCACGGCCTTTGCGACCCCCTTTGCTGCCTTTGCGTGAAACCCCTCCGTGAACCTTGCAAGCCCCCCAGGCTGTTAAATCAAAGAACAAGACAACAATAGCAAAAATAACATGAGTCAAATTCCCACCCTGAGCCTTGAGCCCAAGCCCATCTGGAAAAACTTCGAAGCCCTGAACGCTGTGCCCCGCCCTTCCAAAAAGGAAGACCGGGTTATTGCCTTCATGCGCGCCTTTGGCGAAAGCCTGAAACTGCCCACCCTGGTCGATGAACTGGGCAACGTCGTCATCAAAAAACCCGCGACGCCCGGCATGGAAAACCGCCCCACAGTCATTCTTCAATCTCATCTCGATATGGTGCATCAAAAAAATGCCGGCACCGACTTCGACTTCAACACCGAGGGCATTCGCAGCACCATACAGGGCGAGTGGGTAACCGCAGAGGGCACTACGCTGGGGGCAGACAACGGCATTGGCGTGGCTGCCATCATGGCTGTGCTGGAAGCCGATGACCTAAAGCACCCTTCAATAGAAGCCCTTTTTACGATAGATGAAGAAACAGGCATGACTGGTGCCAAGGGGCTCGATGCGAGCATGCTGGAGGGCAGCATCTTGCTTAACCTGGACTCCGAAGAAGACGACGAACTGACCATCGGCTGTGCAGGCGGTATTGACAGCAATACCCAAATGGACTACATGGAAGAAGCCCCACCCGTCAACAGTACGGCCCTGCAACTAACTGTCCGCGGGCTAAAAGGCGGCCACTCCGGTATGGATATCCACAAAGGGCGGGCGAATGCCAATAAACTAATGAATCGCCTGCTTTACAAAACCGGTGAACCCTATGGGCTCCGTATCGCCTCCATTGATGGCGGCAGCCTCCGCAACGCTATTCCCCGGGAGTCTGTAGCCATAGTGGTGGTCCCCAACGGGCATCTGACTGCCTTTCTGGAAGCCTTTGAAGCCCGCCGCCGGGAAATGTTGCGTGAGTTTGCCAGCATTGAGGCGGGTATGCAAATCGAGCAAGCTGAAACCACCCTCCCCGAAAAAGTCATGCGACTGGAAGACCAGGAAAAAGTCCTCGCTGCTCTTTACGCCGTCCCTAATGGTGTCTGGCGCATGAGCCCCGATATCCCCAATCTGGTGGAAACCTCCAGCAGCCTGGCGCGGGTCATTGTGAAGGACGGAAGTTTTGTGACCCAAAGCCTGCAGCGGAGTTCCATCGAATCCGGAAAGCATGATGTAGCTGCTGCCGTTCGCGCTGCCTTTGAATCCGCTGGTGCGACAGTGGTCAACGATGGCGATTACCCCGGTTGGGCACCTAATGCCGATTCCAAAATCATGCGCACGATGGAAGGCCTGTACAAAGACCTCTTTAACGATGCCCCCAAGGTCTCTGCCTGTCACGCCGGTCTGGAATGCGGTATTCTGAGTCAGCATATGCCGGAGCTGGATATGATTTCCTTTGGGCCCACGATCCACCACGCCCACTCGCCCGATGAACAGGTGCATATTGGTTCGGTGCAGAAGTTTTGGCGGTACTTGACAGGTGCGCTGGAAAGGGTATAACCTAAGCAGTACTCAGCTTGAAATGGAGGCCTGTTCTATTGTGGACAGGCCTAGTCGCCAATCATCACTGCAAGAGTCAGGTGATGAGTAAAGAGGCGTATGGAGTGCTGCAATGAATTTTTGTTGCCAAGTGAACTTTCGTGTTCGTATTCTACAACCATTCTAAGTTTATCTCGCAGTGGTAAGCGTACGCCAAAACCTGCCCTCCAGCCATATTCATCCCGGGCAATTCTTGGGATCTCCTCTTCGATGAGCGTAATGATCTTGGCTTGTGCCCTGCGGGCGCCCAGACTGAAAGTAGCGCCACCGTGGATATATGGAGTGCCCCAAGTCTGAGGAAACGTGTACTGAATGGAAATCGGCGTGTTTATGAAAACAAAATCATAATCCACTCTAATGTCATAATTATAATTAGGAGAGGGCTCTTCCGTAAAGCCACCCTTTCGGATAATCCGAATCTCAGGCTGTACAGCCCAGCGGTCATTAAAATTAGTGAAATTCATAAATACACCACCTGAGTAATTACGTTTGTATTGAAATGGAAATTCAGAAAAGTAGATATCTGAATTCAAATAACGTAAGGAACTGTAACCCAAGCCTCCTTTCAATCCGTAACGCAAACGAATGCGGCTTGATTTTTCAAAGCTTGCAGTGGAACTGCCCATACAATCATTGAAATCATTAACGATTCCAGTCAAATCATTGGAGGTATAACTTAGGTAGCGCGCTTTTTCGGCTACTTTCGGACAACTTCTCAAAATATAAGCCATAATATCCCGGTATCTGTAGTCTCGGCGATAAGTCTGATTAAGTTCTGAAATCCCGTAAAATTCGTCAGGTCGCCGCTCCAGAACAATCCATCTGCCTTCAGGAACCTTGAGGAAATAAGCTTTCTCCTGATATTTATACAGGCTAAGCGCTCCGATGGATAATGGAAGAACGATTAGACGATCCGTGCCTTGATGATTACCGGAGGTGTCCACACTTTGAAAGAATAGCCTGCCTACCTTGAAGCAAAGGACTTCATGGGCAGCAAAAGTTTTGAATGCCTCCTTTGTCTCAGATTGATATCTAAGTGTATTGGTGGTGTCGGAAGGAGCAAAAAGAATATTTCCTTTCAGAGTGTCTCCTTCATTCGTGACCAAGAAATCTCCCTGGGCAAGCATAAAATAAGGCATTAGCAGGAATGCATACAGCAGGCGCGTCTGAGTATTCATTTTGGAATAAATTTTTTTCAAAGATAAGGCTGCTTCACGATTCTGTGAGATCAGTAATGCAGATTTTCTAAATAAAAACGACATTTAGCGAATTTTCGCTAAATTTTATTGCGTGTCCGGTCAAATATGCCGATATTATGCGGGTAAAATCATTACCTACAAAAAGAGTTAAACCCATGGCCGAGTACGTCAATATGGACACCCTGCGCTTTCAGCTTTATCAGGTGCACGATATGCCGCAGCTTTTTCAGTATGCCCGTTATGCGGAATATGATAAGGATGCGGTGGATATCTTTCTGGACTCCATCAAGGATTTTTCCGATCAGGATTTATACCCTTCCTTCCGGGAAATGGATGAAGCCCCGGCCCACTTTAAGGATGGCAAGATCGTCGTGCACCCCGCTGTAGGGCAGGCGATGAAAAAAGGAGGCGAACTGGGCGTGATAGGCGCTTCCTACGATATGGAAGCCGGCGGGTTGCAACTGCCGGGCATGGCATTCCACGCAGCCTACTACATTATGGAAGCGGCTAATAATAACATACCGGGCTACCTGGGGCTGACCGCCGGTGCTGCTCACCTCATTATTGCCTTTGGCAACGAATGGCTGAACGAAACATTTGTGGGCAAAATGCTGGGCGGTCAGTGGGGCGGTACCATGTGCCTAACCGAGCCGCAGGCAGGCAGCTCACTTTCGGATATCACCACCACCGCCTACCCTCAGGAGGATGGTACTTACCGGATCAAAGGGCAGAAAATTTTCATCTCCGGAGGGGATCATGAGCACAACGACAACTTCGTGCACCTCGTGCTGGCCCGCATAGATGGCGCACCGGCAGGCACCAAAGGCATTTCTCTTTTCGTAGTCCCGAAAAACCGTCCGGAAGCAGGCAAGCTAGTCCCCAATGATGTCGTCACAGCGGGCGATTATCAAAAGATGGGCCAAAAGGGTTACTGTACCACCCACCTGGTGTTCGGAGAAAATGAAGGGTCTACCGGCTGGCTCGTAGGTGAGCCGCATAAGGGGCTGAAGTACATGTTCCAAATGATGAATGAGGCGCGGATCGCGGTAGGCCGTGGTGCGGTATCTATCGCTTCGGCTGCCTATCACGCTTCCCTTCAGTACGCTCAAGAGCGCCCGCAGGGCCGCCGCCTAAAGAACGATGGGACCAAGGATGTATCCGAGGAGCAGACGCTTATCATCAACCACCCGGATGTACGCCGGATGCTGCTTCTGCAAAAAGCCATATACGAAGGGGCGCTGAGCGTAGTCAATCAGACCGCCCTCTACCATGACCTGGAAATGGTATCCGAAGGAGAAGACCATGAAAAATACTACCTCCTGCTGGAACTGCTCACACCAATTGCCAAAACCTATCCGTCCGAAAAGGGTCGCGAAGCAGTGGACAATGGGCTGCAGGTGCTGGGAGGCTATGGTTTCTGTACTGATTTTGTGCTGCAGCAATACCTGAGAGATATCCGGATTATGTCCATCTACGAAGGCACCACTGGCATTCAGTCGCAGGACCTCCTGGGGCGCAAGGTGACGATGCAGAAAGGCAAAGCCCTTGAATACCTGGCTGCCGAAGTGCAAAAGGACATGGAAGCGGCACTGACCTATGACGAGCTTAAGCCTTACGCTGGTCTGCTGGGCCAAAAACTACAGCTGGTGCAAAAAGTACTGGGCAAGCTGATGCCCTACGCCATGAAAGGGCAGTACGAGCGCTACCTGTCCGACGCGACCGTTTTCATGCAGATGATGAGCACGGTAGTGGTGGGCTGGCAATGGCTCAAAATGGCGACTGCTGCCAAGCAGGCCCTCGTCACTGGTGATGATACGTACACCACGGCTTTCTACGAGAGCAAGGTGCATACCCTTAAGTTTTTCTACAAGTACGAACTGACGAAAGTCGATAGCCTGGGCCAAATTCTGATGGACGAGGCCGTGCTGACGATCCTGGAAGAGAAAGAGCTGATTTGCTAGGGCCGACTCCGCGTTTGGAAATAAAAAACGCCCGGTGAGCCTTGTTGCTTACCGGGCGTTGTCGTTAGCAGACAGTCAAATTTACCGCATCAGAATCACATCACCTTTGAACTGCGCAGTGGTGCCGTTCTTGAAGGTCACCGTAACATAGTACACGAAGACGCCGCTATTCATCAGGCTGCCGCGGAAGGTGCCATCCCAGCCAAACTGATCGTCATTGACGGGGAAGTTATAGGCTTCAAAGACGGGTTCTCCCCATCGGTTGTAAACCTGGAATTCATCGACCCGCTCTACCCGGTCATCTCCCTGAACATAGAAGATATCATTCACGTTATCTTCATTCGGAGAGAAGACATTGGGAAGGTACACACTTTGGCGCTGGTCCACGATTACATTGACCTGATCGCCTGCCATACAGCCATTGATGTCCTGCACCATTACCGAATAGGCAGTGGTGACCAGGGGCGTGACAACCTGCTCCAGACAATCCGGGCATTCGGTTGGGAAGCGGGGCTCCCAGATGATGGTATCGATATCCTCAGGCTCGATGTTGGTCTCAATGGCAAGGATAGCTGATGCACCGGTTTGTATGTCGATGTCTTCGCCCAAACTGACTTCCAGCTCAAGCGGCTGATTGATCAGGATGGCAGCGGTGGACACGCAACCATTCACATCCTGTACTGCAACGGTATAGTTGCCATTGTCCAGCCCGGTAAAGGTGCTGTTGTTTTGGAAAGCGCCACCGTCAAGGGCATAAACGTAAGGCGGTGTGCCTCCTTCCGCCACAACCTGCACCGCCCCATCGGTTTCCCCAAAGCAGGAGATAGGGCTGACGTTGAGGTTGATCAGCAGGTCCTCCGGTGCAGTAAGTGTAACAGAATCCACCGCAATGCAGCCATTGGCACTGGAGACCGTCACGTAGTGGATACCTGCCGGTAAATTGTCGACCTCTGCCGTACTCGCCCCGGTGGACCAGCTGTAGCTAAAGGGCGGTTCAAATTCGTTGCTAAGGATATCCACTGCAGCTATGCCATCATCGCCACCGGCACAGCTGACCTCAAACGGGCCGTAGCTGGACGTTACATTAGCGGCAATTTCCAGTGGGGCCAGGGTAGTATTCGTAATTACGACGCTATCGCATCCAAACTGATTGGTAAAGACTTCAGTTACAGTCCCCACATCCTCCGGCTGGCAGGAGGCGGTATTAATCAGTGTGGTATCCGAAGGCAGCAGGGTAGTGGTGGTTATAACGAGGCTGTCGCACCCGTCCTGATTAGTAAATAGTTCCTGCGTAGTCCCCACATCAGCCGGGTCGCAGCTACTGGCGCTGACGATAACCGTATCGCTTGCCAGCAGGGTAGTGGTGGTGACGATCAGGCTGTCGCACCCAAACTGATTGGACAGCAGTGTCTCCTCAGTGCCTACATCGGCCGGGTCGCAACTGCTCTGGGTTAAGAAGGTGGTATCACTGGGCAGCAGGCTCGTGATGGTCACGATGAGGCTGTCACAGCCAAATTGATTGGTCAACAAGACTTCTTCGGCACCCACATCAGCCGGATCGCAGCTGCCTGCTTCCACGACAGTGGTGTCACTGGGCAGCAGGCTGGTAACGGTGATCACCAGGCTATCGCACCCGAACTGATTTACAAACAATTCCTGCGTGGTACCTGCTTCTGCCGGGTCGCAAGATTCTGCTGCCACTTGTATGGTATCGCTCGGTAGGAGCGTGGTGGTGGTCACGACGAGGCTGTCGCATCCAAACTGATTGGTCAGCAGCACTTCTGCTGTGCCCACCTCAGCCGGATCGCAACTGGCTGCATCGAGGAAGGTCGTGTCGCTGGGTAGTAATGTCGTTGTTGTAACCACGAGGCTGTCACACCCAAACTGATTGGTCAGCAGGACTTCTTCTGTACCCACATCTGAAGGGTTGCAGCTGGTGGCATCCAGGAATACCGTGTCACTGGGAAGCAGGGTAGTGGTGGTGATGACGAGGCTGTCGCATCCATCCTGATTGGACAGTAATGCTTCAGTGGTGCCGACTTCTGCCGGGTCACAGGTGGTCGCATCAAGCAGCGTGGTATCGCTTTCCAGGAAAAGCGTTGTCGTTACAACCAGGCTATCGCATCCAAACTGATTCATGAGGAGGTCTTCCGTAGTGCCAACATCCGCCGGGTCACAGGAACTGATTTCCACGAAAGTGGTATCACTGGGCAGGAGAATGGTGGTGGTGATGACGAGGCTGTCACATCCATCCTGATTGCTAAAGAGCTCTTCGGTCGTGCCCACCTCTGCCGGGTCACAGGATTCGAGCTGCACCATGACCGTATCACTGAGCAGCAGAGAGACGGTGGTGATGATGACGCTATCGCAGCCGTCCGTATTGGTCAGTACTTCTGTGAAGGTCCCGGTTTGCGCCGGATCGCAGTTGGTGTCACTGAGCAGGGTCGTATCCGGAATGTTGACCACAAGGGTGGAAAACAACAGGCTGTCGCAGCTATTGGAACCGATCAGGGTGTCCACATAGGTGCCTGGCATGGTTTGGAAAGCACCGCCTAGCAGCAGGCTGTCCCCCTGGCAAATTTCCAATGTCTGGTTGGCACTCGTTGGGAAATTGAGGATTACAGTGGCGCTGTCTGATAATATGTTGCTGCAACCGGCAGGGGAACTGCCACTAACCCCGGTCAGCACATAGGTTGTGGCCATATCCGGCATCACCGGCAGGGTATAGGGCGAGTTGACATTCTCAACCGTATTGAGCACCCCATTGGCTTCGTAGGTAAAATCGAAGGGGGCTGTACCGGCGAAGTCAAAGGTAAGCAGGGCTGTGGCACCTTCACAAATAGCGGTATCTCCGGTGATAGAACCACTTGGTAAGGCATAGAAAACGACCGGCGCACCAATGGAAACCGACAGGCAGGGGCTACTGTAGTCGGGAGCGCCGCCCGGGGTGACATCTGTGGCTACTGCGGATACATAATAGGTCTGGCCAAAATTCATGCCCGCCTGAAAGCTGAATACCGGACTGTCACTTTCCGCAAAAATGGTACCCAGTGAAGTGCCGTTATTGTCATGCAATACGAACAGCAAGGTGTCATTGGGGTCGAGCTGAGCATCCTGATTAAAAATCAATGTAGCGGCCTCATCCTCACAAGCGGTGATCAGATCGGTGGTCATGGAGCCAGCGACCGTCGCACAATCGCAGGAGAAAGTTCCGGAAACGACCGTGGGGTTACAGTCATTGGCATCGGTGACGGTAATACTGTAGGCGCTGCCATTGGCAAGGGGCGGCGTGGTATAATCCGATGGGGCATTATTCACAGTCGTGCCATCGCTGAATTGCAACTGATAGGTGGTGCTGTCCCCACCGCTAATGCTGAAGCTCAGGGTGTAATTGGTGTTGGTGGAGTCGCAGGTGGTCATGATACCCGAAACGGTTGGAGCTGTGTTCAGCACAACTTCTGCGTTGCCGGTTCCGGTCACCGCACAGCCATTCCCATCCGTTACATTCAGTAAGGTGTAGCTACCAGGGAGTGTGGCATTGAAGACCGCAGTCAAATCGTTGGTGGTCAGGGCAGGCTGAGCATCTCCATCAATAGCCACGGTATAAGTGAGAGGCAGCTGCCCGGTAAAGTCGAGTGTTAAAGCCACCGTATCCCCACTGCCCTGACAGATGTTGCCATTGCCGCTGATCATGCCTGAAGGCAAATCTAAGATTTCAATAGTCAGCGTATCAGCTGCGGTGCAGCCCTCGGTTGTGGTGAAAGTATAGGTCACGTCATGCAGTCCGCCACCCAGTATGGTGGGGTCTACGTTGCCCTGCGCATCAGCAGCGCCCGACCAAACCCCTCCGGCTGGGCTGGCAGAAAGGGCTTGAAGGGTGTCATTAGCACAATACGGCCCGGCATTATCGATCATCGGTGCAGGCAGTGGCGCCACAGTGATGGAAATCGTATCCGCATCCAAACAACCGGCAGCATTTTCAAAAGTATAAATAGCCTGGTAGGTACCCGGCCCGTTGGCATTGGGGTCGAATACGCCGATGGAGGAGGCATCGCCCGACCAGGTACCGCCTATTGGTGTGGCAGAAAGGTTTACAGGCGCTGCATCTTCGCACAGTGCTCCCACAGAATCGATCAGGACCACTGGTAAAGGCAGGATTTCCAGTTGCAGGGTATCGGTACCTTCACAACCTTCCGGATCGGTATAATCGTAAATCGCCTGATAGGTGCCTGGTGTCAGTGCAGAGGGGTCAAAAATGCCCTGTGCATCCACATCGCCCGACCAAGTACCGCCCGCCGGAGACGCTATGAGCGTATCCGGCATAGCCCCTTCACAGTAAGGGCCGGGGGCTTGAATACTCACCTGAAGGTCAGAGCTGATTTCAAGGTCAAGAGTAGCCACCGCTACACACCCATTGGCATCTGTGAAGGTATAGGTTACGGTGTAGGTGCCATTGGTCCGCCCGGATGGGTCGAAGGTGCCTCCCGGCGTGGCTTCACCGCCCCAAACGCCACCACCGGGAATGCCGGTGAGGGGTACGGGGGGGCTGCTGCTGCAAAAAGGCCCCTGTGGTGCGTCAATATAAGTGAAAGGCGGTGTAGTAACTTCGATCAAAAATTCGTCCGTAGCGGTGCAGAAATTCGCATCGGTAAAAGTGTAAGTAACAAGATGAAAACCCGGCCCAGCCTGTTGAGGGTTAAATAGGCCATTAGGCGCTACTTCGCCGCCCCAGGTGCCGCCCGGAGGAAAGGCTTCGAGCACCACCGGCAGGTCGTCCTGGCAAAATGGGTCCGGCTCCACGATGGCAACTACAGGATCGGGGACAATCTCAAAAACCAGGTCTTCGGTAGTGGTACAGCCATTGTTGTTGGTATAGGTATAGGTAGCGGTGTGAATGCCGGGCCCGAGGACCCCGGTAATGATTTGTCCGTTAGGGAGTGCGACACCACCCCACGTGCCTCCGAAGGGCTGTGCCTGTAAGGTAACGACACCCTCGCTCAAACAAAAGGGCCCTGGAGTAGAGAAGGTCACCGTTGGCGGCGGTAGAATCGTTACAAAACCGGTTTGCGTTCCCGCACATCCATTAGGCCCGGTAGCCGTGTAAGTCACCTGAAAAGTGCCAACCCCCAGTGCCTGCGGGTTGACTTGTCCGGTAGGTGTGGCTACACCGCCCCAGGTACCCCCCGGTGGGTTGGCCGTCAGGGTAACCGGAGGCCCTTCCGGGCAAAGGGGCTGTCCAGAGTTGATGACGATTGTCGGGCTGGAAAGGACCTGAATATCAAGTGTTGCCTCATTGGGACAAATTGCTCCGGGGGTAGAGTACGTCACTTCATGAATGCCTGGGCCATTATTTAGGGGTACAAACAAGCCGGTACTGGTGGCATCACCGCCCCAGGTACCGCCCGGTGGGTTGGCCGTCAGTTGGAAGGGCGGGTCTTCCGGGCAAAAAGGCCCCGCCGGAAAGATGGTAGGATCAGGCCCTCCGCCCGGATCACCAGGTGCGATGGTTGCGGTGCCCCCGATTTCGAGCGAAAAGCCTACATCATTACCGGTGATGTTGTCCAGAATAAGCAGGTAAGTCGTACCGGCTGTCAGGTTGACCGTATTTTCCCATTCTGCGGCACCAGTGATCCCCCAGGAAGCCTGTGGGTTGGTCGCGATGCCAGTGGGGACAAAAGGTGGGGTATTGATAGGCCCTACATAATTGCAGGAAATCTGTTGAGAGCCTGTGTTGCCTGGGCATGCATTTGCAAGGAGGGCGAAGTCATAGTCCGCACCCAGATTGTTAGGCGTAAGCAACATTTCGAAAGTCCCCGCACTAGTCGCTTCAAAAATAAAGTAATAAGTGTCGTGTTCTCCACCAACCAGGCAGGTGCCATTGGCCAGGTTATCGGTTTCATTTCCTGGTCCGGCAACCGTAGGCACATTAACAGGCCCCGGTCCGGCAAGAGGGACGGGGGAGCAGCAATCCAACTGTGCTTTAAGCGGCAGGGCAAAAGCCATTATAAGGCCCAAAAGAGGCAATTGTCGTGTTTTGATCATGGTCATCTTGGTTCCTGAAATAAAAAGTCAGGTCTAGCGCGGCAAAAAGCAGCGATAGAACTTCGTTACTTTGGTCTCTTTGGGAAAGGATAATGGGGTATTCAGATGTGTTTAAAGCAAATGTACGGTATGGTTGTTCATTTTCCATTCTTCCCGGTGTAATAATTGTGCAAGTGGTGGATGGGGGCGGTTTTTTTAAAGTCTGCTGCTGTGCAATTTTTTTTAATCTGTTTATCAGATACTTGTAATGCGGAGATAAAAAAGTAAGGGCAAACACTTGCTTTTGTCTTCTGGATTAAAGTATATTTGCATCGCTCTTTTAAAAAAGGGCATTTGAAATATTGATAAGCGGATGTAGCTTCCCGGTAAACCGGGAGTAGAGCGTCCCGGTGTTACCGGGACCAAGGTTGAGGTCGCGGGTTCGAATCTCGTCATCCGCTCCAAAATGGAGCAAGCAGTTGCTTTATGCATTTGAAAGAATAAGATTAGCTTTGCTTTAGCAAAGCAAACAAGCGGATGTAGCTCAGCTGGTAGAGCGCAACCTTGCCAAGGTTGAGGTCGCGGGTTCGAATCTCGTCATCCGCTCAAAA
>NZ_JALEGS010000032.1 GCF_022763345.1 Phaeodactylibacter sp.
ATCGCTGATTTGCGGTGCTATCGTAAAAGTGGAGCGTGGAGTACGATCCAGCAACTTGTCGCAGCGGCATAGCTGTGCAATTTGTTATACACACCCTTGTTGGCCGCATGCTGTGGAATCGGTGTGCGTGCTCAGCAGATACCCTCATCAGAGTTCAACGCGCTCGTGGACCTCTACAATGCCACCGACGGCCCAAACTGGACGAACAACACGGGCTGGAACACGACCACGAACAACGTAGACGGCGGATGGTCTGGTGTAACGGTCGAAAACGGTCATGTCACAGAGTTGTTCCTGGGCCAGAACGGACTGGCGGGCACGCTTCCTTCGTCTCTGGGTGACCTTGAGGAACTGACCACATTGTATCTGAATAACAATGAACTCACGGGGCCGATCCCTGGCCAATGGGGCAACCTGAGTCAGTTGGAGGTTCTCTTTCTCACAAGCAATTCGCTCTCGGGGCCTCTCCCCCCTGAACTGGGCAACCTTGGCCAACTGACCACGCTGTATCTGGCCAACAATTCGCTTACGGGCCCCATCCCAAGCGAATTGGGCAATCTGAGCAGCATCACCGACATGACGCTGGCGAACAACGCGCTTACGGGCCCCATCCCCCCTGAACTGGGCAACTTGAGCACCCTGATCTACCTCCAACTGATCAACAACGACCTCACAGGGGAAATCCCGGCCCAATTGGGCAACCTCAACCAACTGGAATGGCTCAGGCTTGGGGGAAACGATCTGATGGGTACTATCCCTGCCGAACTCGGCAATCTGAGCAATCTGAGCTGGCTGGAGCTGAGCGACAATCAGCTTTCCGGCACGATTCCACAGGAAGTCATTGACATGATCAATGGGGGAAACCGGCTAACCAGGATATATCTGCAGAATAATGCATTCACGGGCATCGGGACACTGCCCCAAACGCTCTTCGCGGATTTCGAAGTTCACAACAATCAATTGGATTTCAACGACTTGGCGAACAATACCAGCAACCTAGCCGCGAGCAAATACTCACCGCAGCGCTTTGCGCAAGACCCCATGAGCATTGCCCTGAGCCAAGGTGACGCATTGAACCTGACCGTGAACCCTTCCGGGCAGAACCTGACCTACCTGTGGCAGAAGAACTACACCGTTCTGGGCATCAACAGCCCGGTGGTCTCTGTATCGTCCGCATCCCTGCAAGATGCAGGCATTTACTTCTGTACGGTCACCAGCCTCGATATGCCCGATCTGAGGATCTTCTCTGACGAAGTGACTGTTACGGTGGACGGCCAGACAAGTACCTGCGAAGATGATGACGGCCTGCCGCTCGGTCTGATCTGGCGCGGTGCGGTGGTCTCCGCCGAAACGAACGGTTCGCCGGACTTTCAGGGCGTGGTCAACGACAGCGTGACCATCGTCCCTACGGGTCAACCGAACCGCTACACTATCTCCGCTCATGTGGCGGGTGCCTTCGGCTTCGAGGCCCCCGGCGACTTCTACGCCGATTGCGCGGGGGGCGCACACCTGTATGAGACGTTCTCCTTCGGTATCGCCAATGACGGCAGTGACTTCGGAGGCGCATTCAGCAGCTACGACCCGGTCACGCACACCCTTCGCCTGTCGAGCCATACACTCAGTACATTCCCGGCATTTACCACCTTTGCCGTGACCGAGTTCACGCCCTACGTGGCCCCGCCAACGCTGTCCAACCGCTCCGTGGAATTGACGTCGGCTTCTGGCGCAACGGTCGGCACGCTGTCCACCTTCATCGACCCGAACAGCGACAGCACGAACTACGCGCTGGTCAATGGGCAGGGCGACACGGACAATGCCCTCTTTGAGATCATCGGCACGGACTTACGCCTTGTGACGGGCTATGCTCCTTCCGCGCCCGAAACGCTTTCCGTGCGATTGCGGGCCATACATGACGACCGCCCCTACACCATGGACAGCGTATTCGTCATTGAGGTCACGGGGGGGACTGTTTCCGCCCTGACAGACGGCCCTTCCGAGTCCCTGTCTGTCTTTCCGAACCCGGCAGTGGATTTGCTGAACATTCGCTTCCATGGTGCAAGCAGTGAAGCGGTCGAATGTACCCTCCACGACATGTCTGGTCGACGAATGCTGACGAGGACCTTCACCGCCTCCCCTGAATCCACTACCCATCAACTCGACCTGACCGCCTTTCTACCCGGCCTCTACTTGCTGAAAATAGAAACAGATGCAGGCCCCCTTGTTAAGAAAATTGTCAAAAATTAGTGCCCCAAATTGCCCTGAAGTCGCTTCACCTGCATCTAAGTAGATTTCACTTTATGCATGGGTTGCTTCACTTTGATTTCCTCAAGATTACACAGATCAACGCTGTAATTTTGAATCAGTTAAACATCCAAATTGAAAAAAACATCATGAAAAACTTGTCCATATTTACGCTATTGATCAGTATTTCACTTTGCTCAACCCTGTCTGCCCAGCAAAGCATTTCGGGAAGTTTCTCCAGCAATGGAAATACCAGGGCTTACCTGGGAGCCATACCCGATAACCCTGAGCCACCCATGCGCCTCGTCATCCTCTTTTGTGGAGTAGGAGAAACTGCAGAACAAATGGCAGAAAGGCATTTTAATGATTACTTAGGAAACAATACTATGGTGGTTTATCCAGAACCCTGGTTCTGGTTGAGTTCCTTTGGTTATGAAATTGGATCAGAGCAGGATGATTTTCAAATGGTAGAGGATTTAATTGGTCACATTAACTCCAATTACTCCATCGATCTTAATGATATATGCATTGGCGGGTTGTCCAATGGTGGTTCGTTCACCTATAATTTGGTGTGCGAGTACAATAGCACAACATCGACTCGGCCTTACCGCTTTAAAGCCTTTGCAGTGGTTGCAGGTGCAATGCTGGCTTCAGATTTGAACGTGGATAGCTGTAATATAGCAAAGGAGGTTCCCCTTATTGCATTTCATGGCACCGCTGATCCAGCAGCTTTTTACGAAGGAAATTCCTTTTACTACAATGGACAAGACACTTTTTGGGTCTACGATGCACCCACGGAAGACGTGGTAGAATTCTGGGCCAGGACCATCAATGGTTGTGACGCAAATCCTTCGGTTACCCCTCTGCCAGATTTAGTAATAGAACCACAAGAGCCATCAACGGTAGAACTCATCGAGTATGATTGTGATAATTGCAGCAACACTCAACTGTATAAAATAAATAACGGATGGCACACCTGGCCCACAAGTGATGCGGTAAACGACAATTTGTATGGAGGGCATAATCAGGATATAATTGCTTCCCAGCTGATTGCGGAATTTTTTGAATGTACCCCTGCTGTTGTTTCCACTACCGATGTGCATTTAGATCCTGGTAGCGTGTCGGTATACCCCAATCCAGTTGTAGATGAGCTGTCCATTCAAGTGGATGGCGACCTGAAGAGGGTTGAAATATATAGCCCAACTGGCAAAAAAGTACTGTCTAATGGAGCACCCGGTTCTACCATTTCTCTGGGTCATTTGCCGTCAGGCATCTATTTTCTGGGGGTAGAAACAGATGCAGGAACCATCATGAAAAAAATCATTAAGAACTAAGAGTCAAATTATTATCGGTCTAAAGTAGACTCCTAAGGCCGATCCGCTCAAATTTAAAAAAGGCACACGGATCATTCTTACAATTCAAGCTTGTAAGACAGGCTAGCCATTTTCCATAAATAAAAAAGCAGTACTATGAAAAGGTTTTTCTTGTTATCTCTAATGATCATTTTTTCACTTTTCTCAACCAGTTGCAACAAGGAAGATGATGAAGTAACGGTTGTCATCACCGCCGATTTTACGGCGGACCAAATTACGATGCAGGAAGGCGGCAGCATCAATTTTACCGACCTTTCATCAGGGGATCCGACTTCCTGGAGCTGGGTCTTCGAAGGTGGAGAACCAGCCAGCTCCACAGAACAAAACCCTACAGTAAGCTACTCGGTACCAGGTACGTATGAGGTAAGCCTGACCGTCTCCAATGGGGATGCAGAAGACACGGAAACCAAAGCGGGCTACATCACCGTTAGCGAGAAGCCAGCGCCATTCCAGGAACTCTACGACCAGGGAATAGACCGCTACCTGGGTGTCTTCACCCCAACTTCTTCAGAAGTAGTATCCCCAGGCGTTACAGAGCATATTTTTAGCGGTATGGATGCACCAATCTGCTTTACCGGAAACCAGTTTTCCATGTTTACCAGAGATGGGAGCAGCAATAACCTTATGATTTTCTTGCAAGGGGGTGGTTTTTGCAGCCCTATTGCTTGTGAAGCGGTTGAACAAGGCATTCCATTGGTTCCTTTTGGAATATTGAGCCCTACTGATGCACAAAACCCGGCTGTGAATTACAATGTAGGATATGTCCCTTACTGTGATGGTTCCGGTATGATGGGCGACAACGAAGTAGACAGCGACGGCGATGGTGTGAACGACCGATTCTTCCGGGGCGCACAAAATTTATCGGCTTCACTCGATGTGATTGCTCAAAGGTATCCTGCTCCTGATAAAATAGTGCTGGCTGGGAATAGTGCCGGCGGGTTCGCCGTACACGCTGCATTGCCTTTGGTTAGAAAGCTATATCCTGATGTTAGCATTGAGGTGATTAATGACTCCGGGCAGGGCATTCTTGACCCCGGAGGCATGATGACACTGATCAGTTACTGGAATGCCGGCGCCTTCTTCCCGGAAAGCTGCACAGATTGCATTGGAACGGACGGAAATCTTACCGACTACCATAAATACCAGCTATTGGAGGATGACAATATTCGGATGGCGTACATCAGTTCAAAGCAAGATGCCACCTTCGCGGCCTTAACTCAAGGCGGTGGGCCAGCCTTTGAAGCACAATTGATCGAAGCGGCAGGCGAACTAAACACGGCCTTCCCGGAACGCTTCCAAAGTCTGATTGCCAATGGTGATGAACACACGTTTATCCTCTCCAACTTCAATTATCCAATAGGCGGGACGACGGTGCGGGAATGGATCGCCACTATGATCGACGACAACGGGCAGTGGGCCTCGGCTGCGGATTGATAAACGCTCTTTTTGTAGTCTTAAATTATTACCAGAACTCAAATTCATTCAACATGAATAAGCATACACTTTTACCCGTATTGATCGTGCTGGGCACCATCTTTTGGGCAACCGCACAGGAAACAACCGTCAACTATCCCGCCGGGCCCTTAGCCACCTTTTTTGATGGGGATTTGATCGGTGCAGACTATTGGTCTGAGGAACCGCGAATCCTTTCCGCAGGAATGGGCTTCGCTGATATTGTTGGAGTGCCTGTACCATCGCTTACAGAAGAAATAGTACAACAGGCAGGAGGTGCCTGGTTGTTTGATATTGATTGTGACACCACGAATACCGGAGTATTCACAACCACGTCCACACAGCAACAAGTGGGTACGGTATTTATTTTACAAAGGCCTTACGGTGAGCTTAAGGATGGAGCCCTTGGCCTTGACGGGCTGCCTATTGTGTTTAGCTGGCCCGTGCTGACCAATACCATTGACCTGACCGATTTCCAGTTTACCCTGAATACCGGGGAAGTGGTGACGCCACTTGCTGCAAGTTCCAACCCAAATTGGGAGAATAATGAGCGCAACTGCGTGGTGGTATTTGCAGAATGGGGCAACAGGCTGCCCAGCAGTGATCCGGATGCACGGTTTCCGGTAAAGCTGGAGATTGTAGCAGATGATACGCCTTTGACACTAGTAGGGCCTGGCAATCAATTGGTGAGCGCAGTAGGCCTTACCTGGGAGACGGACTCCAGCCCTTACGATGAAAATAATGGCCCGAGATTGGTAGGTGCAAAGCTGAACTACGTAGGGGATAGCCCGGTCGGCGAAGGCGTAAGTAACGACATTACGGAGCAACTACTAACAGGTTTGCTGGCCCCCAACTCTGAGTTTGACCTGTACGGTGGCGGCGATTTTCGGCTGCGCATGTTGACGACCGGCGGCTTTTCTCCGGATGGGGTGCGCGGGGTGCTGCCTACCGATTATGAAAAATTCTTTAGAATCCATGTTTTGGGGGAAAACGGTGATACGGTACTGATCGAACAAGATAGTGTGGATTATCAGGTGCTAGGGGGGACCTTACGGGTTGTGGGCTTATCTGATCTAGGTGCAGTGGAAGGAGGCAATGTGGAGTACGGTGATTGCTATCAGGAAGACCGGGACAATTACATTGATATCATCCTGGAAGGAGATGATGCAGCAGCCAGGAACATACTATTCCTCGAAATTCCAAGCCTGGAAGAAGGCTATGCTGCCTTTTATAACCCTGGCGGGCCTGGTACGACGCCGTTTCCCGGAGTCGCTTACACGCAACCTGGCCCACGTGACTTAGAGCCGGTCATTATTGCGCTGGATGACCCGATGCGCGTAACCTATCAGGTACACCCAGCGATAGATGAGATCAATTCGGTGACGTACAGCACGGCCGTTCTGCCGCTCCTGCCAGAGGGCATCGAATTTGATCCGGACAAAGAGTCCTTCATCGTTTCCTCAGCCGTAGGTGGCGCTATCAACCTCATCCGTACGGACGGTTCCATTTCCAATCTCGTCCCCGCCGGGGTATTCAACGGCAACGGGACTTTTGGCCTGCAAATAGACGCACAGAACGACCGGCTGTTGGCGGTAGCCTCCAATTTTCAGAACCCCACTTCGGCCTGGCTGTTCAGGTTTGAATTGTCAGATGGTGCATTGATTGACTCTATTAATCTGGCCGCATTGCCTACTGGCCCGGGGCTGCCACTGAATTTTGTCAATGACGTGGCGGTAGATGATGCCGGCAACGCTTACGTGACCAATTCTGATCGTGGTGTCATTTACAAAGTCGATGCAGAGGGCGAAGCCTCCATTTTTTTCCAGGATAACAACTTCACGCCGGCCAACCCATTTACGCAAACGGGGTTTAATGGTATTGAATACCACGAAGACGGCTACCTGCTTGTCGTACACTCCGTCAATGACAAGATTTACAAAATCAGGATCGATAATCCATCTGAAATTACGGAGGTTGACCTGCCTGATGGCTACTTACGGAGTGGCGATGGTATGTTTCTGGACGGTAATGAACTGGTGGTCGTCAGTAATGCCGCTAATGCTGCTGCACAGCCTAGTGAAAGTGACCCGGTCGTGCCTTTTGTCACCAAGTTCATGACTAGCGACAATTGGAATTCGGCTGCAGTCGTAGGCGATACCTACGCAAGTGGTGATGTTTTCCCAACAACGGTAGTCAAAGTAGGCGAGGATTACTTCATCAATAACGCCTATTTCAATTACCCGGCCTATCAAAATTTCCCCGTCACCTACCTGATTCACAAAGCGAACTTTGATGTCAATCAACGGTATTCGGGGTCAGCTAACGAAATACCAAGGGTGAACACGCCCATCGTCCCCTTTTCGTACGGAGCGGAATATCCGGAACCTTACTACGATGAGTGTACTACTCCTATCGCAGCGGGTGTGCCAGATTTGAGGGGAGACTGGCTGGAAGCCACCGTCACCATCAACGGCGAGGTAATCCCCGCCCTGCCTAATCCCCGCCGCGAACGTATCGAACAGTGCGGCAATCGTATCCTTATCGCCAGCAACGGCGTACTTCATGAAGTATTCGCCGCCAATAACACGATGTTCAACGGTGTCAACGATGTAGACCCAAACGGCTTGCCGGTACACCTGACCGGCAGGTTTGAGGAGGGGGTCTTTATTCTTACTCCGGTCATTACCGATACCACAGTGACCGTTCCTGACATCACGAGAGAGCTGATTCAGGATGATGATGGAAATGACGTTATCAAATACATCAATCCCTCCCTGGGCTCGGGTGCAACGCGCTACTTGAGAATAGCGTCAGAAGTGGTGGCAACCCATGATTTGGCCGTAGGCCATAACTTTAGAGCGGTGCCTAATCCTTTCCAAAACGAGACGCTAATCACCTGGCATAACGCCTCAAATGCAACTTTTCAGGCTCAATTGCTTAATGCAGCTGGTCAGGCAGTAAGAAAGTATCCCAGTGTGAACGGGGAATCGCTGCGGATAGAAAGGGGCAACTTGTTGCCGGGGCTCTATTTCCTGAACCTCATCGACGGAGACGGGAATTTAGGGGCTATTAAATTACTGATGCTGGACTAAATGAGGAAGCCAATATGGCTTGCCGTTGAGCGCGCTCAACGGCGCGAAAGGGTTTGGGTATTGATGCTGTAGTAAATATGGCTGTACCTAAACCCTTTACGGTGCTGCCCATGGTTTTGATTAGGCTTGAGCATTGAGTAAGTTAAGCAGAAAGGGGCAAGTATTGCCCTAATCCAGCATACTTGCTATCAGAAAGCCACGCTCGACACAGCATCGTTCAATTGGCCCTCCATTATGTTCACTTCGGTATGGTTTTGCTGGTATTCCGTCCATTCTGCTCCTATTTTTAGATTCGTAATTAACTCTGATGTATCGTTTTTACACAATTGAAACTACTAATGAAATATCCAACCATCCTTTTCCTGTTAATACTAAGTGTTGGCGCCAAAGCCCAGTTCTGCACCCCGGACAATCGATTTACTGAGGTAGATTACTTTTCCTCAGCGCAAATAGATTCTGTCACAAACCTCACTTATGCTTCGTATTTGGATAATCAGGGAAACCAACAAGACCTACTCCTCGATTTTTATTTTCCTGGTTTCCTGGAAGACAGCTTACCGAAAAGGCCATTCATTCTACTCCTTCATGGTGGAGGTTTTTTTGTCGGAAACAAAGGGTTGATGAGGGATAAATGTTTTGAGTTTGCCAAGAAAGGCTTTGTTGCAGCAACCATGAACTATCGGCTTGGTAATTTTCAAGAAGGAGATGTTCGATATAGAGCCCAGCAAGATGCACATTCGGCGATGAGGTTTGTTGTTGATCAAGCAGAAACCTACCGTATTGATACAACATGGTTATTTATTGGAGGAAGAAGTTCAGGGAGTATGGCAGCGCTCGGTTTAGCCTACCTTGACCAAAATGATTGGAATACCATTGACTCCTCATCGGTGAGTAATCTTGGTCTTTTAAATACTGCTGGCAATGATATAAATGATGAATTTACCATTAAGGGGGTTTTCAATAACTGGGGCAATGTACAGTCAGCAGGCGTATCAGAGTCTGACCAAATTCCGATGATCGCTTTTCATGGTGAAAATGACCCTATTGTTCGGATCGATTCTTCTCAAATGGGAGACTGGGGTTCCAGAGTGCTTCACGAATATTTAGTTGCACAAGGTATCTGCAGTGATTTAACGGTTGACCCTAATGGCGGACATGGGGTTTATGATAATCCTGAAGGGGCAAAATTTAGAGTACAAAAGACGAGCTGCTTTTTTAAGAGCATCTTCTGTGAAGATTGCAGCAGTGCATATGCTGAAGAAGCTGTCCCTGCTAACTGCGCTTCAGCAACCACTTCTACCGTCAATGTAGCTGTGGCTCAAAAGACCGAAGTCTTTCCTAATCCGTCTACTAATGAGATAAACATCCTAACCGAGCCAAATTTTGATGGGTATTTTGAGATTTACAATCTGATAGGAGAACGGTTGCTACAATCTGTAGACCATCAAATTGATATCCGTAGTTTTCATCCAGGGGCTTATATCCTAGTGAAGAGATATACAGATGGAAGGCTGGAGTCCTTTAAGCTTATTAAAAAATAAGGGATAGTTTTCAAGCGGGTGAGTTTTTGATAACCGAAGAACAAAAAAGGAAAGAGGTTTTTTTGATATACGGAAAGTATTAGTCAGCGTATTTCGGGTAAATGATGAAAGAGAGGAGGTAAATACCATACTAGGGGGGTATCAAGCCGTAGCAAGTCCCAATTTGCTCATACTTGATCAACTTGCGGAACAATACTTTCAGGCATTAGAGAGGCTAACATAGCCTCTCTAATGCCTGAAATCGGCAAATTTTGTTTTTAGATAAACTCTACTGAATTGTACGGATGCTAGTGCTGAGTTAATGCTTTACAAATTTTTGGCTTGCCCTAAAACCCATACCCTCCATTTGCAAAAAGTATAGCCCACTGCTTAAATTGAGGGTGGAGAAATTGATAAAGTGTTCTCCCGTATTAAAAAACTCTGATTGCCTGAGTGTCCTTACCCTTCTGCCATTTGCATCGTAGATGGTAAAGTTAATGGTCTGACCCTGCTCAACAAAGAACTTCACACAAGCGAGCTCATTGACGGGGTTTGGACTTATAGCGTAAATTTTATTCGTTTTAGGCACAGTTTCCTCTATGCTGACTGTAGTTTCTACAAATGTGGTGTTTTCATCGCCCTCTCTGTACGCTACATACCCAATCGGGAGGTAGTACATTTCATCCGTGGTGAGTTCCCCCCAGCTTACAAACTGGGGTGGGTTACTTGGATTCGATGGATTGTCCACCGTATTATCATAACTAGCTACGGCATGTACGACTGACCCTGCCGGAGCAACAATATACCGGTCAAAATAATAGGCGCCTTGCCAATTGAAATCCCATTCTGGAATCTTGATGAGATTCACGATCTCTCCATCAGGTTTTTCAAGCCATACTTCCCAAGAAACTCCGAGAAGGTGCATGTGTGGTGCAATGGTGACGAGGCTTATATCCTCTTCTACTTCATACTCTCCATGAAAAGTTCTGACGGTATTGGCAGGGATGAAAAATCCTTGACCAATAACGCTTGGCAATGGGACCATGATATGACTTTCTACCTCCCGTTCTAGGGTTTCCTCCGTTTCGTCCATAAAGAATATATTAATCGACGATCTATCGGTTTCATTTACCGGCCATGGTGCATAGTGAACCTGCATAACTATATCGGCTCCTGCTTTCAATACCTGCCCTGTTCCATCCGGGAACCTTATTGGCTTTTGACCAGGCACATATCCAGGGAATTGCTTTTGATTGAGTGTTTCTGCGATTCCTCCTCCTGTGAAACTTCCAAACCCATCGAAGCCATACTCAGGTGTAGCGGCATCATTTGCCGCAGCTAGACCTTCTGTATCTTCAAACAGCAAAGCATGATGGACGATTTTCGGGTTGCCAGGCCGAAACTCGATCGCTTTTATTATTTTGTCTTCCGGCAAGTCTGTGGGCAAGACGAAATATCGGTAGTCATCCTCATAATCCCCTTCATGAAGCCATTCCTCCGCCATTTCCAATACCAAATCTGGTGTGCCTAATACTGAACCATCTGGAAAATCCGGAAAGAGGGGTTCTTCGTTTTCATTTCCTCTAGGCATTCCTGCATCTACCCATTCCGCAATTAGGCTGATTTCTTCCTCCGTCAGGTAGTTTTCTCCCAAAAAACTGGAATATTCAGAATCTGCTTGCCAGGGAGGCATGATTTTATTGGAGGTCACAAATTTGATCATTTCTCCCCAGGGGACTACTTCTTCATAGCTTGTTAAAGCCATTGGTCCAACCTCTCCTGGCCGATGACAAGAAGAGCAGTTTTGATATATGATATCGGCTATATCAGAAGCGTATGTTACCTGCGCGTATCCAGTAGAATACCCCAAAAACATCAGGAGTAGTGTAAACTTATAATTCATTTCCTATTCAATTTAGTGGTTGATGTAGCAGCCTATGGCTTGAGTTTCTTTAATTTTAATTTCCTTCTGGTTAAGGATGCTCTCTAAGGCAGTCCTTAGATCATAGGAGGTGACTACTCGCCTCCTGACGCCTACACTTGCGAAAGAGTTGTTTATTCTGCCTCGGTATAAGAGTTGCTGGTTCTTTTCATCGTAAACTACAACCTCAGGAGCTATCGTCGCGCCATAAAAATTTGCATTACGTTTGTCGTAGTCTGAAAAGCATGGAATAGCGATGCCGTAGTCTTCCTTGAACACTTCGATTTTCTCTTCTGTAGATGAAGTACTGGGGAAGTAGCAGTTGTAGTTTAATTGCTCTTGATTAAAATGATCAGAGACATAATTGATTTCACTTGTCATATTCTGGCTAATCCGACATTCATCAATAAGAAAAAAGTTTACAGAAATACTATCGGAGTAATCCTGAGCCTTTATGCAGGCAATATTTACGACAAGTGCGACAGTGACAATTATTCTTTTCATAGGTTGAATTTTCAGTATTCTGACTGAGTTTGCACCAGAAATAAAAGATAAAAAATTAATGCGCTTTCCCTTTTGTTGGCTCAAAAAAATCGATAATTAATGATGCAAGGCCTCCCTAAGAGATGCTATGTTAGCATCTTTTAATGTCCTGTAGAACAAGTCTGCTGAGTGCTGATTAGGAATGACCAAGCAAGTATGTAAATCAAAGCCTGTATAGTGTTTTGCTGCCCGTAAGCATACCATACTTCGCATTTACCCTCAGGGTGTTGGCATTCTCCAATACCAGTGTTGCAGAAAGTGTTTTATTCTTCTTTGGTGCAAAGATCGTCCCGCAACAATATTTTGTTGGGCTTTCTTTTTTAAAGTTCCTCATCAAAATAACCTGCCCATTGGCTTGTAATTTTCGGTTGTCTTCCTCATTTCCTGTTTCGATCAACTGGCCATAATAAAGACCCTCTTTTTCGTAAATACGTATGACAGCCCCGTTGTCGAGGAATTTCCATTTTCCTTCAACCCCTTTTTGGGAAGACGTTGCAGATAAAGCAGAAAGGGCAAGGATTAGAAGTATAACAGGGATTGCGCCACTTGTCCAACTTGTAGTAGGTGGAGTAGTTTGTTTAAATCTGCGTTTTTGAATTCGGTCGTATTCTTTGACGTAATCAGGGTGTTCTGTTCCCATCATTCTGTCCCAGAACCGAAAATACAGCCCATAGTTGCCATGGAATTTGGCATGGTGCAAATTGTGATGTGTAGAAGTGTTTAGCATTTCAAATAGGAGGGAACGTCTGAACCACTTTGGCGCAATTTCAAAGCCAAGGTGTCCGTAAACATTTATCATGAAGCTCGAAAATGCAAATAAAATCAAGGCGATGGGATGTATCGGGATCAGTAGTAGGATTAATGGAGCGACCATGCCTTCGATCACTGCTTCCAGGAAATGGAAGGAGTAGGAAGCCCATGGCGACGGGTTTACAGATTTGTGGTGGACCAAATGAACCCTTTTATACAAGCTTGGATGATGGACGGCCCGGTGCATCCAGTAGAAATAAGTATCGTGAATAAGTAAAGCCAACAACACGCTTACTGGAACCCACCATAGGGGATAGTCTGATAGTTTATCATAAAACTGGGTATACTTTTTCAGGGGTGTTTGCAAAATTAACAAGCCTACGCCCGCCAGTACGAAGGTCGTCTGCAAAGAGTGGAGAATCTCCCTGATAAAGTCTTTCCGCTTTGCCAGCTTCAATTGAATTTTGTTTTTGGAAAAGGCGTCGGGGAATAGGATGTAAAATATAAGAAAGGGTATTCCCGCGAATAGAAAATACCGGGAGATGTTTAAAATGATCGGGATGAAGTACTGAAAATTATCTTGCATGGCTTTATCTTTTTGACTTTCGATTTATTGTTCCTGCAGCTGAATCCAGAATGAAGTGCTTGTTGGTGTAACCAGATGGGCAATCCACCACCCCTTTTTATCAGGGTGGTGGATTGTGTCACTAAGGTTTGGTCATCACTTCCGGTAGATTGTCCGCGGAAACTTCATTCCCGGACTCATCGGTGTAGACCGCCAGCTTCTGGGCACCTTTACGCAACCGCAAACGGTAGAAAACGTCATCTGTCGGCAATGTTATGATCTGCTCTCCGCTCTCCAGGGTATATCCAGAATAATTGGCTGCCGCAGCGTCTTGAATAGCCGTCGGTAGCTGCGAACCGCTGAAGTAGGTGGTTGCAGTAGTACCTACGCCATTGGTGTAATATCTCGCCCGTGCTTTTTGACCATCGTTTTGAAAATTGGCGATGTAGCGTTCCGCGGATTCACTCTGTCCTTCTACGGTTTGCTTTTCCCACACATTGACGTTGATGCCCGGGAAGTAGGAGGCCTGACTACTGATTACATCCGCCGGTACATCATCTGCATTGACGGGTTGGACAGTCACGCCAACTTGAGCGTGTACTGCGAAGGTTGAGGCAATAAAAACTAGGATGAAAAATAGGTTTTTCATGATTGAAAATATTTGAAGGTGAAAAAATATGGAATAAAGGAAAGTTGGTGGAGGGTTGCTTCTTTTTGCGTAAATGCGCTGTGTTTGAGTAATCAAACATTTGAGCAGTGAAAATAAGCAAGCCAGGCTAAAGCTTTGGTAATAAGGAATACCATCCTTTAGTGGACTATGATTTTCTTAGATAACTGTTTAGATGTGCCTTTGGAGTAAGCTTTTATAAAGTAAACCCCTTTCGGCAAATCCAGGGCTAAATAATTTCTTCCTTGATGAATCCGTGGATCGAAAAAGACCCCTCTGCCTAGGTTGTCAAAAATCGAAAGGCTATAATCTTGATCTGCAATCAATTGTACAAAGAAGTTCCCGTTGTTTGGATTGGGAAAGACCTCAAAAGGCAAACGATCATGGCTAACCTTTCCATTGTGGGGCCTTTCATTTGTTGATGTCACATTATCACATGCCAAGTCATATAGGAAATCTCTTACAAACGAGATCGTGGTATCCATATAGACCTCAGCTTCATTGGGTGGATTCAAGACAAAGGGAGTATGGCCTGCACCTTGAAAGGTATAAAAATCATTGATGATATTGTATTCATCCAGCCTAGGGTGTATTACAGCGCTTCCATCGACCTCTAAGCCGATATCCAAAATCGTAATCGTTCCGGAGCCGTAGGGGACAACACCGTCTTCTGTACCGTGCATACTGACAATTGGAGTAGTCACCTCAGGGTTGATCAAGTCAACATCTAATAGCATACCACAAAGGCTAATTACACCAGCAACATTTTCAGAATAGCCCTCATTCCCGCTGTTACCGGACAACCCCTGATTTTCATCAAAATATTCCTGCATTTCAAAGGGGATTTCGGATTCATCCAGATGGACGATATGCAATGCGGTAACCGCACCAGCGGACACCCCTCCGATATAAATTCTTGATGTGTCAATTCTGTACTGGTTTGATGTAGCTGCATCCTTATAAAAGAATCGAATGGCAGCACGCATATCGTGTATGGCCTTTGCCACCGCTTCATAAGAGTTCTCTATATCGTTGTTCATAATGAGGTCCGTAGATAGCCGGTAATCTATCGCAGCTGTTACGTATCCACGTTTAGCAAATGAACTACTTAGCGCTATCATATCGGGGCTAGTCTTAGAGCCAAAAACAAACCCACCCCCAAACGCCCAAATAATTAGCGGTCGAGCACTAAGTGTGTCATCATTGGGCTGGTAGATGTCCATGAACAATTCCTGAACATTATTGGGGTCTAAGGGAGTTGGCTGCAGGTTCTCTCCAAATTTGATATTAGAGATTTGGGTGTAGCCAAACACTTCCTCATAATACCGCTGATTGTCACACTCCTGAGCATACAACTTCCACATAGAAAGGAATAGCAGGAAGAAAAGCATTGGGTTTTTCATGTCTTTTGAATTTAGTGAAAGTTAGTTGTTGAGCTTGAGAGGTTTTTAGTTCCAGTCAATTTGGTAAGTAGTGCCATTGATGGTTAGGGTGGCTGTATTTCCGCCGTTAAAAACAATAGTGCCCTCGAAGGAAAAAGTCTCGTCGGAAGTAGAACCTGTCCATGAAAGGATGGCGTTGCCGGATTCAATTTCAAAGTCTTGCTTGCTTATTTGGAGGGTGCTGAGGGTGGCAGTCAGGGTACTGCTAATATTCTTTTGCTCCATGAAATTGAGTGCTTGTGTTCCGGTCTGACTATAGTCACCGTTAATATTCATGGTTAAGGATGACGGCTGCAAGTTTGTAGCATTCCCAGTAAAATTGCCATTGTCATCGGATTCAATTCTTGAGCTGCTGTACATGCTCTCCGTCAAGATAGAAAAGGTAGCGGTTTGGGGTATTTCAACTGCATTACAGGTCATTTCATAAGAAAGCTCAGACGTGTAGGATGCCTGTATTTTAGCCCCTTGAAAGTCTTCTTCAATCGTGCTGCTGTAGAGCGTATCGCATAGCTCGCCAGAAGTAACCGCTGTAACTAATTGTTCTACAATATCTTCGATATTGGTAACCAATCCTCCTGCATTAGCCTGAAGGCTTGCCTCAATAATCTCTGCAGCATCACTTTCGGATATGTTTTCTATGGTTTCGTCTGTTTTCTCGCAGGAAGTGAACAGCAAAACGGGAAAGGAAAAAACTACAATTGAGATAAGTACTTTGAATTTTGTCATCATAATCTTTTAATGATTAGTAATGACACAAAAATGGAGGGTTTGAAGGAGGAATGGATTAACAAAAGATAATTTAGCTACAGGTATCAGCTTTTTTTTGAAGCTACGCGTTTTCTTATCCGGCTTAGGGATACCGGAGTAATACCAAGTACATTGGCTAAGTATTTATTAGGCACTCTATTTGAAATGTCAGGATTGGTACGTATAAAATCTAAATAGCGCTCTTCCGGGGAGAGCAGCAAGAAAGAATCGATTCGTTGCAACGCCTCCTTTAATGTATTTTGAAGAATGATTACTCTATTCGCTTCAAGTTTGGGGTTGTTTTTAATGATGGTTTGTACTTTATCATAGTCAATTTTAAAAACCTCAGTCGGTTCTAATGTTTCAAAGTATTGTAGCGCAGGCTCATCAAATAAGATTAAATTTGGGCTGGCAAAAGCTTGGTCTTCCCACCGAAACATAGTCGTTATTTCCTCGCCCTTTTCCGTAACTCTAAATCCCCTAACCAGCCCTTTGCGCACCCAAAAAACTTCCTTTCTTAATTGCCCTTCCTTTATAAGCAACTCTCCAGGAGCAAATGATACAGCTTTTGAATTTTTCAGCAAGTCTTGTATATCTGAAAAACTCAAATCCCTCCCGAGTTTATAAAGTTGTTTTAGCTTTTGAAAATCAATCATTCTGAATCGTGATTTTTTAGTGCCCAGACGGGCAGGCTTGCCATAGTAAGCAGTGCAGGTTAGGAGTAACATAGGCGCTTTGTATGCGCATATTGTTGCTAAAGATAGCGACTTATTCTTAGATAGCGATTTCTATTTTTGGGTCCTACTAATGGCTCAAAACCCTTTATCATGTACGATTGGGGAGATGGAAGCCCTCTGGATTCAATAGAATTGGTTTCTGACCTTGTCCTGAGAAATTTAGGCAATGATACTTACCGTTTAAATATCTACAGGGGAGCCCATAACTTTGATACATCGGGCACATTAGCTATGGGTTTTCGGGATAGTTTTCTCATCGGAGATATTGAAAATATTGAAAATTCGGCTGAAAAAGTGCTGACGCTCTATGATACAGTTAGTATACTCCCAGCCAACCCTGAACTGCAAAGTAATACATCACCGATCTACCTTTATAAACAAGCCCACATCAGACAACGGGAAGATGGCTCGCTTGTATTAAGGATGGATTTGGAATCAGACGATTTCCATTTCCTATCGGATATTTATGATGCAAAGCTGGCTGTATTCCTTCCGAAGGTTTTTCCTTCCCTGAATCAACAAATAGCCTGTACATGGCACCCTCAAACGGTGGGGCATTGATATGGGACCGGCCCTTATGGGAGAGGCGATATGCAGTTGGAATAAATGACTGGGAATAACGGCGTTATATCAATGAGGATGGCCAAATTGACACTGCTTTTCTCTCGACAACAATGCGAGCTATGTTTTTTTTGGTCACGGAGGACTTGCTGGTTCCTTCCTCTAGTCAACCATTTGATAAGCTGGGCTTGAGCGTTTTCCCATACCCTACTACCTCCATTAGTACTCTCATACTACCCAAGGCAAGCTCCTAATCGAGAACCTGGCCGGCCAAGCCCTTCATACCGAAGCCCTAAATTTAGGTCCGACCCTCCAAAGCTCGGAAGTCGATGTAGCAGACTGTACTTCCGGGGTATGTGTGTTGCGCTTGCAGACAGGGTTGGAGCAGGTGGTGCGGAAGTTTGTGAAGGAGTGAGACATTTACCCTTCCACAAACCCCTCCCATCGCTCCATATAATCAATAAACGCTGGCCCCAGCCCCTCCCGCTCGAGGTGAGCCTTGCTTACCGGGGTAGATAGAGGCCGGAAACCCAGGCTGCGGAGGACCTGGACCGGGAAATCATGGTGGAGGATAGCCGATTTGCCGATGGCTACGAAGTCCATTCCCGTCTCCAGGGTTTGGCGGGCTTCCCGGGCACCGTGAATTTTACCGGCGGCGGTGAGGCGCACCGACTGGCGGTCGAGATCGGCGAAGTAGGCGAGGAGGGACTGATCGGAAAAGCCGCTGGGCTTAAAGACATCCCAGAGTGAAAGATCCAGAAAATCAATAGCGCCGCTATCGATCAGTTGCTGACTGAGTGTTTTGATCTCAGCGGGCTCCATACCAAAGCGCTCGGGCGAAAGTCGGACGCCCAGCAGGAAGCTTTTTCCGCAGGATGCTCTTATGCCCCGGACAATCTCAAAGAGCAGGCGGGCGCGGTTGTCTAAATCGCCACCGTAGTGGTCCTGCCGCCGGTTGTATTCCGGACTCAGGAATTGGGTGAGGATATAGCCGTGGGCACCGTGGACTTCCACGCCATCGTACCCGGCCCGTTGGACGCGGCGGGCGGCTGCGATGAAATCGTTGCGGAGCTGTTCCACTTCGGGCAGGCTCAGCCCCCGGGCGCCTTCCTCCGGGATGTCGGAGGGCGCGACCGGTGCCGCTCCAATAAGGTCTGCCGGGCAACGCATGCCTCCATGGTGGAGTTGGACGACGGCCAGGCTGCCGTGCGCCTGTATGCCTGCAGCCAGCCGTTGGTGCCCTTCCAGGTGCTTATCATCGTAAATGCCCAATTGCCCGGACCAGCATTTGCCATTGAACTGTACGTTGGAAGCACAGGTCATGACCAGCCCAAACTGCCCTTTGGCGCGCATCGTCAGCCAGTGGTATTCGTCATCGGATAGCGTACCGTCATCTTGGCTTTGCTTGTTAGTCATGGGCGCCAGCATAAACCGGTTTTTCATGGTTTTGCCGCAGGGGAAGGTGAGGGGCGTGCTGAGGGAAACAGAATTAGGCATGGATACTTCGCGGTTGTTTTATTTTAAAGGTTTTTACAAAAAAAATAAATGTTTTTTGTATTTTTAGTAAAACCAATGGTTTCTGGTAATGGTTTTAGTGAATGAAGAGACTAATGAACGCTACAAGGGCCTGATCGAAAAACTTAGTGAGGCAGAGGTAGAAAAGCTTAAAGGCAATAGTAACTTCACTTTTGCATGGAATGAGGAACAAGGTGCTCTGGTTTACAAATTGATGATCAAAGGGAAAAAGGAAATTTTAGGGCTGGTTTCGGTTGCTGATATCCGGGAAGAATTCAGATTGCACATTAATCTGCTCGAGGCCTCCAAAAAGCATAGAGGTAAAGGTAAAGGGATAAAAAATATTCCAGGTTGCCTGCTCGCATTCGTCTGTAGAGTCTCTTTCCGTAAGGGGTATGGAGGTTTTGTTTCATTGCTTCCTAAAACTTACCTGATTGATTATTATCAGAAAAATTATGGGTTTGTACAGGTGGGCAGGCAGCTTGCAATCTTTGGAAACAATTCAAAAGTATTGGTAGGAAAATTCTTGGAAGATGAAGAAGTATGAGCGATTATTCAAAGAACTCAGCAAGCAATATTCCGTTGAAGAGATTGCGGGTTCGATATTGATTCCGGAGGATTTGACAGAGGCGGAAAGGAAGGAAGCCAACGAGCAGCTGAAAATGTTCCGGTTGAAAATGATGCAGGAACAAACTGAAACAGACCGAATATTCTCTGATCTCATGCGGCTGAAAATCCAAATGGAGGATTATATTCGAGACGCTCCCTTCTCTGAGCAAAAATCATTTGGTAAGCACCTGGAAGAGTATGCACGGATTTTGAAGTTGACAAAGAAAAGATTAGCAGAAGATTTAGCCATTCATTATACAAGATTAAGCAGAATAATCAATGGTCACGAGGAACCTAATATCGAATTAGCCTATCGTTTAGAAAAACATAGTGGGGGGCTCATATCAGCTTTGGAATGGTGGCGTTTAGTCGTCAAAAAACAGGAGTACACCATTAAAGTTGATGATGAGACGAGAGTGAATGAAGGGGCAAAAGTTAAAAACCCAATGAGCTTTGCGGGCTAAGCTATGATAACTGCGCGTTGATCTGGCGATTACGCCCCTCGATTCAGGCAGCAATTTTGGAACTGCCGCCTGAAAAGGGATTTCAAAGCCGCCTGTCAGGCCGCCCCCGTATAGCTATCGGGGCCACAGTCGCCACCTGACTTGAAATTCCTCACAGCCTCCATGATTAAAGTTTAATAAACTTCTGAGTTTCCCGGCCCACCCTTACCAGGTAAATGCCATTAGGCAAATCCGCCACAGGAAGGTGTAAATCAGATACGCCCTGATCTTTTACTACCGTTAGGACCCGTTCGCCAGTCAGGCGGAAAACCTGGACCTCGACAGCCGGTGACGGGGCATCAAAGAGCACCCGAAGCTGGTTCCGGACCGGGTTAGGGGAGAGCATGAAACCGTGTTGCGGGCTTGGCACTTCCTCAAAATCATCCTCTGTATGCACAGGTGTCTCCGCACAGTAGTCGATGGCGGGCGTCCCGCCGGGCGCAAGGTTATACGCCAGGTGTGGCTCGTCAGTTTGGCCGCTTTCTTCCTTTGCGGAATAGGCATGAAGGGTCGCCCCTTCAAAGAATGAGGTAAGGCGCAGACTGAGTAGGCCATCGCCGGCGATTTCGGTATTCACCAGGCCGGTAATATCGTATTCGACCCAGGCACCGTGGGGTGGGACCGGCATGGTATCAATGAAGGCCCCTGCTGCCGGTTGGTTATTGTAGGTAATCGTCCCTTCGGTCCAGCTGTCGTCGGGTACATAATGCAGGGCATCCAGGGTGGGCCCCGGCGCATCATTCGCTACATTGAGCCGCAGCCTTACGTCGTAGATGGGCGCGGTCAGGCTGCTCAGGTCGAACTTGAGGAAGGTGCGCCGGTCATTCCTGTGCCCCTCTCCGTTGTTTTTGATGACGAGGTAGTCTTCTGCCCCAAAATTCGTATCAGAATGCTGATCTCCCCGGACGTAGGCATCCTCGCTGATGTACAGGGCAGCATCGTAGTCCGGCTGTTCGAACCCACCGCCACCGGCCCAGTTTTCGAGCATGGCATAGAGGTCGCCGTTGCGTTGCGTCGGAGTGGTAATGTTTTCCACAGCCTCTGTTCCCAGCCGGTCTTCGAGTTGTTGCAGGTACAGGCTTCTGGGCAGCACCGGGTTATTCCAATGTTCCCAGTACCCATCCCCGCTTTGTTCGAGCCCCCGGCAGCCTATGCCCCAGTTTTTGCCACCGGGCGGGCTTTCCACCTTCACTTCTTCGGTATAGGAAAGGACATTCCAGAACATCGTGGTATTCCCCGCCCAGCCATGACCGCTGCCGGAGGTGCCCCGGTTTTGCACGCGTATGGCACCGCCCCGGACATTATCAAACAGCAGCCCGGTTGCCCAGCGGTGGTGCGGCCCAATATCGCTATAGGTCTCGGTGCTGTAGTTGTCCAGGAATACGTTAGGGCCAGTCACCCGGGAACCGGTCACAAAATCATGCCGCCCCTGCATAGTGTAGTTGCGCTGGAACAGATTTCCAAGCCCATCGCTGATGTTGAACGCATAACGCCGCCCGCCGCTGATTTCCGACCTGGGGTCTATGCAGGCGCAATCCTGAATGGTGTTGAAGTTGGACTCGCTGGTGATCGAGACGGTACCGTAGCCCAAAAACTGCCCGGTAACATTTTTGACCCAGGAGTCGGTCACCCGCTCCAGTTTTACCCCTATCCAGGCGTGGTCCTCGTCGTAGGGGTTATCGGGCGCATAGTAAGACCGTATTCTCAGGTTTTCCACTCCACACTGCCTGATGCGCCCCGGAATGGAGGCTTTGTAGATTTCTCCGCCCCCGTACTGTTCTTCAATCACATCAACGATGGGGATATTAATGGTAAGGGTATTTCCGTTAATCCCGGTGATGACCCGCTCGTGGAAAATCGAGTAGGAGGAGGTCGTCCAGCCAATTTCTTCCATGCCGATGTCTTCGATCCAGAATGGGTTGGGCGTTCGCCTTAGGGCAATGGTGTCGCCCACAGCATAAGCCGATGCATCCTCGATTTCAAAACTGTAAGCCCCCAGGGGTACATACGGGGTGGTAATGTCCTGACGGGTGGAACTAATCCGGTCAAAGCCGCTGCCCGTGCCCCGGATGGTGATGAAATCGTGCTGTACGGGCAAATTGGCGTGCAAAACGGTGCCGTCCAGGCCTTGCCCCTCTCCACGGAGCACTACGCCGCTCTCCTCGATAAACAATTGATCGACCTCATAGCAGCCCGAAAGCAGGAGGACCGCACCCCGAAAACCATTACTGTCCGGCTCCATGGCCTCCACCTCATCAATGGCAGCCTGAATAGCCTGTGTATCATTGTCTCCGCCCGAGGGAGACAGGGTAATGACCACCGGGACTTCAGGCAGGGCCACACCGCCTCCCTTGTAGCCGGCATGAGAGAAGTCCGGGATAATATTCACCGCATCGGTTTGCCCCTCCATCGCAAAGGGGGTGTAACTCAGGGCATCACCGTCCAGCCAAACCAGGCCGGAGGATTGGGCATTGCCAACAGCGGGCATGCTCATAAGCCCCAGGAGAAGGAGTAAAGTGCAGGAATTGGAAATAAAACGGAATAGCGCGATTTGTGGCAAGCCAGGGTCTTTACTTTTCATTGTGCCTATTTGTTGATGTTGAAATACAGGGCTATAAATATAGTCAAAACATAGGTAACCACGAGCGGCATGGCTTCCTTCTTGCAGGAATTAACACCCCATTTACCTGCAATCTGCTATTTTTGCGCAAAAAGAAAAATGAAGAATACACTCCTTGCCATTTTCCTGCTGCTGAGCACTGCCCTGACCGCCCTTGCGCAGGCGGAGCTGCTTCAGTCCGGCCCCATGCTGGGCTATAATGAAATGAGAGAAGTCCTGCTTTGGGTACAGACCACCGAAGCAGCAGAGGTACAATTTGACTACTGGCCTGCTGAAGATGCCAAAGACCGGCACAACACCGCTACTTACCAAACCAACGCTGCCGAAGCCTTCACCGCCCGGCTCATTGCTGATGAGGTAGAGCCCGGGGTAGACTACGAGTACGAGCTGAAAATCAATGGCAAAACGGTGCGCCGCCCTTACCCGCTCACTTTTTCTGCCCAACCACTTTGGCAGTACCGCACTGACCCGCCTGCCTTTGATGTGGCTATAGGCAGCTGCTTTTACGTAAATGAGCCCCGCTACGACCGGCCGGGCAATGGCTACGGAGGCGACTATCCCATTTTCGAGGCCATCCACGACAAACGCCCAGACGTCATGGTGTGGCTGGGCGACAATACCTATCTGCGGGATGCGGATTGGTACACCATGACTGGTATTTTCCACCGGCATACCCATACCCGCAGCCTGCCCGAGCTACAGCCTCTGCTGGCGTCTACGCATCATTATGCCATTTGGGATGACCACGACTTTGGGCCTAATGATTCTGACCGCAGCTTCATCCACAAAGACAAAACCCTGGAGGCCTTCAAGCTATTCTGGGGCAATCCTTCTTACGGTCTGCCGGACATGGACGGCGGTATCACTTCCTATTTCCAATACCACGACATGGACTTCTTTCTGCTGGATGACCGCTACTTCCGAAGCCCGAATTACCGTAAGACTGGCAAGGCCACCATCATGGGGGAGGAGCAACTGGAATGGCTGATCGACGCCCTGGCGAAAAGCCGTGCGCCCTTCAAGCTGGTTTGTATTGGCGGGCAGGTATTGAATACTGCCGCTAAGTATGAAAACTACAGTCATCATCATGCCGAAGAACGCGCCTACCTGCTGCGCCGCATTGCAGAAGAAGGCATCCACAACGTCGTCTTCCTGACCGGCGACCGTCATCATACGGAAATGAGCCAATACCGCAACAGCGCCGGCTACCGAGTGGCGGATATCACGGTCTCTCCCCTGACCTCCGGCGCAGCCCGCAATGTGGAAGAGGAAAACAAACTCCGCGTGGAAGGCACCCTGGTGACCGAGCGCAACTTTGGCATCCTGCGCTTCGAAGGCCCCCGCAAGGAGCGCAAGCTGACGATCACTGTGTACAATACGGCTGGCGAGGAGCTGTGGTCGCAGGAGCTGGAGTCAGAATAAGGCTTGGAGGGGCTGTTGAGTCGTTAAAGTGTGCAAAAGTGCTGAAATGAAACAGCACTTTTGTTCATTTTTGCTGTATTAAAACAGCAGAATGGACAGACTTAGAGAAAAGTCAGACCGGCAGCACTCTAGTGCAATACTTGCATCATTTGCAAAGGGCCCGCCTTATTAATACCCTTTATCCTGCCGGGCACAGCATCAGTACCCTGCAGAAGCCAGAAAAAATATTTCTGCAAAATACGAATATCGCCTACGCTATCGCTCCGCAGGTGGATCCGGGAAGCTTGTGCGAAACTTTTCTCTTTACGCAGCTTCAGGGCAAGCATCATTTGTCTTTGCCTAAGCTCGGGGATTTCCTCATAGATGATACAGTGACTCTGGAAGTGGGCGGCGCTGGAAAAAAGAAGTCGCAGATCCGGGAGGTCCCAAATGCTTACCTGGCGCTCGATGGTATTGAAACCGGAGAGGATAGCCGCATACCGCTATGGCTGTTTGGCTTTTGCCGGTGATGGGTGCAGGGCAGAAGCAAAGGAAGATGATAAGCATCTAATCGGAAACTTCTACCCATCTCAAAAAATTATCGAAGGGCAATAATACTTCCACGGTTTCACGGTGTTCTTTTCCCAGAACCCAAGCCCTTTACTATGCGACTAATCTGGCTATGCTTTTTTTTGTTTTTGGGAATAGCAGGCTGTAGCCCCACGCCCAATCAGCCTGATGCCAATGATGCTCCCAACCCCAGCACCCTCATCAACCAAGCCCGCATTGCTCACGGCAGCAGTAGGGTGGACAGCAGCACCATCGCATTCGATTTCCGGGGGCGGCACTACGTCAGTCAGCGCTCCGGCGGTCGCTTTCAGTACGAACGGCAGTGGGCCGACACCACCGGCACCGCCTACCGGGATGTGCTCACCAACGATGGGCTCTACCGGGAAATCAACGGCGAACGGGTGCCGCTTTCTGCCAAAGACAGTGCTGCTTACGCAGGCTCGGTCAACTCTGTGCTCTATTTTGCGCTGTTGCCCTATGCGCTGAACGACCCGGTCGTGCAAACCCAATACCTGGGCACGGCAACCCTCAAAAACGAGCCCTACCACAAAATAAAAGTCACTTTCCGGGCCGAAGGCGGAGGTGAAGACTATCAGGATGAGTACATCTATTGGTTTCACCGCGACCGGCATACGATGGACTACCTCGCCTACAATTATCAGGTGAATGGAGGGGGTGCCCGCTTTCGGGAAGCCTACAATATCCGCACCGTAGAGGGGCTGCGCGTTGCCGATTACCGCAACTATAAGCCGGTGCCCCACAGCATGGAAGTTGCTTTGTTTGACTCCCTGTTTGAGGCCGGGCAGATGGAACAGGTTTCCCTGATCGAAACGGAAAACCTAACTTTGTCCCGATGAAAGTACTGATTGTCCGTTTTTCTTCTATTGGGGATGTTGTGCTCACCACGCCGGTCATCCGGGCGGTGAAGCAGCAGCTGAATGCCGAGGTGCATTATCTGACCAAGCGTTCCTTCCGGGGCATACTGGCGCACAACCCATATGTGGACAAGGTTTATGTCATCGACAAAAAGGTAAGCGAAGTCAAAGCGGAGCTGCAGGCCGAAAACTACGACTACGTCCTGGACCTTCACAACAACCTTCGCAGCCGTCAGGTCAAATGGGCACTCCGGGCCAAAGCCTATACCTTCGATAAAATCAATCTGGAAAAGTGGCTGATCGTCAACCTGAAGGTCGACCGCCTGCCGGACACGCATATCGTACACCGTTACATGGCTACAGCGGCGCCTCTGGGGGCGGTCTACGATGGTCAGGGCTTGGATTATTTCATACCGGAGGAAGACGAAGTGGCGATGGGCGCACTGCTTTCCACCAACGTCCTGGGGCCGGTAGCCGATGCCCCGGCTTACACCGCTCTTGTTATTGGCGCCGCCCATAACACCAAGCGGCTGCCCACCCATCGGCTCATTGAGCTTTGTCAAATGCTCACCGGGCCGGTCGTCCTGCTCGGCGGGCCGGCTGAGGCTGAGGAGGGGCAGGCCATAGCCGATGCTGGTGGCGGGCATGTGCTCAACACCTGTGGCAAATTCAACCTCAACCAATCCGCCTCCGTAGTACGGCAAGCCAGCCGGGTCATTACCCATGACACCGGCCTGATGCACATCGCTGCGGCTTTTCGCAAGCCCATTGTTTCGATTTGGGGCAACACCATCCCCGAATTTGGGATGTACCCCTTTTTCCCGGAAGAGGAGTGGCACAACACCACGGTACAGGTCGAAGGCCTAAAGTGCCGCCCCTGCTCCAAAATCGGCTATCAGCGCTGCCCCAAAGGGCACTTCCGCTGTATGGAAGACCTTCCGCTGCAGGCTGTGCAGAAGGGCCTGGAAAAAATGGCGTAATGTCTTATATCCGGTCAAATCCATGCGGGTTAAGAGCTAAGTAACGCTCCTTAACACCTATCTTGCCGGGGATTTTATCAATTTGTTCCAGAAATCAATTATCTTTCGGTCTTTGAGTGCAAGTTTGTACTGCTCATCAGGCAGCACAGGCGGGCACAGGGCCTCAAAATTGACCAAAAACGGGCTCCGTATTCCCAGATGCTGAAGGTACACCCGATGGTGCGACGTTCTAAAAACACTAATACTCTATGAAGCTAGTCAGAACTCTACACTTCTTTCTATTCTTTGCCGTTCTCGGAAGTTTGCAAGCACAAGACCTACACTATACTTTGTTCAACATGTCTCCGCTGTCGCTCAACCCGGCGAATACGGGTGCCTTTCTGGGCACGGTGCGCGTGGGGGGCATTTACCGCGGGCAGTGGTGGGCAGTAGGCGACCGGGGTTACAACACGCCCGGTGGTTATGTGGATGCGCCCATCATCCGGGGGTTCCGTGATCAGGACTGGGTAGGCGTTGGTGCCTACATCTTGCAGGACCGTTCCGGCTCAATCCGCTTTACGACCCGCTCCAATGGTTTGTCTGGTGCTTACCACCTGGGGCTGGATAAGAAAGGAGCGTCTGTGCTGACGCTCGGTGTGCAAATTGGTAGTATTACGCGGAGTTTGCGGTCCAGTGATATCCTTTTGGGTTCTAGTTGGGATGCAGCCAATGGTACTTTTGCAGAGTACGGTTCCACCATGGAGGCGCAGGATGCTGCTATTGGCGCTGGTGGTAATACCGGTGGTGGTGGAAATATGGACCTCAACGACAACGACATATCCAACTCTTACCTCGATATCCGTGCCGGCCTGCTGTTCAAACAGAAAATTGATGATTTCGACAACTTCGAAGCAGGGGTGGCTTTTGGGCACCTCAATGTGCCAGACTATACTTTTGGCAGCGGCGGCGGTGGCATGGGGCCTATTCCCAACCCCACTCCTGGCGACAATAATACCGAAAGCAGCGACCGCCAGCCTATGCTGATTACCACTCACGCCCGGTACGAATGGGCCTTGAATAACAAATGGTCCGCAGCCCCCACGGTAATGTGGCAAACGATGCGCGGGCAGCATGAGATCAACCTGCAGGCCTGGGCTGGTTACGACCTTAAGCCAGAGGATCAGATCAAAGTCCACATGGGCTTAGGCTACCGGGTCGGTGATGCTGCCAAAATCCTCGCCGGGCTTGACTACAAAGACCTGCGGGTCGCTGCTGCATTTGACCTGAACGTCTCTCAGTACCGTACTGCAACGGACTTTCAGGGCGCATTTGAAATCGCAGCCTTCTACATCTTCAAGATTTACAAAGAACCGGAAATCAAGCCGGCGATCCTTTGCCCGAAATTCTAATATACGCTGGACAAAGTGGTTTGCGACATCGGCCACTGACGAAGCGTAGCTTGTCAGGACAGGCGCAGGTCACTTTCCAGCGTTTATGCCGACATCAAGTCGTTATATAATTTAACGTTTTATTTAAAAAGCTGCAACCGGCTTTAGCGTTTACCAAACAAAAAGCAATTGGACAAACTATCCGGAAAGTCTATGAAAAACGCATACTTTATTCTCGGGCTGATTCTTTTGTCTGGCCTTCAAGTGCTGCAGGCCCAGCCCCTGACCAAGTCATCTTTAGATCAAAACCTCATCGCTGCCCGCAAGTCCTGGGCTAACCTGGACTACGTGAATGCGCTGGAATACTACGAAGATGCCTACGAGGACAGCGATGAGCGCGCGCTGATTGACACCATTGCCATCCTGCAATTCAAAGTGCGCGACTACCGTTCGGCAGAGCGTTGGTTCAGCCGTTTGCTGCGCCGTGACAAGGAAGAGGAATTCACCAAGTACCGCTATACCTACGGGCAGTTGCTGAAGATGAACGAAAAATACGCCGAAGCAATTGAGGAATTTCAGCTGTTCCTCGCCACCAATCCCGGGGATAGCCTGGAAACGCTGGCGAAAAACGAAATTTCCGGCGCTGAGCTGGCCCTGGAGCTTCCTCAAAACCTCAAAGGGGTAACGGTAGAGAATGCCGGCCGCGACCTTAATGATAAAGTGTCCGAATATACGCCAACCCTGAGCAGCAACGGCAAGGAAATTTACTTTGCCACTTTCGATGCAGATGATGTTATCTACGTGGATGAGGAAAACATGGAAGAGACCTACGCCATGATTTACCGCTCTACCCTGGACGATACCGACTGGTCGAAGCCTCAGGAACTGGGTGGCGAAATCAACCGCCCAGGTTTCCACAACAGCAACGTACGCCTGTCCCCGGACGGCAGCACCATGTACTTCACCCGTGCTAAGCTGCAGGGCAACACCGTCTCCGAAAGTAAAATCTACTTTAGCAAAGGCGGAGGCGACTCCTGGTCTGGCGCACAGGAACTGAAAGGTGTGAACGGCGACTACATTGCCAAGCACCCCACACCGGGAGAACTGTACGGCAAGCGCGTCCTCTTCTTTGCTTCTAATATGGAAGGCGGCTATGGTGGTTTTGACCTGTACTACGCTACACTCATTGGCGAAGGCGAATACAGCGCCCCGGTCAACATGGGAGATGTCATCAATACCCCTGGGGATGAGGAAACGCCTTATTACCGGGAAGGCACCCTTTATTTTGCCTCCACCGGCCATCCTGGCCTGGGCGGGTTCGATCATTTCTACTCCACATGGGACGGGGAGAAGTGGAGCCCGGTTTTGAATATGGGACGTGGCTACAATACAAGCGTAGACGACTACGGCTTCACGCTGGATGAGGAAGGCTACTTTGGTGTTCTGACCTCCAACCGTGCCGGTGGGCGTTCTGCTTACGGGCGTACCTGCTGTGACGATATCTACACGGTGAATATTGCCCGCATCGTAGTGGACCTGGTTGTAGGTACGTTCACAAATGACAAAAAGCCACTGACCGGCAGCACCGTCTACCTGGTCCCCACTACAAATGATAAAATGGGCACACCAAATGCTCAAAACTCCGGCGATAAAAGTAACGTCGTAGGTTTTGACCTGGCTTTGGAGACCCCCTATATGCTGATCGGCACCCACCCCGATTACTATCCGGATACGGTGACGCTGAATACGGTTGGCGTTAAAGAATCTACCTCACTGGAGCACCGCTTCTATCTGGAGCCTAAGCCTGTGCCTCCGCCGGAGCCTGAATTCGACACGCTCGAAATCAATGAGCCCATTGTTTTGGAGAACATTCTGTACGACTTTGATAGCGACCGGATTCGGGAGGAGGCAGAAAGCGACCTGCGCGCTGTTCTCGAAATCCTGAACGACTATCCGGAAATGGTTATCGAGCTGAGTTCGCACACGGACAGTCAGGGTGGTGATGATTACAATGAAGACCTCTCGCAGCGCCGTGCTGAATCTGCCCGCCGCTGGCTGGTCCGCGAAGGGATAGACCGCGACCGAATCGTGGCCAAAGGCTATGGCGAGAGTCAACCACAAACCGTTAACGCACGAGCTGCTGCCTTAGCAGATTTCCTGAATGAAGGGGATGTGCTGACTCCGGAGTTCATTGATGCTTTGGAAACCCAAGAGCAAAAGGAAAGAGCCTATGAATTAAACCGCCGTACCGAGTTTAAAATTCTGGAAGGCCCGACTTTCATTACAATTAAGCGGATACAGAAGAAAGAAACCACCAAGGAAGCACCGGACCGCGGCAGTTTGCCTGGCGGGAAGCCTGAGATGAAGTTTGTGAAGGAGTTTGTGGATTTTGGTCAGGTACGCAAAGGCGAGCAGAAAGAGTACACTTTTGTATTCTACAACGCTGGTGATGCACCCTTTACCATTGATCTGATCTCTGCCTGCGACTGCACCAAAGTGGTCAATGACCTAACTGGTGAAACCTTTGAGCCTGGTGAGAAAGGCCGGCTCGAGATCATCTTCGACAGCTCGGAAAAAGACGAATCTGAAGTCATCGATATAGATATTTTTCTGGCGGAGTCCGATGAAAACGGTGCTCCGCTCATGAAGACTGTTCAGTACAAGTTTGAGCTGGTGAAGTAAAGCAAAGCAACAAGCTTTTGCTTTGTGGGAGTGGCAGGTACCCGATCGTGTGGTACCTGCCGCTTTTATTTTACCTTTGTGAAATGATGCAGGAAATATTGACGGAGGCGGGGGCCCTAAGCTGGGTAGACTGGGCAGCGACGATAACAGCTCTGTTTTACATTGTGCTGGCCGCGCGGGAAAAGGTTTGGTGCTGGTTTTGGGGCATCATCAGCTGTAGTTTGTGGGCATATGCGTCTTATGCTTTTTACCAGCTTTATCTCGATGCCCTTTTGCAGGTATTCTATGTTATAATGGGTTTTGTCGGGATTTACAACTGGCGCTACGGAGGGGAGGGGAACACAGAAGCCCCCATTCGGCGCTTATCCTGGCAGGAACACCTGCCCTATCTGGCAGGCGGCGCTTTGCTGTCCATTGCGTTTGGTTATTTCTTTGATCAGTATACTCCTGCTGCGGCGACCTACTGGGACGCCTTTACCACGGTTTTTTCCATACTGGCTACGTTGCTGCTGGTGCTGCGGTACCTCGACAACTGGTCCTACTGGGTGGTGATCGACACCGTATATATAGGTCTGTACTTTAGCCGGGAAGCCTATTTATTTAGTCTGCTGATGGTGGTTTATACGGCGATTGCTGTTGTAGCCTGGGTAAGCTGGCAAAAATCCTGGAAGAAACAACTTCGGCATGAACAAATCGAAAACTCGCTAAGTCTATAGGGCAAAAGATTTAGTGTTTTTCATCACACGGGAAGATGTGTGGCCCCAGTGGGCAGAGGAGCTTCCGTGGATTACTTTGTAACCTGTTGAGAATAAAGGAGATAGCTAATTTATTTAGAATAAATCTAAATAATTACTTTAAATAAACTAAAGCAAATGTCAGCTTCTTCTTTATGGTAAAAGGTTCCTATATTTGCGGTGTTTTTGAAAAGCCTGTAAGTAATTTTAAGGTAGGAAAAACTACCTCATTAATGAATAAATAAGAATGAAACAAACAGTAAGCAAAGGCATTCTGCTCATTCTGGCGATGGGCGCCTACACAACTAGCTGGGCGCAGGCAGAGTCCGGAGGTAACGGATTTGGTTCCGTGCTGACCTATTCTCTGATCGCTATCGCTGTGCTGATTTTCTTCTTCCTCATCATTCAGGTGTCCAATAACTTGCTGGCTATTGAAGCTAAGCAGCTGGGCATTGACGAGGAGAACGGTGAAGTTGGTGCTGGAAATGATGGTTTCCTTGGCCGCTTGTTCAAGCCTAAAAAGCCTGCCTTCCTGGATGAAGATACTCCGGTGACTTATCTGCGCCGTGGTCATGACATCGCGCTGGAAGGTGAAGCTGAGCTTAAGCTTGATGAATCCGTGCAGGCGATGACTTTCGCTGTGCAGCCTACTAACTTCCTGGGGATTGCTCCTATACCAAAAATGTTGGTGGACGAGGGTGCCGAAGTTAAGGCAGGTGATCACTTATTCTTCGATAAGAACCGCCCCGAAATGAAGTGGGTGGCACCGGTCAGCGGTGAGGTGATTGGCATTGAGCGTGGCGCCAAGCGTGCCATTACTGCAGTGACCATTCTTGCAGATAAAGAACAGCAGTACCGGGAATTGGCTGCTTTTGATCTGGACAATAGCAACCGGGATCAGCTGGTGGAGTACCTGCTGGATGCGGGTGCCTGGACGCTCTTCCGTCAGCGCCCGTTCAATGTGGTTGCGGATTACAACGAAGTGCCCCGGGATATTTACATCTCTACTTTCGATACGGCTCCGCTTGCGCCGAATCTCGACTTTATTGTTGAGGGGCAGGAAGCTGCATTCCAAAAAGGGCTTGACGTACTGGCTAAGCTGACGAGCGGAAGTGTTTACCTCGGGCTGAATGCCGGCGGGGAATCTGCTCCTGCCAAAGCTTTTACAGAAGCTAAAGGCGTGAAGCAACGCTGGTTCCACGGCAAGCACCCTGCCGGCAACGTTGGCGTGCAAATCCACCACACTAAGCCGATCAGCCTCAGTGCCAAAGTTTGGACGCTGGGTGTACAGGAGGTGCTCACGCTGGGCAAAATCTTCACCGAGCAACGTTACAACGCAGAGCGTATAGTTGCACTGACGGGTGCGGAGCTGAAAAAGCCGCTTTACGTTAAGACCAAAGTGGGCGCAAAGATTGAGGACCTGCTAAAGGATAATCTGGCAAATGACCACGTACGCTTCATTTCCGGTGATGTCCTTTCTGGCAAGCGCAAGGAACTGGATGGTTTCCTCGATTTCTACGATGACCAAATTACGGTTGTGGAAGAGGGAGACGACTATGCACTCTTCGGCTGGTTGTTGCCAAGCTTCAACACGCCAAGTATTTCCACCACTTTCCCATCAGCTCTGGTGCCGGATATGAAGTTCAAAGCCGAGACGAATACACACGGTGAGCGCCGCGCCTTTGTAGTAACCGGTAATTACGAGAGTGTATTGCCAATGGACCTTTACCCTCAGGAGCTCATGAAGTCGATTCTCATCGGTGACTTTGAGAAAATGGAAGGGCTGGGGCTGCCTGAACTCGTGGAAGAGGATGTAGCGCTTTGTGAATTTGTTTGTGTCTCCAAGCAGCCGGTGCAGCAGATTCTGCGTCAGGGGCTGGACACTATGCGCGAGCAAGCCTAAGCATTAGTTAAACTTGAATTGAAAATCTCACGATAATAGAGATATGAAAAACGCATTATTAAAAGCACTTAAGCAAATCGAGCCGGACAAGGAAAAGTCTCCACTTTTACACACGGTTTATGATGGCTTCTTCACTTTTGCCTTTACGCCCAACTTTACAACAAAGGACGGGGTACACATCCGCGATGGTATGGACCTGAAGCGGCAGATGGTTCACGTTGTACTGGCCTTGCAGGTGCTCTACCTGTTTGGTACGTACAATATCGGGCATCAGCACTTTGTGGCACTGGGCGAGTATACTGGCTTCCTGCAGGGCGTTCACCTCAAGCTGATCTATGGTTTGATCAAGATCATCCCGATCTTCGTAGTGACGCACGTAGTGGGCCTGGGTATTGAATTCTATTATGCTTATAAGAAAGGGCACGGTATTGAAGAGGGTTTCCTCGTTTCTGGTGCACTGATTCCACTCATCATGCCGCCTGATATTCCATTATGGATCCTGGCCGTATCCGTAGCTTTTGCTGTATGGATCGGTAAGGAAGCTTTCGGTGGTACCGGTATGAATATCCTCAACATAGCCCTGCTGGCGCGTGTATTCGTCTTTTTCGCTTACCCAACCTACATCTCAGGTGACGAGGTATGGATTGCAGGTATTGAGAAGGCTGCCGAAGGCGGTTACTTCGGTCAGGCCTACGGTGCAGTGTATGGTTTCTTTGACAATATTTTTGCCGGCCTTGGTCTGGCCACGTTTGGGGCAGGGGGCTCGGCTGTAGTCGATGGCTACACCGGTGCAACGCCACTGGCTATTGCTTCCAAAGAGGGCTGGGATGCTGTAACGCAGACCTATTCCACCGGGCAGATGCTCTGGGGAACAATCCCGGGCTCTATCGGGGAAAGTTCCAAGCCACTTATTATTGTTGGTGCGCTGTTCCTGATCATTACCAAAATTGCAGACTGGAAGATCATGGTTTCTATGGTCTTTGGTGCAGCGGTAATGGCGTTGTTGCTCAATGCATGGGGTGCAACCGAATTTATGGAAGTCCCCTGGTACTATCAGTTTTACATGGGCAGCTTCCTGTTTGCTATGGCATTTATGGCAACCGATCCGGTTACGGCTTCCTCTACAGCGACCGGTAAGTGGATTTACGGCTTCCTCATCGGTTTTGTGGGTATGATCGTGCGGGTGCTCAACCCGGCTTACCCGGAAGGATGGATGCTGGCGATTCTATTTATGAATGTTTTCGCACCACTGATCGACCACTACGTACTACAGGCCAATATCAACCGCCGTGCAAAACGAATCAAGGCCACAATGAAGGCAGAAACACCAGATGCGCCGACACCTGCAACAGCTCCGGCACAAGCCTAACGTTTCTATAAATCAAAAGAATAAGTACTCATGGAGTCAACAAAATATGTAGTCATTTTCATCCTCATTCTTACCGCAGCTGTGGCGGTCAGCCTCACCGGTCTTCGGGAAGCCACCAAAGAGCAGTCTGCCACGAATGAAGATATTTTTAACAAGCGTGCAATTCTGACCGCCGTACAGGACTACCTCCCCAACGGACAAAAAGTAGCAGACCTGACTGATGAGCAGGTACTGGAGCTTTTTGCTCAGATGAATCAGCCGGTGGTGGATATGGAAGGTAACATCATTGAGGGTGTGAAAGCCGAGAGTATTGATATGGCTAAAGAACGCAAGAAGCCGGAAGACGAACGCCGTCTGCCTGTTTACGTCTACGAGCAGGACGGGCAGAAATTCTATATCCTTTCTGTTCGCGGAAATGGGCTTTGGGACGAAATCTGGGGCAGCGTCGCCCTGAAGAGCGATCTCAACACTATCGCAGGGGCTACTTTCGACCACAAAGGGGAAACGCCTGGTCTTGGTGCGGAAATTAAGGACAACCCTGCCTTCTCCGAGCAATTTGAGGGCAAAGAAATCTACGAGGAGAGCGGTGACTACGTTTCTATCAAGGTACGCAAAGGCGGCGCACGTGATCCTAAGCACGAGGTAGACGGTATCTCCGGTGCAACGGTTACAGCTGATGGCGTGAGTGAAATGTTATACCGTGGCCTGAAGTACTATCAGCCTTACATAGATAAGGTAAAGCAACAGAGCTTCCTGCTCAATTAACTAAAATCTAAACCGGTGGGCTACTGCTCACCGCCTCACATAAAAACAAGAAAACAATGGCTGAGACTGCTGTAAAAGAGAAAGAGTCGGTATTTCAGTTTGGCAAAAAAGAGCGCAAGCTGCTCACCGACCCCCTCAACGACAACAACCCAATCACCGTGCAGGTACTGGGCATTTGTTCTGCCCTCGCGGTAACCTCCTTGGTTTACCCATCATTGGTGATGGCCATTGCGGTAATTTTCGTTACTGCTTTTTCCAGCTTGTTCACTTCCCTGCTGCGGAACTACATTCCCAAGTCGGTACGTATGATTGTTCAGCTGGTCATTATCGCCTCACTGGTAACGGTGGTGGAGCTGACCCTGAAGTACCTGAACTATCCGGTCTATAAGCAATTGTCTGTTTATATTGGTCTGATCATCACCAACTGTATCGTAATGGGCCGTTTGGAAGCCTTCTCCATGGCAAACAAGCCCTGGCGTTCCTTCCTCGATGGTGTGGGCAATGGCTTGGGCTACGGAGTGATTTTGGTGGCAGTAGGTGTAGTGCGTGAACTGTTCGGCAAAGGCAGCCTGTTTGCAGGTAGCCCGATTGAGCTGAAAATTATTGGCCCAACTGCTGATTACCTGGTGAATACGACAGACAGCATGCTGTTTGGCTGGTACGCCAACAACAACCTGATGGTACTGCCGGCTTCGGCTATGTTTATCATCGGCATCATGATCTGGATTCAGCGTAGCTACAATACCAAGCTCGTTGACGTATCCTAATAACCAAACGCAAATCCTCAACAAAGAGTAACAATGGAATTTCTAAATACTTTCATTAAAGCGGCTTTCATCGAGAACCTGGTCCTGGCTTACTTCCTGGGCATGTGTTCTTACCTGGCCGTGTCAAAGAGTGTGCAAACGGCGTTTGGTCTTGGACTGGCCGTGATTTTCGTACTGGGTATCACCATGCCGATCAACTGGCTGATCAGCGAGTACCTGCTAAGCGAGTCTGGATTACTGGGAATCGATCTCACTTTCCTGCGCTTTATCCTTTTCATTGCGGTAATTGCCTCTATGGTGCAGCTAGTGGAAATGGTGGTGGAGAAGTACTCACCATCACTTTACAGCGCCCTGGGTATCTTCCTCCCGCTGATTACGGTAAACTGCGCCATCCTCGGCGGTTCACTCTTTATGGTATCCCGGGAGTACAACTTGTCCAATGCCGTTGCATTTGGCCTGGGCGGTGGCTTCGGCTGGTTCCTGGCGATCATTGCGATTGCTGCCATCCGTGAGAAAATCCGCTACTCCAATGTGCCGCCTGCGCTGCGCGGTCTGGGGATGGCTTTCATCCTGACCGGGCTGATGGGCATCGCTTTCATGAGCCTTATGGGTATTGACCCGGCGGCGTTCACCACCAATGGCTAAAACCCTTTGGCTGGACTGACGGTACGATGACAACAACTTTCAAAAGCTGTAGTTATCTTTAGGACTGTCAGGAGTTCAATTTAACAGATACAAAACCTAAGATAGAATGACCACGATCGTATTTGCTGTAGTTGTGTTCAGCCTTGTGATTCTGGCACTGTCTTTCATGCTGATCGCTGCGCGTAAGCGTCTTGTCCCCCAGGGTGACGTTAAGATCATCGTGAATGGCGATGAAGAGAATCCAATGCTGGTAAAGCCAGGATCGTCCCTGTTGGGCGCCCTGTCTGATAAAAGCATATTCCTGCCTTCCGCTTGCGGTGGAGGTGGCACTTGTGCCATGTGTGAATGCCACATAGACGAAGGTGGGGGAGATGTCCTGCCTACTGAACTTAACCACCTTACCCGCCGGGAAGTAGCTGAAAACAAGCGTCTTGCCTGTCAGGTGAAGGTCCGTCAGGATATGCGTATCCGCATTCCTGAAGAAATTTTTGGTATTAAGAAGTGGGAATGTGAAGTGGTCTCTAACTACAACGTTGCTTCTTTTATTAAAGAGTTCGTTGTTCGCCTTCCTGAAGGAGAAACACTTGATTTCGAATCGGGTGGATACATTCAAATTGATGTCCCTAAGGTAGAGGTGGATTTCAAGAATTTTGATATCACCGCTCACCCAAGGATGACCGATAAAGCTCCTGATGAGTATCAGGAAGAGTGGGACAACTTCAAGATGTGGGACCTCAAAATGAAAAATGATGAGGAGCAATTCCGCGCCTACTCTATGGCCAACCACCCGGCAGAAGGTAACATCGTGATGTTGAATATCCGTATCGCGACCCCACCATGGGACCGCAAGAATAATACCTGGATGCAGGTTAATCCTGGCGTCTGTTCTTCTTACGTTTTCAATCAAAAGCCCGGCGATAAAGTAGTAGTATCTGGTCCTTACGGCGAGTTCTTTATCAAGCCGACTAAAAAGGAAATGGTCTATATCGGTGGTGGTGCAGGAATGGCACCGCTGCGGTCGCACATCTTCCACCTTTTCCACACGCTAAAGACGAAAGACCGTAAAGTATCTTACTGGTACGGTGGCCGTTCCAAGCGCGAGCTCTTCTACACGCAGGACTTCCGCGAAATTGAGCAGGAGTATGACAACTTCAGCTACCATATCGCCCTTTCTGATACTAAAGTGGCTAACGAGGTAGATAAGTGGAAGGTAAAAGAAGACATTAACGATAAATCAGGTGACGGCTACCTCGGCTTCATCCATCAGGTGCTATATGATAACTACCTGAAGGACCATCCGGAGCCGGAAGAAATTGAGTACTATCTTTGTGGCCCGCCACTCATGCTGCAGGCTGCAATGAAAATGCTCGATGATCTCGGCGTACCCGAAGAGAACATCGCATTTGACGACTTCGGAAGTTAAACCGGGGTACGTTACGATAAAAAGAAAGCCGCTTCCAAAGGGAGCGGCTTTTTTGCGTTAAGCGCCTGTTGTAAATTTAGGCAGAGGGGAATAACACATGAAGAGATTGCTGTAAGGGCAGGATTCGAACCTGCACGGAGTGGTTTTGCCCGGAGGCTAATCCCATAATCTCCACCCCCGAGACGGGAGGGCGCGGCTGCCA
>NZ_JALEGS010000033.1 GCF_022763345.1 Phaeodactylibacter sp.
GATCTTGGATTTGCGACATCGGAGCAAGCCACTTCCCAGCGTAAATGCTGACATTGAGTAGGTTTGCTGTGGCAAACCACTTAATCGTCAGTATATACCGACGACGAAGTAGTTTGGGACCAACCATGACTTCGTGTCGGCATATACTCGTGCGTCGGGTTTGTGCCTTACGCCCAAACCTCTCCGTTCCGAGTATAATAGAATGGATTACGCAAGTAATGCTTTCAGTCCTGTTCCCTTTGGGCTCAGCCCCGTCTGACAACCTACAATCGTATTCTTTAAGTACGCGTCCCGTATTGCTTGGTGCACTCGGGACACTGTAACCTTTATGTTAACAACGCTAAAAAAGATCAGATTACAATGAAATCAAATTTGCTTTTTGGGTTGCTTTTTTTGGTGCAAACGCTGTCAGCTCAAACCTTTACGGAAGTCCCTCAATTCCCTCCGATTGAAGGCCTAGTTGATTGCTCTGTTGCCTTTGCGGATGTAGATGGTGACAATGACCAGGATTTGCTCATTGCAGGGGAAACCACTTCATTTGAGCGAACCACTAAACTGTACCTTAATGATGGGGCAGGCAATTTCACCGAAGCCACCAACACTCCTTTTGAGGGCGTTTTCTTCAGCGATATCGCCTTTGCAGACGTTGACGGGGACAATGACCAGGATTTATTCATCACGGGGATGAATTTTATTGGCCTACCAATCGCTAAACTATACATTAATGATGGGGCAGGTAATTTTGCCGAAGCTACCGGTCCCTCTTTTTACGGTGTTATGTGGAGCTCCGCTGCCTTTGCGGACGTGGACGGCGACAACGACCAGGATGTGCTCATTTCGGGGCGAAACATTTTTTCCGGATTAGCCACGAAATTGTACCTTAATGACGGCGACGGCAATTTCGCCGAAGTCGCGGGCACCTCTTTCCCTGCGGTTGATAAAAGTAGAATCGCCTTTTCAGACGTGGACGGCGACAATGATCAGGATTTTTTCATTGCAGGGAATGACAGTTTAAGTTTATTTGAAGGAATTAAGAAATTGTACCTCAATGACGGCGCGGGCAATTTTACTGAGGACACCAGCACCTATTTTGACGGGTTTGACGATGTGTACTCCATCGCTTTTGCAGATGTGGATAATGACAACGACCAGGACCTTTTCTTAACAGGCTATAAGGGTTTTGGGCCACCGCTCTCAAGACTGTATATAAATGACGGGGCGGGTAACTTCACCGAAGCCACCGGACCCGGTGCCTCTTTTGAAGGCGTCTTCAGAAGCGATATGGCCTTTGCGGATGTAGACGGTGACAACAACCAGGATGTGCTCATTGCCGGGGTTAAGACCGGAGGGGGGACAGTAGCAAACCTCTACATTAATGACGGGGTGACCAATTCAACTAGTAATTTCACTTCTGAGTTCATTCTTGACTTTACAACTTATCCAAATCCAGCAAAGTCGGATATTCTAAATATAAGTTTCAATTCATCAGAGAGTGGCGTTTCGACTACTAACATTTATGATGTAAAGGGGCGTCTTTTGGTTGAGCAAAGAGCAGTTGTAGGAATAGGCGAACAGGACATCTCAGTCAATATCGCTTCTTTAGCTCCAGGTAGTTATCTCATACAATTAGAAAATGGCCACAGAAGAGGAGTTGCCAGTTTCATGGTTCAGTAGAGAAAGGCTGTCATAGCAGCGCATCCCGTCAAGCGTCAGCCAGGGCCGACGATTGACGGGATGCACGCTTTGAAAAGCATCAATGTTTTCAGGCTTATTTGACAATAGAGAAACGGGCAGGAAACCTCTCCGGTATCTAAAACCATATCAGGCATATATCTTATCTTCGGGCTCCACTTCGACGCTTTTTCGTTAGCCTGCTTTGATGTGAAGCGCTTCGTCCCTTTCTGCCGTATCTCCCTTAAGTCTATTTCCTTAACAACCTCCTTGGGAAGTAAATAGGCAGCAATTTTCCTGATTATATGGATACAATAGGGGGTAATACTGGAAATGCACAGGCAAAAGTTGAGGAATAAAAAAAAACATCTATCTTAGCGACTCAGCGTAGGAAATGCCCCTTTTCCCTTAATTCCCTACCTGATCTCATCTTACTGAAGCATTGGAACTAGTTTTGAAAAGAAACACTAAGTGTGTTCTGTAAAGCTGGTAATGTTCAGTTTCTCCATTTCAGAAGTCTAAGTAGCTCTTGGGCATTATTTGTCGAGTCAGACTTCTCTTGGGTTTCTCCAGAACTTGTTTAGGTTTCTCAAAGAGTGGATTGCGAAAGTAATTCTTCCGGGAATACTCCCTTTGGACACAGCCCCTCTTGCAACAGACGATTGGTATGCCTTCCTGTTTCTGAACCAGCCCTGGTAATTTATATTGCCAGTATAGGTTCTCTTAATTGGTTTTTTTACTAACCTTTTAGAATAGAAACTATGGCGTCCTTAAGTACCCGCCCTGGACCACTTGGAAATAGGCTTGCAGCACATTTGTTACGACGAGCATCCTTCTATGTGACCAAAGATAGGATCGAAGCTTTCGCCGGTATGACAGCTGCCGAAGCGGCTGATCTTCTTTGTGCGATTCCTCCACTTACCCATCCGGAAGGCCCTATCAATTGGTTAGATGGCACGACACCCTGGCTGACAACCGGTGGATACGATAATGGCCCGGATGCTTTCATGAACCACCGGCAGCGTGCCGTTTGGATGTGGGTCTTCAATGAAATGTTGCTCGACCACTCCGTCCGGCATAAAATGGCGCTATTCTGGCATGGCATTTTCGTTACCGAAAAGGATAGAGACTGGTCAGAATTTGACCTGTTCCGGCTATTTCAGCTTTACGCAACAGGTAATGTCCGTGAGCTGGCCTATAAAGTAACGCAGGATAATAAAATGCTGCGCTACCTAAACAATAATACGAACCAAAAAAATAGCCCGAACGAAAATTACGCCCGGGAATTTCTGGAGCTATTTACCATTCTTAAGGGGCCAGTACGGGGCACCGGTGACTATACCAATTATACGGAAGAGGATATCGTGCAGGCAGCACGGGTCCTGACTGGCTTTAAGGATGAAGGCTTCGAGAGCAAAGACCCGGAGACCGGGCTGGCGACCGGACAACCACGCTACAATTGGCATGACCCCGGCAACAAAACCTTTAGCAGCGCTTTTGGCAACCGTACGATCTACGGCGCAACAGATGAATCGGATATGCACCGTGAGCTGCAGGAGTTTGTCGATATGGTTTTTGAGCAGAAGGAAACTGCCCGTGCCTTTGTCCGCCGTTTGTACCAGTTTTTTGTCAAAGACTCCATTGATGAAGAAGTGGAACAGGACATCATCGAGCCCCTGTCTACACAACTGCATGACGCAGATTATGAAGTAAGCAATGTGTTGAAAGTGCTGCTTTCGAGCCAACACTTCTACGATGAAGACGACAGCGACAGTAAGGATAATATCGTTGGTGGTAAAATCAAAAGTCCGCTGGAGCTATTCCTACAAGCCGTTAATTTATTTGCTGCCAATCAGGTGGGAGTGCTAAACGAAAACTACGAGCATTATGACTCCACTGCCCGGCACCTCTTAGTCGATCAGTTTGACCCGCTTGGTTTTAGCGTGTACCCCTTGTCTGTAGAGGGGTATCCCGGGTTTTTCAAAGGGCCGAACTACAGCAAATTCTGGTTTGACCAATCCACCATAGCTTATCGGTTCCGACTGCCATTTTCATTGCTCGAAGGGCAAACCGTACGTAATAACCGGTCCCTGCCCTATCAGATCGACCTCGTCCCCTTTTTCCGGGACAACTTTACCAATCAGGAATATGCTGAGGAATTGGTTCGGCAATTTCTGGAACTATCGTTATCGGAGTTGCCCCAAGGGGACCGGTTCGACTACTTTTTGCAAAAGCTTCTGGGCGACTTGAGCCCTATCAACTGGATGTTTGAGTGGCAGGGCTATATTCAAAGTGGCAATGATGAATCTGTAGCCGTTGCGCTGCGGGATTTATTTGAAGCCGTGGTTGGCGCTCCTGAGTTTCAAACATTTTAATCCAAATTGGCATGAGAAGAAGAGACTTTCTACATCAATCGGCTGCACTTGGCCTGTTTCCCCTCCTTGGAGGTAGCTTGCCGCTGCGTGGGCTGGCGTCTACTACGCCTTTTTTGCCCAACCCGTGCGATGTTAATGACCGCTCCGTAGTGATTATTTTTCTGAATGGAGCTAACGATATATTTAATTCCACGGTAGCCCTGTCGCAGTTTGATGCTTACACGCAGTTTCGCCCGAGTATTTATCTGCCCGAACAGAGCTTGATTACACTGGATAGCAACCTGCCTGATGAGCAGGCACTGGGGCTGCACCCCAGGCTTTCCGAATTTAAGAACCTGTATGACGAAGGGTTGCTGACGCTCATTCAGGGTGTTGGCTACGATCAGCCCAACCGCTCCCACTTTAAGTCAACGGAAAATTGGCTTACCGGTAGTGGGGGCGACCTGGAAAACCTGAGCGAAGGCTGGATGGCACGGTTTCTAAATGATCGCTATCCGGGGTATAACGGCACCCCTTTCACGGGGGAACCGGACCCGCTGGCTTTGCTGTTTGGCAATACGATTTCCACAGGCTTTCACTCTCAGGAAGAGCACCGGTTAGAGATCAATTTATCTGGTCAGGACCCTGCTGGCTTTTATACCTTGATTTCTTCGCTCGGAGGGGCTCCTATCGGCAATATACCGGCTACAGACCAGGGCAACATGCTAGCGCATATTGAGTCCATCAGCAATAGTGTGAACGTTTATGCGTCCCGCATTTCTGATACCTTCTCTAACGGTACCAATACCGCCTATTATCCTGATACTTCATTGGGCAACCAACTGCGAACCATTGCCAGAATGCTGAGTGGCGGTTCGCGGACTAAGATTTTCATGGCTAGCAAAGGTGGCTGGGATAACCATAATTACATCAATCAGCCCGGCAATACTGTAGACTTATGCTTCTTAAGACAGTCTATAATTGTAAAATAGTAGTTCCAATCAAGTTTGGCAGGGGCTAGCCCCTGCCAAACTTGCGCTTTGC
>NZ_JALEGS010000034.1 GCF_022763345.1 Phaeodactylibacter sp.
AAATTCTTACTCGGGCATTTACCAGTTTTAGGCGGGGACAAGTTTTATTTCAAATCTTTACAGATACCTATTATTAGTTGCGCGATTGTCTGTGAACTCAGCGCAATACGAAGTATTGCGTGTAAAAAAACTCCCGGTTTACCCCCAAAAGGTACACCAAAGAACCCAACAAAACCAACCCATCGAAAGAAAAAACACCAACCATATACACTTAGACTTAATGTGTTAAATTGCGGGGGTGTAATATACTAAAGACACCCCCAAAGCCAGATATTACAAATCCAGGTCATCCAAAGGGCTGCTAAGGCTTCTTAAGGCATCAGATGAGACGTGAAGGTAACGCTCCGTCGTCTTGATATCGTTGTGGCCTAGGGCTTCTTGTATGTAACGGAGGTTCTGACCAGCATCCAGACTGTGCGTGGCAAAACTGTGGCGCAAAGAGTGGACTGTCACATCAGGATTGATGCCAGCCCGGTCGCGTGCGCGACAGAAAAAGGCTTGAATGCTGCGCTTGCTGTAGGCTCCGCCTGACTGCCCTTCGAACAGATATAGCTTCGGATGGTATTGCTTCAAATACTGATCTAATACAGGCATGACGTTATTCGCAAGAACGGTATACCGGTCTTTACTGCCCTTGCCATCTCGAATGAATATGCACTTTCGGCTTTTCTTGATGTCCCGAACTCGCAAATTGACAGCTTCACTAATGCGGAGACCGGCAGAATAGATCAACATTAATATGCAGCGGTGCTTGAGATTAGGCGTGGCGTCAAAGAGCTGACGCACTTCCTCACGGGTTAAAATGGAGGGTAATCTCAGGGGCTTCTTGGGACGGCTGACTTTGTAAAGCTGACGCTGATATTTGAGGACTTTTTCGTAGTAAGCCTTGATGGCATTGATGATTTGATTCTGCGTAGATGCAGAGTAATCCTTTGCTTTTACAATGTGTACAACGTAGTCCCGTATCTGATCCGGACTGATTTCTTTGGCCTCGCGTTGTGGGAAATGCGACAGGAACCGGGCAAAATGATTGAGGTAACTCTTGATCGTCGCATAACTCATCCGCTCTATCAGCAACTGTTCTTCGAAGGCTAGTAGGGCTTTTTCATGCATGGGGGGCAGAGTGGTGCTGGGGCGCCAACGAACCTGCTGCGGCCTTGGTAAACTAATGCTATCGGATTCTCGCCCACGTGGACGGGGCGCAAAATCGGCCTGAACTTCGGGCGTGAGTTCCAAATGCTGACCGAATAGCGAAAATAATAACCGAATGCTCTCTTTGTTATCGGGTAACAGCCAGAACTGACCGGCTGTGTCAAAGTGCCAACCGGGAATGATTTCTAATTTGGATGCCCAGTCACTCCTTACCTCGGGCATTTCTATCTTGAACTTTCCCGATGCAGCCCGGGAAACCCACACTGCCATCTTTTCTTCCCTGACAACAGGGGCCGAAGGGCTTTCTTCGACCTCCAGTTTCATATCCTCCAGAACAGCCTGGTCAATGGACAACCCCGGGAAAGCCGACCGCAGGGCCGTGACGGTACCGGTTGTGCAGGGAAAATACCAGCAACCATGCGTCGCACTGTAACGGTACCCTTCTATCTGCTTGCAACGGTACTTTGCATTACTGTCATACTGCTTAAAATCAATGCGCAGATACTTCCCGCCCCGGTGATGGAAAAAACGGACCTGAATATTTGCTTCCTTGCTTGCTGAAAGATTACTCATTTTACCAGATTTGAAGGTTGACAATCAAATTACACCTTCAAACATAACCTTATAATTCACTGATAGCAAGCAATTTACATTTTTGAACAGACACTATCCGTCTTTAACCGTTAACAGCTGTTATTAACCGTTAAAAACGGATATAAGGTTCAGCTTGTCGTAGTTAAGTAAAGCTTACCGTAACCTTACCAGCATAAATACTCAGCTTTTCTTTCTGTCCAAATAGTACACCGCACCCACAACATACCGCCACCGGGCATGTATACTTTCAAAATCGGGATTACTGTTGTGCCGAAATATAGCACCGTAGGCTTCCCAGGCATTAGTGAACGCATAGCTTGCCTTTACAAATGGCTCGGTGTGAAAAGGCATATAATCGATTTCACGAAGCGGAAGCGTTTCCGACTGAGCCCTCCCTGTACGACGTGTTCATAACAAACTGCACAAAACAGAAAGTGATGCCGTAGATTATATACCCCATACGAAGTGACCACTAGCCATCAATACCGGGGGCAACCCTCTGCATTTAAGCGTTATGGCTGCTGGGGTAGAGCTTCTCGCTCTGCTCCAGCTTATCCAGGATAAAGCTAAGCGACTGACCTGCCCGTGTCTCGTCGCCTGTAGGCTTTGGCTTCCGGAGAATGTGCAGGCGGGAGAGCAACGAATTGCAGGATAAAATTTGGCAAATGCAGCCCAAAGGGTGAAATACCAACTCAGTCTTAGTCCTGCACTTCCGTAGCGGTCCCCCCTAAATCAAATGCACCAAGCGTGTATAATGCGCCCACTGCAAACCGCCAACGTCCGAAAATAGCTTCATAACTATAATTCCAGCGATAACGAAAGAACATGCCGTATACTTCAAGACCCGGCTTTATTGCTGCACTGCATTTCAGAAAGGGCTCTGAAAAGGTCGTACGCTGGCCCGGAACATACAATTTGCCTTTCTCCACTTTATCTTCACCGTAATAACTCAGAGATAGCTCTGACTTGCTTTCATTGCGCCATAATATCCTGGAAAAGCGCCAACCGAAGTTTACCCTCAAAAAGCTATACTCAAACCCTATGGAAAGGGGCATGGTCAGCGTGTAAGCTTTGCTATTTCTGTTCTCCACTACCCGGGCTAATCCGTAGGTGAAATCACTGTCGAAAGCATACCGGTACTTCCGGTGTACCCGGCTTAACGACAACCCTGATTCAAAGAACCAATGCTGGCTTTTTTTGTACCGGAGAAAGCCTCCTGCGGAAAATACAGGTATTCGTGAAGATTCAAACTTGGTAGTAGCACGAGAGTGAAACACTTCGTCCTTGTACTCATCCATGCCTACTCCACTCTCGAGTCCGTAAGTCCAGCTTTGAGCGGATAGGTCAACCACAAACAGGAGCAGGGCTAGAAGAAAAAACCGTGATTTACCGAACATAATTTAAAGCTGAAATATTTGATTTTGACTACCGAAAGTCTGTAATTCATCCGGCATCCTCTTACAAATAATACCGTAGCCCCATCTCCAGCCCCAACCCGAGCACCCTTTCCTGTACAGGTCCCTTACGTAGGCTGTTCAACTGATACCGGCCAATGAGTTGAGTGAAGCCGGAAAGCGACTGCGTCAGGTTGAGATTGCCGCCTACCGATAAAAAACCAATAAAATTGAGCCGGTTCATGGACTCCTGAACCTCAGTAACCGAAGTGCCGCCTTCGTAGGAGCGCTGCTGTACCAAAGTACGCCAGTAAATGGCAGGGGAAACACCTGCTTCGAAGTAGGGCTCGCAGATGGAATTGATCAGCGTATACTTCACGCCCAAAGGAAACTCAAACATCTGATATTCATACCGGTATTCCGATCCAAAGGGCTCGAAGTCCTTTATGACCGTATTAATATCTTGCGCCGGGTCAAAGGATTCGACCGGACTTGTGGTAAAGCCGGGATTCGCATAGCGTGCGCCTGCCTTGATGGATAAAGTGGGGCTGAGCCCCAAATAATAGTTAAACCCGAGACGGTAATTCAATTTGTTGTTCTCATATCCCCGCCGGTTGCTGATCAGCGCTGCGGCAGCTTCATCGGCGGTATTGCCGCTGATCAGGTGGAAACCGAAGTCGCCACCTACCACAACGTCGAAAGCATCCTGCTGCCGCCATCCCGAACGGCCGAACTGCGCGCGCAATTCGCTTGCAACGCATGAAACAAGGAAAATAACGATCCCAAAGAGGGAAAAACTGAGGTTTTTCATGGCAGATGGTTGTTAAATTTGAAGGATTGACATCAAATTTAAAACCTGCTTTACCTGATTTTATTGCGGTTTTCTCTCCAAAACCACTTACCTTAACAAGGCAATAATTTAACCAATACCTATGAAAACGCCGCCCTCCACCGAAAAGCGTACCTGCAAAATTTGCAGACTGCCTATCAAAGGCCGAGCCGATAAGGTCTTTTGCTCTTCTACCTGCAAGAATGCCTACCACGTGGGCTTACGCAAAGCTACATCCGAAGCGGTGCAGCAGACCGATAAAATTCTCCACCGTAACCGGTCTATTCTAATTGAAGTTATGGATGGAAATGTCACTCAGCGAAAAGTCAACCGCTCAGAACTGGATAAGAAGAAATTCAACTACAAATATATCACTGGCTATTCTGTCAATTCCCGGGGCAAAACTTATCATCATGTTTATGACTTCAGCTGGATGGAATTCTCAAACCAGGAAATTCTTATCGTAAAACGAGGAACTTAATAATGGCTTCGCCGACCATAAGTCGCAAAGCCTTTTCTCCTTCCAAGAGTATTTTTGCGATCACCAGACAGCGCGTCTTCGCTTACATTGTTAATCTAAGCCTTTTTGTAATCTTTTGCAACACGGGACGACAAAATTTCTAATTTATCAAAGCTCGTACTGATACAGGCTCCCTTCATAATAACACAACATAAGTAGCCGGTCGTCCTCTAACCATAGTGCCGGCGGGGTGTCAGCAGCAACAGGATAGCCCGTTAGCACTTCCCCATTCATGGAGAATGCCCAAATCCGACGGGACACTTTACTAAAGCCAAAGAGTACAGTTTCATCCTCCAGCTTCCCGGTATGTACGCTGTGCAGAGGCGCTCCAACCGACCAACTTTGTATTTCCAGGAAATCATTACCCTCATAACCAAATAGGCGCAGAACGGTGGTATCCCACATTAAATAGTCGCCCCGGGTATCCCCGGCTATATCCTCAAACTGAAACTGCACGTTTCCCTTGTGATTAGGCATGAGCGACAGGCGGAAGGTCTGCCCTTCCAGATTAAAAACTTGCACATATCCATCTGACTGCCCGATAGCAATGCGTTGCTGCACCTGATCCGCCATAAGATACGATGGTGAAATGGCTTGTGCCCGCAGCGGCAACGTATCCAGCCTCAAACGCCCCAAACGGTCAAAGAGGTATAGATGGCCTGATTCTGAAAGAGCGGCTATGTAATCCTTTCCCTCATACTGTACATGCGCAACCGGAAAGCGGACCAGGGTGTCAACAACAGTATTTGGGCCCCAGCCAGTCAGGAAACGGCTCTCCTGATTATAACCGTATATGCGCTGATCCCGGCTACTCACCCAAAAGGCATAAACAACCGGGTCCTCTAAAAGGCTTACCCGGAGTGGTGCCGCTATGCCTCCGGGAATGACCAGCGGAAACGGCGGATGTGCCTTTCCCTGCCAATCCAGGACATACACCTGGTCTCCTGCTGAAAAGGCAAACGCACCGCGCTGCCCACCATCTAGAGACAAGGGCTGGGGAGTTCCTGAAATGCTGTCCTGAAGCGGATACGACCAGTAAATCTTCCCTTCCAGGCTCCGACAGACCAGTCCTCGGCCAGCTTCCTGCGTTAGAATCCTATGCCGGTAAATGAAAGGGCCAGTAATGAGATCTTCCTCAAGCGGCAATTGCCAGACCAGTGCAGAGGACCGTTGGGAACGGTTGCTACGAGGCCGGCCGGCCACACTAATGGAGCCGTCCTGGTAAATGGCGGCTGTGGAGGAAGCCCAGGCAGACCATAAAGTATCAATCCTTGCTCCTGTTGCGCCCAGTAGTTGCCCGGCCAGCCTGGCCGACCGCCCATGATTGCTGTACCACCAGGCGGCGGGCACTTTGGTGGAATCCAGCACGATCCGGTCATTGAAAGTAGCATCCTGTAATAGGGAAAGCCCCAATGCCCTCGTATTCATCACCTGTTCTATTCCCGACCGTGAGGCACTAAGGGCTACGTAATCTCCAAGTATTACAACATAGGGGTTTTGAAACCCTTCACTAACAAAGGAACTGAACAAGCCATCACCCAGCAGTTGCCGGACTACAAACATTTGGTAGGGGAATTCCGACAGCAGACCCAGCTCTGAGCCCAGTTTCGAGATGTTGCCAGAAGGATCGGTGCCGGCACGGACAGGCAAAAGGACCACTCGGTTGTTTGTAGAAGTACCAGGCAGGGCCAATTGCATAATCACTTTGTGGGTGCCCAGCCACGGACTTAAATAAGGAGCCAAAGGGTCTTCTTCTGGTAAAGGCTCGTTCGGGGTAGTCGTACACCAGGCTAATTGTGCGGGCAGGTACGGAGCGATGTATGATATGCCAGGCACAGTATCCCGCCAATCCCATGGGTACAGCCGGCCCCGAACCTGCAACCGGTCCCGGCCCAAAGCGGTCAGGTGCAGCTGAAGCTCAGATGTTTCGAGCTCCTGAAGCCAGGCTGCAAACCCGCCCGCTGCCATTCCACTGAAGAAGGCAGACAGGTTGTCCAACTCTACCGTTGCTCCTGTAGTTGCAGGTGCCTGCCACCTGCGTTGCCGGTCCTTTAGCGCTGCAATCATGGCTTCTGTCAAGCGTGACTGTGTACCGGCAAGCCATAAATTTCGGTAGCGGGCCACCCAAACGCCTTCCGGAAGAGCAAAGATGGGTATACCCCGGTAGGTTGAAGCAGGGACTTGCGCAGAAACGCGCTGGGCGAGCGCCGACATTTTGCCCTTCCTAACCACTGACCAGCCGTAGGAGGCAGTACCTACCTGTTGCAGCATCCACAACCCGTCTTTCCAGGTGGAATCAATGCTTAGAATCGCAGACTGATCCCGATCCAACTGCGTTAACACCGCGATTTCACCCGCCGACCTGCCAATTATCGAAAAATCCTTATCTTCGTCTTGCATCGAATAGATGACCACGGCAGTTGCAGGCGGCACCGCATCCTCAACTTCCATTGGGTAAATCGCTAAGCGATAAATTGCCAGGGCAATTCCACAACATACTCCTACAACACCGACCCATTTTAAATGAGATCGTTCTGATTGACCGGTCACTTATTGCATGCTTTTTATTGAATTAATTGTAATCCCTATGAGAAAACCATTTCTAAGACTCGGTGGTTTGATGGCATTGCTGGCAGTCGCTCTCGGTGCCTTCGGTTCCCATGGCCTGAAGAGCGCTGTAGATGCCGCTGGTATAAATACTTTTGAAATCGGTGTACGATACCAGTTTTATCACGCTTTTGCCCTGCTCGCGGTAGGGTTGCTGCTGTACTGGCGCAAAAATAAACTCCTCACAGCTGCCGGATGGCTTTTTTTCACTGGCATCCTTTTATTTTCAGGCTCCCTATACCTACTGGCTATGAGTGAGCTGTTCAACTTGAATACTTCTGCCCTTGGCCCCATCACCCCTATCGGCGGCGTGGCTTTCATAGCCGGATGGGCGTGCTTCATACTGGCTACTTTCCAGAAAAATGAAAAGTCTTACCGGCGCAAAGGCAGTGAAGAAGGGTGATCCCCAATGCAAATCCGAACCTTAACATCTCCTTTCGCACAAACGAAGGATGCCTCCCGTTGCATTACCGAACCAAAAAACAATCTCTAATGAAAAAGTTATTTGCAACGGTAGCCGTCTTAGGGCTTTGTATTCAATTCCTGAATGCGCAGGGCGTTTATCTCGGTCCACGTATTGGTGCGACTTTTGCCAACGCTAAAGTAGATGGCGACAATGAACCGGATTTTGACAACCGTACTTCTGTCCTCTTTGGTGGTTCGCTGGAGCTGGGGCTGGGCGACTACTTCGCTATACAACCTGAGGTGAGCTATATTCAGCGGGGATTCGACGGCGGCGATGATGGTATTCTTGACCTCGCCCCATCCCTCACCTTAAACTATCTGGATATTGGCGGAATCTTCAAATTGAAAACGGGTAGCAGTGACCAACTTAGTGCCTACCTTGGTGCAGGACCTTCCTACAGCTATTTGCTGAGTGGAGAAGTCGGAGATCTAGAAATCGATTTTGACGAGGAGGATACCTTTGAACGCGGAGACTGGACGGCTAACTTTGCTGCGGGGGTTCAGCTGCCGCTTGGTGAAAGCTATCTTTTTGTTGATGTGCGATACCTGCTAGGTTTGACTGATGTCAATGAGAATGAAGACATAGAAGTCAGAAACCGGTCTTATGCTATTTCTGCCGGACTAATGCTTCCTTTGTAAGCTAACCAACCGGACTGGAACTATAAAGCGGCTTGCTGCATCCGTGCAACAAGCCGCTTTTTTATTTTTTAAAGCTATTCGCCTGCCAGTTCCGGCTCTTCTTCATCTTCTTTGCGGCGGTTACGCCACCAAATGAAGCCAATAACGCCAATAAGCATATAGGGCGTTGCCAGCATATACAAAATGCCGTTATTCAGACCCTTTCCATCCGTGCCGCCATTCTTGAGGTTGCTTTCGGCAGACATCCGGCACATCGGGCACTGTGCCGATGCATCAGGTGCAGTAGCCACACTTAAGGTCATGGCTAGCGCGAGGATACTAAATAGCTTGATGATCTTGTTTTTCATAATTACTTCCGGTTAAGTCACACAAAGATAACGTTTCCCGTGCCATTTACGTTTCCGCTTTACGGATAATATGGCATTAGCATGAGATAAGCCACCGGCCCTGTCACCGCTACATAAAACCAAATTGGCCATACCCAACGAGCCATTTTCCGGTGGCGGTCAAATTGCCCGGTGTACGCCCGGATAAAGGTAAATAGAATAAAGGGCAGGCTAACCGCAGCCAACACAATGTGGCTAAGCAAAATGACCAGGTAAAGGGTCCGCGTGCTCCCCACAGCAGCCAGCTCCTCAGCGCTCAGCGTGCCATTTCGGTCCAGGTCCCCGAATATGGTCTCTGGGGTGGTAAAGTGGTATGCAACATAGGAAAGCAAAAACAAAACTGACAGGCCTAGTGCCACCATCATGGTCTTCCGGTGTGCTTCTACTTGCTTCTGCTTGATAAAATAGAGTGCAATGACCAGGGTGACCGCTGTTAAAGCATTCACGCCTGCGTGAAAAGGGGCCAGAAAGCCCAGGTCGACTCCTTCTGGCAAAGGAATTTTCACACGGCGCATAACGCCTACCAGAATCAACACGGCTCCTGTGACTATCCAGGCGCCAATGTTTAGTTTTTTCTCGAGTTGTAAATCTGCCATTTCTGTGCTTATTTTTCGGTCTCCCGCTCAAAGATAATATCCGGCTCTTCGACAGGGTGCAAGTTCAGCGTAATGTGTTTAATGAGTAATTTTAAGTCTTCTGCGTTGTTCATGTCATAGGTGCTGCGGACCATCGCGCTGTCTGCAAAAAATAACCGGGCATTGTCCACCAGGCTGCCCGATTGTACCGTGCCTTCCAGCTTCATCGCTTCCGCAAGGTTAGCTACCTGAGCGGCTTCCCCATGTAAAAAGAAGAACTGCTCGGGGTCCTCTACCCCACTGTCGAGGAGCAGCTGCGCTGATTCCGCCATAGTAGCAATATCGGTACCTGCACGGAAGGTCAGGAAGTATACATCTTTGCGCTCATCAAACTGCTCCTTCATGCGCTGAAGCAGTTCAAAATAGGCTTCCTGATGCGCACCCGTATAGAAATGGCCAATAACCAACTGATCGGCAAAACGTGCTGCCTTAACCAGTGAGTCGTTGTAGTTGACGAGCTCAAAATCAGCGAGAGGCGCAATATCTTCCAGCTCATTGATCGCCTGAATTCGGTAGTTCAAGCCTGTTTGCAGATAGTACCAAGAGCCCAGGGGCAGGACCACCAACAGTAACAATAAACCGCCGATTTGTATCAAATTCATCTTATTCTTCGCCATATGCTTGTTGTGCTATAGTTTTCTGGAAAAACACCGTAACCGGGGGATTGTTGAAGGTTTCTTCCTATAACAAAAGGGTGAGAAAACTAATTTTCTCACCCTTCAGCAGATGCCTGTTGTGCAGGCGTATTAGAACGTAAAAGCTTAACCTTTGAATTCGATGATAGCGGAATCGTACCGGAAGCCTTGAAGTTCATCTTTCTTCACTTCTTCTACCTTCTCTTTGTCTTTCTCCTCAATTTGCTGACGGCGCTGCTTCCAAGCTGTTCCTTCCTGAAAGAAAGCGATCAGTGCCCAAACCAGCAGCACTGTAGGCAAAAGCACACTCAGCGCCAGGCCCTTCACTTCGTACCGCATGTGCATGAATTCGTAAATAATGTAGTAGGCTTTGTAGAGCGACAGTCCGATGAGGATAAGCCCAACCAGGTAACCCAGCCAGCTAATATCTTCCAGCCCGCCAATGACATGACCTTTGCCAAGGAGCGAAAAGAATACCTCTACCAAAGTTACTACAGCCAAAAGTACGAGGCCTTTATAAACCAATTTCTTTGAATCTTCGTAGGATAAGTGTCCCATTATTGATAGCTATTTTTTTGGGTGAACAACAAAGTGGGTAGAATTAAAGCAGGTAGAATACCAGGAATACGAATACCCACACCAAGTCTACAAAGTGCCAGTACAGACCGATCTTCTCTACCATTTCGTGACCATTCTTACGAGCCATGTACAAGCCGCTGCCTGCATTGACCATTATGATGATCAGGAAAACCACACCCGAAAATACGTGGAAGCCGTGAAAGCCGGTAATGAAGAAGAACAACGCGCCGAATGCTTTAGGACCGAATTGCTGCATCTTTACTTCGCCTGCATCCGGACCGTCCGTTACCAGGTACTTACGCTGCAGGAAATTGTCAGAATTGACAAAATAGCCTGCGTGGTCACCCTGCGAGTAGTCATGATCGGCGTGGTCGCCTTCGCCATGATCCTCGCCATGACCAGCACCCGCCTTATGAATTAGATAGCTATCTCCGGCTTCAAATACCTCATCGGTTTCTTTGCCATCTGCATCCAGATATACACCAGACTCCACATGTGTGCCGAATGGGTTGACATTGACCGTCATGTGCTCTGTAGCAATAAGGTTAGTCCATTCCCATGCCTGACAGCTAAGGAAGCCAATACCCCCGATAATCGTCAGGAGCATCCAGAAAACAACCCCGTTTTTATTTTCACGGTGCCCTTCCTGTACGCCACGAACCATCGTCACGGAGCTAATGATCAGTAGGAATGACATAATTGTTACGAAAATCAGCGGAGCATCGTGCACGCCGAATGGCGCTGTTGAAAAAACGAAGTCAGGAACGGGCCAGGTCGGGCTGCTGAAACGCAGCGCACCGTAAGCAATAAGAAAACCTGCAAACGTAAAAGCATCAGAAAGCAGGAAATACCACATCATCAGCTTGCCATAGCTCGCTTTGAATGGCGCTTCACCTCCATCCCAGGAGGAACCGCCCTGATTGTCCAAGTCCTGTTTTTCCATTACGGAATCTGTTGTCGCCATCGGTCTTATCTATTTTGTTTGTTTCAGTTGTAGTTGAGTTTAAGACTGCTGCAGGGTAAAAAATACCAACAGGTATACCCACAGAAAATCTACAAAGTGCCAATAGATTAATGTCATTTCAAAACGCAGCTTCCGGGCCGGCGTCACCTTATGCGTTAAAGCAAAAGCATGAATGATTGCCACAATTAAAGCTGCTATGCCTCCTAGTATGTGCGCGGCATGAACGCCGGAAATCACATACACAAAGGACCCAGAAGGATTGGTAGTCAACTCTACACCGATTGATGTGAGCGCCTGCCAGCCCTGATACTGCAAAGCTAAGAAAGCCAGCCCCAAAATTAAAGTAAACACGAGCAATACTCGGTAAGCTTGGGTCTTGCCCCGCTTAAATGCCAGGTAAGAGCCATGTACCGTTGCACTGCTCAGCAGAATAACCAACGTATTGATGTAGAAGATATCCGGTAAACGGAACTCCAGCCAGTTGCCCGCTGCCTGACGCACAATATAGGCGCTCGTGAAGGCCGCGAACATCATTAAGATACTTGCACAGGCGACACCTAATGCAAACTTCTTCGGATGGATTTTACTTCTTGTATATTCAGTTGCCACAGTTGCATTCATAATTATAACTAAATTTTATCTGCAAAAAAGGCCAACAGAGATACAGGAATGTACAGGAAGGAAAAGAACATCAGCATCAATGCTGACTTCCGGTCAGTCTTCCGGTAAAAATTCCAGCTAAACCCTGCATAAGCCAGAGATAAAACAACGACAATCCCAGCAGATATCGCACCTGTCACCCCCATCCAATAGGGGAACAGCCCCACCGGTACCAGGCACAGCGCAAATACAAAAGACTGCAGAGCAATGGAACGGTCCGGTTTTCCCTCTTTTGCAGGTACCAGCTGATAGCCTGCTTTACGATAATCCTCAAAGCCCAGCCAGCCAATTGACCAAAAGTGCGGAAACTGCCACAGAAATTGCAGCGTAAAGAGGATGAGGGCTAAAGGTGTAAGTGTGCCCTGCGCGGCAACGCATCCTATCAGCGTTGGCAAAGCTCCGGGGATCGCGCCCACAAATACCGCTACCGGCGAAATGCGCTTGAGGGGCGTGTACAAAAAAGCGTACAGCACCAGCGAAAAGGTACCGAAAAATGCTGCCCAGGGATTGAACATCGCCAGGAATGTAATGCCAAAAAGACTTTGCAAACCGGCAAACATAACCGCCTCGGAAACCGTCATTCGTCCTGCCGCCAGAGGACGGTCAGCAGTCCGCTTCATCAAACGGTCGTAATCCTTTTCTAAAACCTGATTCAGCGTATTGGCAGCACCTGTCACCAAAAAGCCTCCTGCCGCAAGAATGGCAACAGCCCCCCAGTGCAAAACATCCGCTGCAATAGCGAAAGCCACTACGGATGAAAATACAACAGTAAGGGTCAGGCGGAACTTTACCAGCATGTGGTAGTCCTTTACCCTACGCAGCACTAAGCTGCCCCAACTTAACTGTTCTGCTTTTGTAGACACGTCTGCACCTATTGTATTACAGGAGGTAGACCCCATACTTGAAGGTTACCTCCTGCAAAGTGAATTTATAATTTCAGCTTAATCGCTGGCTGAGTTTAATGCTCATCCCTTGATTCATCAGCACCGACTGGCTGGATTTGGGGAATGAAATCCTTACCATCCTTACCGTAGTCGTATGCCCAACGCTGAACTGTCGGAATCTTACCAGGCCAGTTACCGTGGATGCCTTCGATCGGAGTCGTCCACTCCAGTGTGGAAGCTTTCCATGGGTTGCGGTCGGTCATCTTCTTACCTTTCCAGATGCTGTAGAAGAAGTTCACTACAAACAACAGCTGGAAGCCGAAGGTAATGATCGCTGCTACAGTGATGAACTGGTTCATCAAGTCGAAGGAACCAAAGGCTGCAAAGCTGTCGAAACGGTAGTAACGACGTGGCACACCTGCCATACCCAGGTAGTGCATGGGCCAGAATACAGCGTAAGCACCCACTATCGTGCCCCAGAAGTGCAACTTGCCAAGGGTCTCATTCATGAAACGGCCGTACATTTTCGGGAACCAGTTGTAGATACCCGCGAACATACCAAAGAATGCCGCCACACCCATCACAATGTGGAAGTGGGCTACGACGAAGTAGGTATCGTGCAGCTGAATATCAATGGCAGAGTTACCCAGAAAGATACCCGTCAAGCCACCAGAAATAAACATGGATACGAAACCAATAGCAAATAAGCTGGCAGAGTTAAAGCGGACATTACCGCCATAGAGGGTTGCAATCCAGTTGAACACCTTTACTGCTGATGGCACTGCAATAATCAGGGTGAAAATCACGAAGAAATTCGAGATGAATGGATTTACACCTGACATAAACATGTGGTGTGCCCATACGATGAAGGACAGGAAGGCAATCGCCAGAATAGAGTAAACCATCGCCTTGTAACCGAAAATCGGCTTACGGGAGTGTACAGAAAGTACTTCCGATACGATACCCATTGCCGGCAGGATGATGATGTATACCTCAGGGTGACCCAGGAACCAGAACAAGTGCTGGTACAAAATCGGGCTACCACCTACATGATCGAGGGCCTGACCACCAATAAATATTTCGCTAAGGAAGAAGCTCGTTCCAAGGCTGCGGTCAAAAGTAACCAGCAGGAATGCAGATACCAGAACGGGGAACGAAAGCAGACCAATGATGGCGGTGATGAAAAACGCCCAGATGGTCAGTGGCATACGCCACATGCTCATACCCTTGGTACGCATATTAAGAACGGTGGTGATGTAGTTGATACCACCAAGCAGTACAGAAACTACAAAGAAGACAAGGCTTACAATCCATAGGGTCATACCAGCTCCTGAACCACTGGAAGCTTGAGGCAGGGCACTCAACGGCGGATAAGCCGTCCAACCGCCCGCAAACGGCCCCGTATTCAGGAAAAGGGAGAAGAACATAACCACACCTGCCAGGAAAAAGAACCAGTAGGAAAGCATGTTCATGAATGGGGAAGCCATATCCCGTGCACCTATCTGCAATGGAATAAGCAGGTTGGAGAAAGTACCACTCAGACCGGCTGTCAGTACAAAGAATACCAGTATGGTACCGTGCATCGTCACCAGTGCGTAGTAGAATTCAGGTGCCAGTGAGCCAATGCCCGCGTCATTTACGGTAATCCATTTGCCCAGTACCGGCTTCAGCCATGCCATGTTTTCCTCTGGGAAACCCAGCTGAAGGCGGAAAACAAGGGACATCAGACCACCAACAATCGCCCAAAACATACCTGTAATCAGGAACTGTTTTGCGATCATCTTATGATCCTGACTGAAAAAGTAAGTCGTTACAAAATTTGATTGAAATTTATCGCCGTGGTGATGATCATGAAAGTGATCATCATAACCGTACTCTTCGATCAAAAGATCGTCTTCGTGTACTAGCGGCTTATCTGCAACATTAGCCATCTGCTGAAAAATTTTATTGTTATCCGTTCTAATCGTTGTTGTACTGCTTTAACACAAATGCATGATTCTTGTTCCGAGATTATTCGGCAGAACCTTCTTCCTCAGGAGTTTCCTCTCCAATTGGACTGGCATCTGTAAGTTCGGGCTCTTCTTCCACTGCTTCTGAAGCGAAAGGATCGTCCTCTGTACCTTTAATGGTAGACTCATAATAAGACTGCTGCTCAGAAAGCCAGTTATTGTACTCAGCTTCTGAAACAATACGAACTGCACGGCGCATCGCGTAGTGACCTTTGCCACAAAGCTCCGCACAAGCCAGCTCAAAGTTGAAGTCTTCAAACTTCGTTGGACCTTCGGGATCCTCGGGATCTAATGGTGCGTGCCATTCCGGGTACTTCGGTTCTCCACGATCGTCCAGGGCACCAAGTTTCGCACGGTACTCTTCTGTTGTAGTCGTAGGAGTGAAAACGAAGTAGGTAGGCATACCAGGTACAGCGTCCATTTTTACCCGAAAATGAGGCAGGTAAAAGTTATGTAAAACGTCGCGGGATGTAATCCGCACACGCACCTTTTTACCTACTGGCAAAACAATTTCACTTGGGTGGAAGTCGTCGAGGTTTTTCTCGTCTGACCATACCTGACCAAGCGGGTTGGTTGCGGAAATCATCTTGTAATCCCGGGCACCGAGTTTTCCGTCAGGACCAGGATAGCGCAGGTGCCAGGCAAACTGATAGCCCGTAGCTTCAATTTCAATGAAGTCTTCACCTTCTTCCACGTCCGCCATCACATCATTCCAGGCATCAAGGCCGCCCACTACGAGGAAGGTCATTACTACCGCAGGGATAGCGGTCCAGATGACCTCAAGGCGGTTGTTGTGCGAAATGTACTCTGCCTTGGAACCACGGCGCGCACGGTATTTGTACGCGAAGTAGAACAGCAGAATCTGAGTGATGAAAAATACGATGCCCGTAAAGAACAACGTAATGTTGAATATGTAGTCGATACTGCCACCATGAGCAGAAGCAGATTCGTTAGGGCCGTACCAAAGCATGCTATCCTTGTAATAGATAGCAGACACGGTACAAGCCAGAAGGAACACAATCATGAAAATCATGGAGTAGCCCGCCTGTGTACGGTTGGTCCGCTCCTGTGCTTCCTCTTCACCGCGGATTTTACCCGCCAGCTCTGTCACCTTGCCGATCTGAACGACAATAATGCCAATGAGGATAACGCAAAGTAGTACGAATAAAGCAGTCATTATTCTTTATCTGATTTTATGTGTAATCAATTCTCTTTACTGTTGCTAAAATACACTCATTCAACAGCTTTACACCCGTTCTTGATTTCAGACTAATTTTGTTTAGAATCAGTCTAAATAAGCTGGGTTTTGCAGCCCCCTTTGAACTGCTAATTTAGTGCGCTTCTTCCCCATGCAACTCTACGTGGTGGTGCATAGACTCCTCAAGATAAGGATCGTTTTTCGGTGTCAGCGGCGCTTTAGACAGCTGATTTAGAATTACGTATATAAACAGTGCCAAAAAGCCCAGCATCGTTCCCAGTTCAAGCAGGCCAGGGATCGTGAAGCCCATCTCGAATGGCATAGCGTGCATAGCTGCTTCGGTATGTCCTGGCAACTCCGTGGCAGCATGCTCCGCACCATGGTGCGCACCTTCACCTCCGTGATGCTCCATTGCGTGCATGGCAGTTAGCCGTGCACCTGGCTTAATCATCTGGAAGAAATCCCACCAATGGCCAAAGAAAACCACAACAGATGCAAAAACCATAGTACCGTACTTACGTTTGGTGTCATTGCGCATCAGTACGAAGAAAGGCGCAATGAAGTTCAGTAGCAGGTTACCGTAGAAAAGCACAGGGTAGTTCTCCTGACGCTCTTGAAAGTATACAGTTTCCTCACCGACGTTGCCGTACCAAATCAGCATGTACTGAGAGAACCACAGGTAGGTCCAAAAGATACTGAACGCAAACAGGTACTTGCCGAGGTCATGCAGGTGCTCCTGCGTAACGTTCTGCAGATAGCCTTTGCCCTTCAGGTAGGCAATCAGTATGATAGTAGAAGCCATGGCTGCAACGAACCAGCTTGCCCCGGTGTACCACGCAAACAGCGTAGAGTACCAGTGAGCATCAATAGACATGATCCAAAGCCAGATTACCGCTGCACTGGAGAATCCTGCAATAGGAAGGAATGCCGCTGAATAAATCCGGATTTTACGGTGGTGCTCAAAGGAGGCGTCACCATTCTTGTCTTCATCAAGAGACAGCTGCCGCATTTTCCAGGCAAAAAAGATCCAGATACCCATGATAATGATCGTACCGGCAGAGAACCAAGTGAGGTTCAAAAAGCCAGACTTACCATTCAGGATAGGGTCATTGGCGACTTCAGATGCATCAGTCCAGTGATACAGGTGGTGCATGTGGCCTACTGTGGCAATGACTACAACGGCCATCAAAATTAAGCCAGGTATCAAGAACATGGAATAGGCTTCCCAAATACGCTTAATCAGTGTATGCCAGCCAGCCAATGCGGTTGTAAAGGCAGAGAGGATAAAAAGCGACATCAATGCAATTCCCGTAAAGAAGACGGAATTGTGCAGGTAGTTCGTCCAGAAACGGGTGTGGAACATATCATCACCGAAAAAAGTAATGATCATGCACAACAATCCCAGCCCCATGAACCCAAAAAGGACGTTCCGCTGATTGCCAGTAATCGTGAATTGGTCCATTAGTTATTTTGTTTGAATAGTTTTTTCGATTGCTTTCTTTATACCCTTTTCACAGGATTACTTCTTACCGTGACCGCCGTCACCGTGGCTATGATCATCGCCGTGATCACCTTCTTCACTGTGATCGCTTTCGCTGTGGTCTCCAGCTTCAGCCGGCATTTCTGCTTCATCAGTCATTTTCTGTGCCAGTGAAGGTGCCTGGCTTGCAGGCATACCGAATTCCGGATTAAGGGTATTGGTTTCAGCGTTGTACTCGAGTTTCTTTTCCTTGGCTTGCAGGGCACGAATCCAGTGGATCACCTGCCAGCGCTCTTCGTAGGAAATTTTGTCAGCGTAACCGCCCATCACGTTCTTACCATACATGATAGCATGGTAATAACGGCCATTGGAAGCTTCGAGAAACTGATCAAGCAGGAAGTTGGCAGGTGCAGCCGGGTAGACTGCATTGGGGTTTTCATCGGAAACCAGGTAACCAACACCATCACCTTTCTCACCGTGGCAAATGCCGCAGAACTTATTGTAAAGGTCTTCTCCTTTTGCCAGCCCTTCGGCGGTAATTGGGAAAGGGTTATCTATAATCTCTGCTATAGCGCGCTCACGCTCAGGTTCAGTGTCCTCATAATAATAAGGTACAGATCCATTGACGGGCACCGCGATACCTTGAATCTGATCTTTGCCATTCATATAGGCCATTACGGCATCTGCAGAAGCACCGCCTTCCTGATTCGCAGCCAGGTAAGTACCAGCGTAACCACGAGGCACAGCACCTTTGGCAGGAAGGCCGGCAATGGGCAGCTCTTTGAGCTTCACCACACTGGCACTGTCCCAGGTATTGTAGTAATAATCGGTAAAGACATTCGCTTCCTGAGCAATGGAGTGCCCCATGTCAGGCATGTATTCACTGCCCGGATGGTTGCCATCGGCAGGCGCACAGGAGTGCAAAACCACTACTGCAACGAATGCCCAAAGTATATGCTTGATGTTTTTCATCACATCTCTTGTTTATAGTTCTTTCTTAAATGTTCTTGGTATTCACCTCTTCCGCACCTGTCTGAGAAAAGAAACCTTTCAGCTTATCTGTGAAGGATGCTTCCGCATTCGTCACATCAAATGCGATGCAGAACTTATCATCCGTAATGCGGTCGTCTAATGTCGGGATAGTGACGCCCGGGCCGAGGCCACAGATGATGTAAAAGGTAACCACCATACCTACTGCTGCAAACAATACTGTGAGCTCGAAGGTAATCGGGATGAAGGCCGGCGCAGAGAAATATGGCTTACCTCCAAAAATGATCGGCCAGTCGCGGGTAAAAACCCATGTCATAAAGAGAAAAGCCGTCAGTGTGCCGAGCATACCGTATACAAAACCAGTAATGTGCAGGCGGCTTTCCGCAAAGCCCAGCTTAGGATCAAGCCCATGGACCGGGAAGGGCGTAAACACCTCCGTTATTTCCAGCCCTTCGGCATTGGCATGGTCTACCGCCTTGAGCAGGTACTCCTCGTCGTTGTACAATCCGTACAGAATATCTTTATTTTGATTGCTCATTATTCTAGCGTTACAGATTCTTCAAATTGGATTAATGGGCGGCTTCCTTGCTGCCTTGGTGCGTTTTATTGGCATTCGGGCCAATGTACTGATCACCTCCCGCCTTTAAGATACTCTTAATCTCCGCTACCGCAACCACTGGAGCGACGCGCACGAAGATGAGGTAAAGCGTAAAGAACAGCCCCAGAGAACCAATGAAAATAATGATTTCCACCCAGGTTGGCACGTAGTAGCTCCAGCTTGATGGGAGGTAATCCCGTGCCAGTGTGGTCGCAATAATCACAAAGCGCTCAAACCACATACCGATATTCACGAAGATGGACATCACAAAGGTAACGAAGACGTTCCGGCGCAGGCTCTTCCACCAGAAAATCTGCGGTGAAAGTACATTGCAGGACATCATACCGATGTAGGACCAGTAATACGGCCCAAGTACACGGTTATAGAAAGCAAATTGCTCGTAAATATACCCGGAGTACCAGGCGATGAAGAGCTCCGTCAGGTAAGCCACTCCAACAATAGTGCCGGTGGCCAGGATTACCTTATTCATGCTCTCTATATGCTCGAGTGTAATGTAGTCTTCCAGTTTGAGGATTTTCCGCGTCATGATCATCAGGGTCTGCACCATAGCAAAACCGGAGAAGATCGCACCCGCAACAAAGTAGGGCGGGAAAATCGTGGTATGCCAGCCGGGGATCACGGAAGTGGCGAAGTCAAAGGATACGATAGTGTGCACCGAAAGTACCAGTGGTGTCGCCAGGCCTGCCAGTACCAGGGAGAGTGCTTCCCAACGCTGCCAGTGCTTGGCGCTGCCCGTCCAGCCGAAGGACAGGAAGTTGTAAAGCTTGCGGCGGATACCTTTCGCACGGTCACGTACCGTTGCAAAGTCAGGTACCAGACCAGTATACCAGAACAGCAGCGATACCGTAAAGTAAGTCGAGATCGCAAATACGTCCCAAAGCAGCGGTGAGTTGAAGTTCACCCACAGCGGACCGCGTGTATTCGGGTAAGGGAAAATGAAAAACGCCAGCCAGATACGCCCCATGTGGATGAGGGGGAACTGACCTGCGCAGATAACGGCAAAAATGGTCATCGCCTCCGCAGCCCGGTTTACACCAGTCCGCCAGCGTTGACGGAATAGCAGAAGGATGGCTGAGATAAGTGTACCGGCATGACCAATACCTACCCACCATACGAAGTTGGTAATGTCCCAACTCCAACCGATGGTCCGGTTGAGATCCCAGGTACCAATGCCCTGCCAGATCGTCCAGGCTACACCAAAGACGAACAGCGCCAGGCCGGTCACCGCTACAATGAAAGCCAGCACCCAGGCAGCGCTCGGCGTACGCTCCGTTGGCGAGCAAATATCTTCAGTAATCTGATGGTAGGTCTTACCACCGGTTACTAAGGGTTCACGAATTGGAGATACTACTGCACTCATTATAATCGAGTCGTTAAATGTTATTTAATTATTGAAGCGGTGGGGAGCAAGCTCCCCACTAGCTTTATGCATCGAGTTCTTCGTTCTTGTTGTTGACACGTGCCTGGTAACGCACTGCTGACTGGGTGTTGATTTCTTCCAGCACCAGATAGTTCAGTGGGTTTTCCAGACGCTCTGCCAGGATGCCTTCCTTATCGTTGTCGTCACCAAAGACGATAGCGCCGGTTGGACATGCCGTCTGACAAGCGGTCTTCACGTCCTGATCGCGAAGTTTACGCTGCTCGCGCTTAGCAGTCAGCTTGCCTTCCTGAATGCGCTGTACGCAGAAGCTGCACTTCTCAATCACACCGCGTGAACGAACCGTCACGTCAGGGTTGAGGACCATACGGGTCAGGTTGTCTGCACCAAATGGGATGGCTTCTTCGCCGTTCAGGTCGTACTCATTGGCACCGAACAGGTCAGCTGTGGTGTAGTCGAGCCAGTTGAAACGACGTACTTTGTAAGGGCAGTTGTTCGCACAGTAACGCGTACCGATACAGCGGTTGTAGGTCATCTGGTTCAGACCTTCTGAGCTGTGGTTGGTTGCAGCTACCGGGCAAACGTTCTCACAAGGCGCGTTGTCGCAGTGCTGGCACATCATCGGCTGGTAAACCACATTCGGGTTCTCATAGTCGCCGTAGAAGTAGCGGTCAATCCGCAGCCAGGTCATCTCGTGGTGGCGTGCCACCTCGGTTTTGCCAACTACCGGTACGTTGTTTTCTGCAATACAAGCTACCTGACAGGCACCGCAGCCGATGCACGCATTCAGGTCGATGTGCATGGACCAGTGGTGGCCCTGATCATACACCTGCTCCTTGTACTCATCGTAAGGATATAGGGTGTGGCTGTTCAGCTTTTGTGCCTCAGCCCGCTTTTCTTCGATGTGGTGAGAAAGGTCTTCCAGCTCAGACAAGCTTCCCTGGTAGATGATCGAACGGTTAACCAAACCACCCTGGAAACCTTCTCCGATAGTCATGACCGTCTTTTCATCGACGTTGATTTCCTCTCCGGTTTCAGGATCTTCACCGGTCAGCCCCATTGAATGGTGGTACTGTACGCAGGCGAAGCGGTCTTCTTCAGCTACTTTCTCAGATACGCTATCTACGGTGGCATAGTACTGTACGTTGCCGTTTTCGTCGTAGGAAGTCCACGGGTAAACGTCTACACCTACATTATTGCCGATGGCACGGCCCAGCATGCCGGTTTCGGTACGGCCGTAGCCCAGTGCAATGGCTAGTGTGCCCTGCATCTGCCCAAACTGCCGCACCACAGTACAACGTTGTGCTGCTCCGTTTACCGTAACATCTACAATATCAGCTTTACCCTTGCTTTCGTCCGGGTTCAGCCCCATAAAAGAAGTGAACTCGTTGCCACCGTCCCAGCCAACTGGAATGGCGAGATAGTTGCCCCAGGTACAGCGGTTAACCGGGTCCGGCATCTCAAGAAGCCATGGGTTATTGCTGTAGGCGCCACCGCCCATATTGACGGTTTCGTAAAGGGAAATTTCGAGTTCGGCATTGGAAGGCTTTCGCACCATGCCTGCTGCAGCGTTTACATCGCCGGCAAAAGCAGGTGCCTCAGCAGTATCTTCAGCTACAAAGACGCCATCGTGCAGTACGCTGTCCCAAAACATCTTAAAGGTCGCGAAACCATTCTGCTTAGGGAACAGGTTTTCCTGCCAGTGCTTCTTCATGTAGTTGAAGATGAAAGCACCAACGTCTTCCTTAGACTTTTCGTAGTAGGGGTTGGACTTCTCGGTGATTGCGAGGCTATCCGCACTGCTACCGCCCATCACGCTCATCATATCGTACTTCGCCCAGCGGAGCAGGCTCTCTTCGGTTTGACGGCTGCCGGGGCGGCCTACCGTATTGAAGATCGGTGCGATGGTGGGCTGAATCAGGCTGTAGTGGCCGCGCTTAGGCTCCACATCGCCCCAGCTTTCCAGGTAGTGGTGGGTAGGTGTGATGTAGTCGCACAGGGTTACGGTCTCGTTAGGCACCATGGAGAAGGAAACCTTCAGCCCTACCTTTGAGGCCGCCTCGCGGAACTGTGCTGCATTAGGCAGGTCAAATGCAGGGTTGGCACCGTCCATTACGAACAGAGCATCCACCCGGCCGGCGCCCATCGCCTTCACCAAGTCCTGCACCGGCTTGTCCATACCCTGACGCTGCATAGAAGCGGCGTTGAAGTCCAGGGTACTGCCATAGTTGCCGAGCATATTGTTGATCGCATTGATCAGGATCTGCTCGCCTTTATTGTTGGAGCCGGAAACCACCAGGGACTTGCCGCGGTTGCTGACCAGCTCGTCTGCTACTTTTTGAATCTTGCCAGCCGTGGCACCTTCCAGGTTTGGTCCGCTTACACGGGCACCACCTGTCTTGGCAGCAACGGCGTTGTACAATGCAACAATAGCTGCGCCCTGCTCAGAAGGCTTCACCATGATGCGGTTGTCCGCGTTGGAACCGGTGAGGCTCATGTGGCTTTCCACCTGAATGTGGCGGGACATCTTCGCGCCTTTCACCTTATTAATACGGCGGTTGGTCGCGTATTGGTTGGCAAACTCAGTTGGAGAAATCCAGGTGCCGAGGAAATCAGCATCGAAGCTGACAATCACATCAGCTTTATCGAAGTGGTAAGCCGGGATCACCGCCTGACCGAAGGAAGCTTCGTTTGCTTCCAGGATGGCGGAGCTTGAAACCGGGTCGTACATGACCACTTCTGTATTGGGGTAAGCCGCTTTGAAATCTTCAATGGCTTTCTTAGTCGTTGGGCTCATGATGGTGTTCGCCACGATCCGAATGCTGGAACCAGCAGTCAGCTTGCCCATAATTTCACCGTCGATTTCTTCCCAGGACGGGCCCCGCTCATTGCGGTCAGCAGAACGCTGAATCTTGCCCTCTTTCACCCGGTAAGGACCATCGAGACGGTTGGTATCGTAAAGGCTGAGCACGCTGGCCTGCGCACGGGCGCTCGTACCGCCTTTTGTAATATTGGAAAGGGTGTTGCCCTCAATCTTGATGGGACGACCCTCACGAGTCTTCACCAGCACGGGGCAGTAATCTCCGCCCTGCACAAAGGAAGAAGCATAGTAAGTAGCGACGCCCGGTACAATTTCATCCGGCTTGACCACATAAGGTACCGCGCGCTTCACAGGGATTTCGCAACTGGCAGCCAACGTGGCAGCACCAAGACCAAATCCGAGGTATTTCAGGAAGTCCCGGCGGGAAGCTTCCGTATCCATCGCGCCCTGCTTAGACAGGGTGTCAACGACAGGCAGTTCTGTGAATTCGTTTTTGTTTGTTTCCAGGTAGCTGGGATCGTTTTGCAGTTGGTCCACACCGATCCAAACACCATTGTTTTTATTCTTCATTGCTACTTTTTTCAGATTCAATTCAGCTAATGAGGTTTAATAGTGGCACTTCTGGCACTCAAGACCGCCAATGTCTTCAACCGTCACCTTTTCACGCTCGCCGCTGGCGATTTCCTCGTGGTAGCGGGTATAAGACTTGTAGTACTCGTTGTCATCAAACTGTACCTCCGTCTGACGGTGGCAGTTGATGCACCAGCCCATAGAAAGCGGAGAATGCTGCTTGGCAACTTCCCATTCCTCTATTGGCCCGTGGCAGGTCTGACATTCCAGCTGACCAACCGTCACGTGCTGTGCGTGGTTGAAGTACACGTGGTCCGGCAGGTTGTGGATGCGCACCCACTCAATAGGTCCCTGAATCTTCTTTTTATGTGGATTGGTCAGTGAGGAGACGATGCCCTCCCACTGCTCTTCGATGAGCTCTTCACCTTTGCTGTCAATAGAGCCATTCTCTTTGACGTAAGTATCGGCGATCCATTTCTTATAGACTTTCTCGATGTCGTCCTGATTCATCTCCTCGTAGTCGTCGAGGTAGGTATCAGAAGAAGGATCGTAACCGATAGAAGCATATATTTTAGTCAGCTCGGCAGTACCGTACTGCGAGCCTACCTTGATGGCACGGTGGCAGTTCATACAGGTGTTCGCTGCAGGAATGACGGAGTGCTTGGAGCGGCGGGCGCCATCGTGGCAATACTGGCAATCGATCTTTTGAAGACCAGCGTGTGTCTGATGCGAGAATTTGATCGGCTGCTCCGGAGCATAGCCCTGCTGACGGCCGAGCATGATAGCGTTGTTGACCGTAGTGTAACCGCCCAGTACAACCAGCGCGAAAATGACAAATGCGATCAGCCCTTTGCTCGTCAGAAGCTCAACCAGGGAAGTACGGCGGGCGTCGGAGTTGCCCTCGCGCACCTGAAGCATGTAGTTAAGGTTGGAAACGATGCGGGCCAGTACGACTGCAAGGATAGCCAGGATGACAGCAAGTGCGATGAATAAAGGTGTGTTGTTCGGCTTTTCTTCCACAACGGCTACCGCTTCACCACCGGCTATATCTTTCTTCTTGTCCGCGCCAGTGTAAACGGCATCTATGTAGGCAAGGATGTTATCAATTTCCGAATCGCTAAGGTTCAGGAAGTTGTTCATCACGGTTGGCTTCCACTCGTCCCAAAGCTCGACGGCACGGGGGTGCCCTTCGTTAATCATGGCCTGAGACTGACGGATCCACTTATAGAGATCTTCCTGCGGATAATCCGCCCAGCGTTCTTCAACGCCGCCCAGTGCAGGGCCAGTCAGGTCATCCTTCATGTTCTTGTTGTGGCAGGTCGCGCAATAGTTGCGGAAGAGCGTTTTGCCCTCGTCAATATTTACGGCACCTCCACCATCACCTTCTTCCTGAGCCATTGTCGGCAGCGCAAAAACTGCCATCGCCAAGAGGAAAAGGACTCGGCTAATCAACTGCTTATATGTCATCTTTATGATGCTTGTAGTTTTATGGTAAATCGACAATTGCTTGTTCTGTCATTCTATTGTCAGCGCAAATATAGAATGCACTGCACTCATTTAACAATAAAAGTCCGAAACCTTCCACTATTTAGATCTTATCTAAACAAGGCGTTAACCGCCCGGAAAACTTGACTTGAGGAAGGCTTCAAAACCCTCGTTTTGCGCAATATTGTTTGCTCACCTAATATATGAACAAAATTAAATTAATATATACCGTCCGGGGATAATGCTAACGCTCAAACTGCCACTTGCGCACGTATAGCAGGATGAGGGTCGTACCCCATCAGTTCAAAGTCTGAAAAGGTGAACCCGAAGAGGTCTTTTACCTCAGGGTTGATCTTCATCATTGGCAACTTGCGCGGTGTTCTCGTAAGTTGCAGCCGGGCTTGGTCTATGTGGTTACTGTACAAGTGTACGTCTCCGAATGTATGGACAAATGTGCCGGGTTTCAGTTCGCATACCTGTGCCACCATCATCGTTAAAAGTGCATAGGAGGCGATGTTGAAGGGCACGCCCAGGAACACATCGGCTGAACGCTGATACAGCTGACAGGACAGCCTGCCCTCCGCTACATAAAACTGGAACAGCACATGGCAGGGCGGTAGGCCCGATTGAGCCATGGCCGGGATATCCTGCGGGTTCCAGGCGGTGACGATATGGCGGCGGGAGTCCGGGTTGCGTTTGATTTGCGCTACGACATCGGCAATTTGGTCCACACCACCGAAATTGCGCCACTGCCGGCCGTATACCGGGCCCAGTTCTCCCCACTTTTCTGCAAAAGCGGCGCCTTCCTTAATTTTTTCCTCGAACGCTTTCAGTTCCTCTTTCCACTCCGGGCTGTACTTGGGATAGCGGCCTTCCAAGCCATTCGCTTTGAGGTAATACTGAAAAGGCCACTCGTTCCAAATGCGAACGCCGTTTTGGACGAGGTAACGGATATTGGTATCCCCTTGAAGGAACCACAGCAGCTCATGGAGAATGGACTTATAATGGACTTTCTTGGTGGTAAGCAGCGGGAAGCCTTCAGCCAGGTCAATATGCATTTGGTACCCAAAGACACTGATCGTACCTACACCGGTACGGTCCTCTTTGCGGACTCCATTGTCCAAAATATGCTGCAATAGCTCGTGGTACGCCTGCATGCTGAATGCTTTTTGTTTGTGCCAATTTTGTGGCTTTGGCTTGATGGGACTATGCGCCGGGTGGTAAAAATGTTGGACAAAAATAAAAACGTCCGACAACCAGCACAGTACTCAGGCGTTAAAAATAAAAATAATTTTTCGATGACAAACCGAACTTCCGCGCTTAAGCTTCTTGTTTTCAGCTTTTTATGTCTTTTCTATGGCCATTCCACTGCACAAAACAACGATGGGTGGGCACTCAAGCGCCAATCTGACGGACTAACTGTATACGTCCGGGACGCCGCCAACTCGGATGTCAAAGAGATTAAAATTGAAACCATGCTTGATGCTTCCCTGCATGCAGTAGTCGCCGTGCTTAAGGATGTCCCCGTTTACGAGGAGTGGATCTACAAGTGCCAGGAGGCCTACCGGTTAAAGCCTGCGGAGGACAAAGCCAGCCTTTATTACTGCAAGGTAGACTTCCCGTGGCCCATGAGTGACCGGGACTTTATCGCACAAAGCCGGCTACGGCAAGACCCGGAAACCCGAAAGGTCTATATTGATGTAAAAGGCAAGCCCGATCAAAAGGAGGAAATGGAGGACGTCGTCCGCATCCGCAGCCTCGACATCCACTATGAGCTGACGCCGGTGTCGGACAAAAAAACCAAAATGAGCTACCGCCTGCATTCGGACCCAGGAGGCGCCATTCCCACCTGGCTCGTCAATATGGTGGTGGACAATGGGCCGGTGAATACGGTAAAGGGCATGCGGGAGATGCTAAAGTCAGAGAAATATCAGAATGCGAAGTTCGCGTTTTTGAAGTAAGACTTCGCCCAACTTTCCTGCACCGCCGGTGTTGACTTTCCCGGAAAATGACTATACCAGTGCAACGGGTTTTAATGACTTACTGGTTTTTTCGCTCATGAAGCCGCTGTTCATGTTGCACTTTAAATAGTCAGGCATTCACGACTCAATCCACTGGAATTATGGCTTACCGCAGTATGATGGAAGCAGTGCGCGACCTGGAACGCCACGGCAAACTTGTCCGCATCAAAGAAGAAGTTGACCCCAATCTGGAAATCGCCAGCATCCACCGCCGTATTTATGATGCGGAGGGGCCCGCGCTTTTTTTTGAAAACGTAAAAGGCAGCCCCTTCCCTGCCCTGTCTAATATTTACGGGACTTTCGAGCGGACAGAGTTTCTGTTCCGCCATACTATAGACAAGGTGCAAAAAGTCATTGAGCTCAAGGCGGACCCAGCCAATCTGCTCAAAAACCCTATGCGTTACCTGTCGGCACCCTTTACGGCTGTTTCGGCTTTGCCGATGCAGAAACGGATGGGCGCGCCTATCTTGCATGGTACCACTACGGTCAGCCAGCTGCCGCAAATAAAATCGTGGCCGATGGATGGCGGGGCTTTTGTCACCCTGCCCCAGGTGTTCACCCTGCCTCCCGGTGAAAAGAGCATCATGCAGTCCAACCTGGGCATGTACCGCATTCAGTTGTCGGGGAACGAATATGTGCCGGACAAGGAAGTCGGCATGCACTATCAGATTCACCGGGGCATCGGGGTACACCATACGCAGTACAACAAAAGCGACGAACCCTTCCGGGCGTCTATTTTTGTGGGTGGGCCACCTTCCCATGCGTTTTCGGCTATCATGCCGTTGCCGGAAGGGCTTTCGGAGCTGACCTTCGCCGGGATGCTGGGCGGGCGGCGTTTCCGCTATGTGCGGCAGAACGGGCATGTCCTATCCGCCGATGCCGACTTTGTTATCACGGGCATCATCCGCAAGGGAGAGAAAAAGCCGGAAGGGCCATTTGGTGACCACCTGGGCTACTACAGCCTGGAGCACGACTTCCCGGTGATGGAGGTGGAGAAGGTGTACCACCGCAGGGATGCCGTCTGGCACTTTACCGTGGTGGGCCGGCCACCGCAGGAAGACTCAAGCTTTGGCTACCTCATCCATCAGCTGGTCAAGCTGCTGACACCTCAGGAGTTTCCGGGGATTAAAGAAATTAATGCAGTGGATGCGGCAGGTGTGCACCCGCTTTTACTGGCGATTGGCAGTGAACGGTATATGCCATTCCGGGAGCGCAAGCCGGAAGAAATCCTCACGCAGGCGAACCGCATCATTGGCTCCGGGCAGACTTCCCTGGCCAAGTTCCTGTTTATCGCTGCCGATGGAGATGCGCCGAATTTGAGCACGCATGATATCCCCGGCTTTTTCCGCCATGTGCTGGAGCGCATTGACCTGACCCGGGATTTGCACTTTCAGACCAAAACGACCATTGACACCCTCGACTACTCCGGCACTGGATGGAATGCCGGGTCTAAGGTCATTGTGGCCTGCTGCGGGGATAAGCGCCGCGAGTTGAGCGCCGAACTCCCGGTTGATCTCAGCCTGCCCGGCGGATTTGGCAATCCGAAGTTTGTCCAGCCGGGTATCTTGGCGGTACAGGGGCCTGGATTTACCGGTGAAGCTTCCTATAAAGAAGCGGAAACCCTGGCTCATCACCTTCGCCCCTTTGACTGGTCGGGCATCCCGATGATTGTCCTCTGCGATGACAGCGACTTCCTCAGCGGACCGGTCAACAATTTCCTTTGGGCGGCTTTTACCCGGGCCAATCCCTCTCACGACATTCACGGCGTGGATGCCTTTGTGGAGCACAAGCATTGGGGCTGCCGGGGCCCGGTGATTATCGATGCGCGGATTAAGCCGCACCATGCTCCGCCTTTGATTACGGATAAGGACGCGGAAGCGAAGGCCGACCGTTTCTTCAAAAAAGGTGGATTACTGGAAAAGTGGGGGTGATATGCAACTACCCCTGCTCTATTACCCCTTCCGGGTCCAGCAAGTAGGCAATGCCGAGCAGGATAGCGAAAATAAGGGCAAGCATAAGGATAGAAAGGACTGCATTTAACAATACCCGGTACCAGGCGCTGCCTTCGGGGCTAAACACACGTGCACTCCAGAGGAATACGACACCAAAGAACCAAAAAGGCAATGAGCCCAGCTCGATGCCTAAGAGGAGGTAGAGCGTATCGTAAAGCAGAGTGAACAGGATGGCCCAAAGTGCAAAGAGATAGATAGCGGCAGTGAAGTGCTCCGGGAAACTATGCTTATGCGGGTAGTAAACAGCGGCTGTAGAAAGGGCCAGCATCGGGATCATCAAAAGGAACAGGAATAGCTGAGGCGAAAGGAACGCCTTTAGGGAATCTGAAACCCCACTCACATTCACCGTGATGCCCAGGATTTCCTGGTTGACCAAAGCCAGGTGAAGGCCGAAAATGAAGAGCATGTACACCACCAGCTGGCTGGGCGACAGGTAGTACCCACGGAATCCCGACCAGTAGTTGTTGACGATGTAGCGGGGATTCGTCAATAATTGCCGGAAAGTGCCCAACAGGGAGCGCTCCGGCAGCAGCAGGCCTGACAGCCAGCCACCAATCACATCCCAGGTATTGACGCGCCTGCCAAGGTAGCGCTGACCGCAGGAGGAACAGTAATCTCCCTGTAGTTCGGTTTGGCAGATGGTGCAGGTGTTTAAAGTAGACATATTCCAGCTTTGAGCTATGAAGTTAGGGCTTTTTTGGGCGTGGGATCCATTTTTGACTATTTTGATGGTAAAAGTTTAGCTGCTGCAAATCCAACCCAAATCTTAAAAGGATCGTTATCTTAAAATATAAGTAAACCCAAGATAAAACTTAAATCCATGTCCTCTATCCTACAGCTCGTTGGCAATACGCCTCTGGTAGAAATCAAGAATATCATTAGCAAACCAGGCGTACGCGTCTTTGGGAAGCTCGAAGGGCAAAATCCGGGCGGCAGTGTGAAAGACCGGGCGGCTTATGGCATGATTAAAGGGGCTATGGACCGCGGAGACCTGAAGCCCGGCATGAAGCTGGTAGAAGCCACAAGTGGGAATACAGGTATTGCCCTGGCGATGATTGCCCGGAGCTTTGGCATTGAAATCACGCTGCTCATGCCAGATACGGCTACGGCAGAGCGGGCACAAGCCATGCGGGCTTACGGGGCAGAGGTCATTCTTACGCCGGGCGAGAAAGGCGGGATTGAGTATTCCAGGCAGGTGGCGGAAGAGATGGTGGCTGAGGGCGGCTATTTTATGCTCAATCAGTTTGCTAATCCTGACAACTGGGGCGCCCACTACCACACCACCGGGCCGGAAATCTGGAGAGATACCAAAGAACAGGTCACCCACTTCGTTTCCAGCATGGGCACGACTGGCACCATCATGGGCACCTCCCGCTTTTTGAAGGAGCAAAACCCGGAAATTCAGATCGTAGGCGTCCAGCCAACCGATGGCTCTAGCATACCCGGTATCCGGCGCTGGTCGCCCGAATTTTTGCCCAAAATTTACGACCCGGAACGGGTAGACCAGATCATTGATGTCTCTCAGGACGATGCGCAGGCTATGATGCGCCGCCTGGCGCAGGAAGAAGCCATCTTTTCCGGCATGAGCAGCGGAGGGGCAGTTACTGCGGCTTCACGGCTCGCGGAAACCCTCGATGAGGGTCTTATCGTCTGCATCATTTGCGACCGGGGCGACCGTTACCTTTCTTCCGGTATTTTTGAATAATGGTGCTGCAGGTCGTGCTGAGCTTTACCAATAACGCTTAAAAGCTTGTGGCAGGCCGATTGCAGGGCGCTCCAATCCGGAGGGCTTTCTTTGGTCATACGCTCTATTTTGGCACAGGCTTTTTCCTGTTGTTTTAAGCCGAGCATAGACAAGCTGGGCTTGAATTTGTGGACCACGCTATAGAGCGCTTCTGGCCGCCGGCCCTGCAGGTTTGCTTCCACCTGTTGGATCATCTCCGGAATTTCTTTCAGGAAAGTCTGAATCATATCCTGGATAAAGGCCTCATCTCCACCACTCATGGCGTGCAGGTAGGAAAGGTCAATTTGTTCCGCCGGAGACTCTTCTGCCTTCGGTGCATGATCTTCTTCGCCCTGCGGAGCAGTATCTTCCAGCCATTTGATCATCACCCGCTTCAGGAGATCCGGGGCAAAGGGCTTCGTGACAAAGTCATTCATTCCGGAAGCCAGGCCGTGGTTGCGTTCTTCCAGGAGGGCGGCTGCGGTGAGGGCTACAATTGGTGTCTTTTTATTCCGGCCTGATACCCGGATGCGCTTCGATGCCTCCAGTCCATCCATTTTTGGCATATGAATGTCCATCAGAATGATGTCGTACTTCTTATGCGAACAGCGGCGTATGGCCTCCAGCCCATCGGGTACGATTTCTGCTTCGCAGCCAAATTTTTCAAGAATCCGCTCCACCAGTTTCTGGTTCATCCGGTTGTCCTCGGCCACCAGTACATTGATGCCCGACAGTTGATTTTGACCAGCTGGCACGGGAGCAACCGGTGCTTTGGCTACTTGTTTTTGAACCGGCAGGGTCAGGTCAATGGTGAATACCGATCCTGCACCCGGCTCGCTTTCGACGGATATTACGCCATCCATTAGGGCCAGCAATTCACGTACAATGGACAAGCCCAGCCCTGTGCCGGCATGCCCCTGCCCTACTGCTTTCCGGCCTTGCTTAAACTGATCAAAAATATGAGGGAGGTGCTCTTCCTCGATCCCTTGCCCGGTATCGCCTACTTTTATTTGCAGGTCGGCTTTGTCTCCACGCTGGCTGAGCATGCAAACAGACAAGCTGATGGTGCCGGATTCGGTGAACTTGCTGGCGTTGTTGAGCAGGTTGTTCATGATCTGTTGCAAACGCATAGAGTCGCCAATAAAGGAAGTGCTCTCTGGCAAATCGTGCTCATATCGCACCTGTACCGGTTTATCTTTTATACGCAATTGCCAGGACTGATGCAGCCCGCTGAACAAGCCATGCAGATCGAATGGCTTCGGGTCCAGCACCACTTCTCCAGCTTCGATTTTGGAAGCATCCAGGATGTTGTTGATGAGGTCCATGAGGTTGTCGGAAGCAAACCGCATGACGTTGAGGTACTCCTGTTGGTGGCTGTCGAGGTTGGTGTCGCGCAGCAGGTGGACCATACCCAACATGGCATTCATAGGCGTGCGAATCTCGTGGCTGACGTTGGCCAGGAATTGCTGCTGCGCACGGCGGGCCACTTCTGCCTCTTCCTGAGCGACTTTGCGCTGACGCGTTTCCTCCCGCAACCGCTCGTGTGCCATACAACCTTCAATGGCAACGGCAAACTTCTTGAGCACAGGCCTCAGTTGCCGAAGGGACCGGTCTGACAGCGCAGCCTCCGAAGCGCCCTGAAGAAGCATGAATGCACCGGGCCCTAATAGCAGCAGGGCAACGTAGCCCTTGTTGATTTGATTGGCTTTTAGAAAGCCAGAGAATGGAGCTTCTTCAGCGGCCCAGACCTGTATGGTATCCTGGTCTAAGGCTGCTATAATTGGATCTAAAGCGGATAGCTTGACCTGAGCCGCTTTGCAGGCCGGGCGGGCGCACAGCAGTTGATAAGCATTAGGCTGTCTTTGAAGCCCCTGCTCCGCCACCCATACCGCACCGTAAGCCAGGTTGCGGCGGGCTAACAAGACCGAGAGGAATTGCTCGCAATTGGAATAGGCATCAAGCCCCGCTCCAATGGTCAGCGACAATTCGTACAGATCGGATATTTCGCGAACGATCTTATCCATGTCAGTGAAGTGTTGTTGTTCAAAGCACCTGTTCACAGACCAAAGGTATTGGTTTGTGTTCAGCGTGCTGTTTAGTGTTTGTGTTTGTCTGTTGGGTTTTCGGGTGTTTTCAATAAGGCTAACGAATTCAGTAAAGTGACCCTATAACGATCGTTTTGTTGAAAAATTCCAGATAGCCTTCTCCGTAGGAGGATATTTCGCCTAAGCTAAGCATGCCCTGCGGGCTGACTTCGGAGCGCACCGCTTTGATGCGCTTGTTAATTTGTTCAAGTTCTTCTTCGTGCCGGTCTTCCAGGAAAAGGGCTCTTGACACACAATCCACCACCATAGTGTGCCTGACCATAGCCTGGGTAGTTTGGGAACGGGACAGCGTTTCTTCAACCGCTTCGGCAGCTGATGTAATAAGGTTGTCTGCGGTGCCTTTCATGATATTCAACACCGTATTTTCCGGTACTTCTCCTACGCAGACCAGACCGCCCTCATTATTGACGGCAATGGGGTCGCGGACCACCTCTTCTGCATTCGACTTGTAGATCCCAAAAGGATAACCTTTGGCCACCTCGAAGAAATTGTCCTTAGTTATAGAGCAACCACAATCCTTTTCGATGTAGTTTTTGTACACACTGAATGCTTCTTCCCAGTTGAGTTCATAAATCACATTTTGGGAAGTCCGGGTCGCAACAATCGGGCCTGCCAGGCGTTTCCAGCCATGCTTGACACCAAGGTGGGTGTCGTAATCCAAAAAGGCAATCACAGCGGCATCCTGAAACAATCCATCCGGGGTAAGCAGACAGGGTTGCTGTTTGAGCGAAAGGGAACCCGCCCCACCACCGATGAAATTGACTTGATCTCCGAGCCGGTCATACAGCCCGGAGAGGAAGTGAGCAATATTCGACATCAGGCCATCAATCATGATCCAGGCGGTTACAGGCTTTGCAGGGCCCGATAAAACCGTTTTCAGGTCCGGCCAATTGTAGCCGGGGGTATTTAACCCAGACATGATAACCGGAGGGGCTATCGCTTGTAATTTTTTAGCTACCACGCCCTGTTTGTACAACTTGCTGTTGTGAATGACACCGGGGAAAACGCCTCCGATAAAAGGCACCTCCGCTTTATTCAGGCGCTCTATTAAGGCCTCCGCATCCAGCGCGTCTGATTCTGCAACCAGCAATACCATCAAGTCGTGGGGCCGGATTTCCTGCCTCAGAATAGTATCTGCTATTACGTTGTAGTCGTCAGACTGAATGTACATTATTCAATTTAGCTTTGGCATTGCACCAATAGGCACAGTGCGAATGAAACAAAGGTTTCGTAAGGATAAGCTAAGTGCATAGACCTGCAATGCTGACGCGCATAGCAGCGTAGTTAAATCAATGGATTGGAAAACTTAGACGTACTATTCCGACTTTTCAACGCAGAATATAATGCCCTTAGAAAGCTGCACTATACTTAGTGTCAGTAGCGTTGAAGCAATTCAATGTGATAAAGGAAGGTAAACGAGGTTAAGACGGGGGACTGTTGCTGTTCTTTAGCGTTTCTTAAGGGGACTAACAGATGGTAAATAGTGTATGTTCAGTAAAGGTATAAAAACTTAACCGCATTCAAAATTTTTTTTCGCTAATGCGTGCTAAAAATTTGTAGCCCAGCACTGATTTCCTAATGGCTGATAACTCTATTTCACCGGACTTAGGAAAGAAGACAAATGCCCGGACGCTAAACAAACAGCACCCGGGCACTAAAGCTAATGGTAAGTGCTACATCGGCTAGAACTCCCGCCCTTTAAGCATCCCATGCCAGTACATACGCGGCAGGCCGTAGGCTTTTAAGGCATACATGCTGTACCTTTCCTTCGACTGATCGAAGGGGAAGGACTCCATGGGCTGCTTGTCGTAATCAAACTCAGCCAGAATCAGGCTGCCATAGCCTGTGACTAACGGGCAAGAGGTATAACCGTCATATTTTTTGCTCATCTCTTTGCCTTCAAGATAAGCCCGAACGTTTGCAACCGTCACCGGGCCCTGCTTGCGGATGGCTGCACCTGTCTTGGAGGTTGGAAGGTTGCTGCAATCGCCCAGAGCAAAGACATTATCGAATCGAGTATGCTGTGTGGTTTCCTTATTGACTTCCACCCAGCCGGTTTCGGCGGCAAGCGGGCTGTTGGCAATAAAGGCCGGTGCGCTCATCGGCGGGGTCACATGGATCATCTCGTAAGGCATCACCGTTTCTTCATCGGTTTCGAGGTTTTTGAACACCGCTTTTTTCTGGTCCGGGCGCAGGGCAACCAGCTCGGTTTGCCATACGCGCTCTATGTGCTTGCGATCGGCCACTTTAGTCAGGGCATCGGCATACTTTTTCACTGCGAAGATGCCAGGGCCGGCTTTGACAAACTTGACGTTGACGTTCTTGCGCACGCCGGCTTTCGCCCAGTGCTCTTCAGCCAGAAAGCAAATCTTTAGCGGAGCGCCCCCGCATTTGATAGGCGTGGAAGGATGTGTAAAGATAGCGTTGCCGCTTTTCAGGCTTCGGATTGCCTCCCAGGTGGCGTCCACCGTTTCGTAAGCGTAGTTGCTCACGACGCCAGTGCCCGGCTTGCCTACGCTTTCCTTCAGGCCCGGGATTTTATCCCAGTCGATCTGAATACCGGCAGCGACGACCAGCACATCGTAGGAAATACTTTCCCCGTTCTTGAGGGTCAGTACGTTCTTTTTTGGCTGGAAGCTATCGACGTATTCCTTTATCCAGGTGGCGCCGTAGGGAATAAAGTCAGCCTGATCTCGTTCGGACTCCTCTTTTGGGAAAATGCCGGCGCCGACAAGCGTCCACAAAGGTTGATAGTAGTGTTTCTCAGCCGGGTCGATAATAGCAACCTGAGGCGGATTAGATGTATTCATAAGCTGCGAGGCAACGGTAAGGCCAGCAGAGCCTGCCCCAACAACGACGACTTGATAATGTGGCATGTTCATTCACTTTTAATTTGGAAAGGATAAGGCAGGTAAGCGCTTTAACAAGCCTGTGCCACAGCGCCTACTCAGGCAACGTTGCAGTGGATTAGAACCGCTTGCCAAAATGTTTGGAGAAGGACAACAGGAAGCCCATTGCCCGCTGACGGTCCTTGTCCGCCATGCCGGTAAGCATAGCCCAGATTCCAGCTGGCTTAACCGGCTCGCGGTTACTGTCCACCATTGCTTCCCCTGCCTTGGCGACCACCTTGATCGTACAAGGGTCAAGGACACCACTCTGCATGAGCGCCTTGAACTCTTCAGAAGTCAGCAGTTTGGTCAGGGCAGTGAGCATTTCCAGGCCATGCTCGTTGAGTGTCGTCCAGTCTACACCACGGGCAGCGGCCCTCTGATACCCCTCGTCGAACATATCTATGCCCATGGAGGCAAAGCCAGGCAATTTTTCGGACAACTCAATGAGTTGATTGATTTTGCTGATGGTCTCCGGGCGGGTCACTTTCTCTACCAGTTCAGCTACAGCACTTAGGCGGGCTGGGATATCAATGCCATTATCGGCAGCCTGACAGCAGCCATCGTCTACCATATCGCCCATCATGCTCATCAGTCCGGGGATCTGATCCGTCATGGCAATCACCTTGTCTAGTTTCTCTACCATTTCCGGAGCAGTGAGCTTTTCTGCAATATGAAGGGCGTTTTCCAAGCGCTCAGCGGGATCCACGCCACGGCTGCGGGCTTGCTGTATGGCATCGTCGGTGATGTCAGCAGCCATGCTGATCAGGCCCGGCCCCTGCTCCAAAGCAGTGGCCAGCCGGTCTACGGCTGTCTCCATGGTTTCGATGCGTGCAAGAAGGTGGTCCAGCGCCTTTAGTGTTTTTTCACTATTCAGCCGCTCCTGTAGTTGGTACCCGGCTTCTGTATCGGTCCAGGTTGCGGTTCCATTAGCTCCCATAATGTTCTTTGTTTTGCTTTCAGAAGGTCGCAGCCAATGCTTTGAAGCCTTACGCTCAAACCTAATCATACCGTGCCCCGGACCAAAAACCTCCGGTTGCCTGATTAGATATTGACTGCACTTTCAAATATATGAAAGCATGAACATAAATGCCAGTAACAGTCAGCCAGATCAGTAAAAAGTACCATAACTCCCCGGGATAGGGCTATAGCGACTATCAGTTGGACAGAAACAACAACCCCTAAAAAAGCGGCGCTACCTGTTACATCAGGCAGCGCCGCTTTTTAAAACTCTTCTTTCAAAGGCAAGCTCACGATCGGTAAATCGCAACAACAGCCTTTTCACCCTTCCGGACCCAGCCCCGGTACATTCCCTCCGAGTTGAAGGGCAGAGCAACCTCTCCCTTGTGATCTACGGCTATAAGGCCGCCATCACCGCCCATAGCAGCTTGCTTGTGGTTGATGACGCGGTCTGCGGCTTCGGCAAGGGAAAGCCCTTGATACTCCATTAAACAGGAAACATCGTAAGCGACCACGCCACGCAGAAAGTATTCACCGTAACCGGTACAGGATACAGCGCAGGTGGCATTATTGGCATAGGTGCCCGACCCGATGACAGAGCTGTCCCCTACCCTGCCGTAGCGTTTGTTGGTCAGGCCACCGGTGGAAGTGGCTGCTGCCAAATTCCCCCGTAAGTCAAAGGCTACGGCACCAACGGTCCCAAATTTATCGCTGTGGTCGAGCTGCACGCGGTTTTTGGCGCGGGCTTCCTCCAGTTGCTGATAGCGGAAATCTGAGAAGAAATAATCGGCTTCGAGAATAGGCACTTCCAGGTCGCGGGCAAATTCCTGAGCACCGGAGCCGCATAGGAATACATGGTCGCTGCGCTCCATCACGAGACGGGAAAGGGAGATGGGGTTTTTCACGCCTTCCACCATGGCTACGGCACCTGCATTTAGAGTGGCCCCGCACATGATGGAAGCATCCATTTCATTGCGGCCATCGTGTGTAAAGACAGAGCCACGCCCAGCGTTAAAATACTCACAGTCTTCGAGGCTTTTGACAGCAGTCTCCACCGCAGTTAGGGCGCTGCCCCCGGCGGCAAGAACCTGCTCGCCGGCTGCGAGGGCTTGCTGTAAGGCGCGGCGGTGGGACGCTTCCTGTTCTTCGGTCATTTCAGAACGGAGGATAGTGCCGGCACCACCGTGTATCGCTAGAGAATAAGTTGACATAAATTGGTTTTACTCGGCATCCCACCAGAACCGGCCCTGAAGGTTGGGGTTCTCAGCGGGGAAGCTGTTATTGAATAGGCGTTCGTTTTGAGGATAAATGAACCGGCGGGGGATATCGCCACCAGGATTTTGGGGGTTTTCACCATTTGGATTGGGGGAAAGTTCCGGGAAGCCCGTACGGCGGTAATCGGTCCAGCCTTCCACTTGCGTGAAGTGGGCGATGTAGAGCTGTTGCAGTACGGTGCGCAGGTTATCTTCCGTATCGCCCGACAAGGTGGCGTGGGCATCCAAATAGGCATCCATTTCCTCACCCGGAATGCCGCCGGTGACTTCCTCGATGTGGGTGCGCACGCCTTCCTGCAGGGCGGCTTCAGCACCGCCCTCCCCTGTTATCAGCCGAGCCTCTGCTTCCAGCATTTTCAGCTCAGCGTAAGTGATAATGGGCACGGAAGCATCCTCCGCAGCATAGAAATCGCCTACGCGCTCCAGCCCAAAGGACCGGCGGATGAGCCTGCTTTCCCTGGGGTCTTCCAGCTCACTGAGCAAATCTGAGAAAAACGGGTCGATTTCTACGTAAGGTGTGTTTTTGAAATAGATAAACCATGGATTTTGTTCGGCTTCGGTAAAACCAAAGGTATATACCAGGCTTTCGGATGGTGATTGAAAAGCATTGGCGATGGCATCCAGCGCTTTGGCAGGAGCCGCTGCATCCCGCTTGATAGTGTGCATGTAATAGCGGGCTTTGAGGGCATGAGCCGCTTTGGCCCAGCGGTCCAGGTCTCCCTGATAGATGACATCATCATCACCGGGCGAGACCGTGCTTTCGGCCTGCAGGTCCTGAATGGCTTCGTCCAGCAAGGCTTGCACTTTCATGTAAATGGTTTCCTGCGGATCATAGGAAGGGCTGAAGTTGGCGCCGCCCTGAAAGGCCTGCGTGTAGGGGATATCGCCCCAAAGGGAAGCCGCAGTGCCCAGATTGAGCGCCATTAGCACTTTGGCGACGCCAGCGTAATGGGCGGATCCATCGGCTTCCGATTTATCGATGATGATGTTGAGGATATTGAGGGGGCCGTTATAGAAATCCTGCCACAGCGGGTTCATATTAAAGGCCTCATCAAGCAGGTAGCTTTCCACGGTGAGCGCCCGGTTGTCCACTCCGGTAAAGTACTGACTGAAAATACCGGCAATGACAGCCGCTTCTTCAGACAGGTTTTCGGCTGTTTCCTCCATTGCAGTAGGCAGGAGGACGGTTACCGGCACGTCGGTGGGATCGTTGGGGTTGATATTGGTTTCCTCCAGCTCGCAGCCTGCCAGAAAGGCAACTGCCAGGAGAAGGAAGGTTATATTTCGAAGTGTCATAATACTGATCTTTTAGTCTGATTAAAATCCGATTTTCAGGTTGAAGCCCAGGCTTCGGGTGTTGGGGGTATTGAAATAGTCCCGCCCGAAACTGTTGCTCGCGCCCGCCAGGTTGGTCTCCGGGTCGATGCCGCTGTAATCGGTGAGCAGGAACAGGTTGCGGCCGCTCAGCCCCAGTTCTAAACTGCGAACCGGCAGCTTGCCGACAACCGTTTCCGGAAAACGGTAGCTGATGGTCAGCTCGCGCAGGCGCACCCAGGAGCCGTCTTCAACCGAAGCTTCGGAAACCCCGGCAAAAGGATAACGACCGTAGTAACGGGAATCCAGGCGAACGGGCGTGGTATTGGGCTGACCGGAAACATCCTCGCCGTCAATGACGGTGCCTTCGGCGTATACGCCTTCGACGACCACCTCTTCCTCCCGGTTTTCGGTACTCTTGTGGATGCCCAGGTTTTGCATGACGCCCACGGTGCCATTGTAGATATCCCCGCCCTGACGGATGTCCAGCAAGGCGGACACATACAGCCCTTTGAAGGTGAAGCTGTTGCGCAGCCCCATAATCCAGTCCGGGTTGGGGTCGCCCACTATGCCGGGCTCCTGAGGGTTAAATATGGGGTAGCCATCGGCATCAATAAGACGGTTGCCATTGTCATCTCTCGACCAGCGGGTGCCGTAGAGTACGCCAAAAGGCTGCCCCTCAATCGCCCGGTTGTTGGTTGACGCTACGCCTGCGGAACCGAAACTGAGGTCGGGCACGCCTTCGCCCAGTTCTTCCACGGTGTTTTCGTTGGCGGTGAAGTTGAGGTCAACATCCCAGCTGAAGTGGCGGCCTTTGACCGGAGTACTGCGCAGCTGTATTTCCACGCCGGTGTTCCGTACCCGGCCTGCGTTGGTAATGGCTGAAGCAAAACCAGTGGAAAAGGTAATGGGCACAGCCAGGATTTGATCTACACTCTCCAGGTCATACCAGGTGAAGTCAATACCCAGGCGGTTTTGGAAAAAGCGAAGGTCCGCACCTATCTCCAGCGTCCGGGTTTGTTCGGGGCGCAGATTGGGGTTGCCGATGGAAGTCGCCGGGCCGAAAGCGGTTTGCCCCTTGACCGGGCTGCCGAGCACGAAAAAGTTGTCCAGTGCGTAGGCGAAGGCGTCTTTACCGATGCGGGCATAGGAGAAGCGCAACTTACCAAAGGAAAAGGTTGGATTGGTCGCCAGCCCCAGCGGCTCGGTGAAGACAAAGCCCAGGCTGTAGCTGTCGTAGAAGAAAGGGACTTCGGTAGTGGGCAGGGTCGAGGACCAGTCCCAGCGCCCGGTGAAGCTGAAGTAAAGGTAATCCCGGAAGCTCAGCTGGCCATCATAGAAGGTACCCAGGATGCGGCGGCGGGTGACGTTGTCGTCTGCGAAGGTGACCTGAGAGACGTTGGAAATGTCGTAGAAGTCCGGTATGATGAAGTTCTCCCCTTCCGTTACATTAGAAAAACCCCGCTCGCTGAAATAGTTATGGCCCAGGGTCAGCCGGGCATCAAAGTCCTGAGACAAGGCGCCCTGTGCGGTCAGCAGGAAGTCGGAGTTGAAGCTGCGGTAGGAATACAGGTCGCTGAAAATCACGCCTGTACCGAATTCGTTGCTGTTGTTGTCCCAGTAGGAAGTCCGCTCCTCAAAGTAGTAATCCGTACCGGCCCGGTAGGAAGTGCTGAGCCAGTCTGTAAAGGTATACTCAAAGCCGGCATTGCCGATGATGCGATTGACACGATCGCGGCTCAGGTTCCGGTTGACAGACCAGTAGGGGTTGTCGTAGGCGCTCCAGTAGGTACGCTGTGTGCCATCAGGGAAGGAATAGGCGAAGGGCTCGTCTTCCGCATTATCAAAACCATTAGCCAGGTCGAAGGTTACAGGGGCGCGGGTCAGGCCCAGCATTACGCCGGACAGGTTGGAGCCCCGGTTGGTGCGGTCGCCGCCGGAGTTAGTGTAATTGGCAGAAGCGGAAACTTTGAGGCGGTCGTTGATGCGGGTATCGCCGGAGACCTTGAGGGTAAAGCGCTCGAAGGTACTGTTGGGCACAATACCCGTTTGGCGAAGGTAGCCGCTGGAGACGAAGTAGTTGGTTTCCCCGTCGCCACCGCTGGCGCTGAGGTAGGTGTTGGACGTCACTCCGGTATTGAAGAAGTTGTCGAGGTTATTGAAAGGTACGACCCTGCGATCAGTAGCGGAAGGGTCGCTTTGGCCTACGATACGGCCCAGGGAACTGTAGCGGTAGGATTCATCTCCATCGTAGCGCAGGGTATCGATGCGCGGGCCCCAGGAGCGGTTCGACTCGCCCGGGCCTGCGTAGACTGGCACGCCGCCGGAGAGGGCACCCTGAGCGAAGAGTTGTTGTTGTTCCGGGAGTTTGTTTACCTGATCGAAGGTCACGGACTGGGAGAAGCTGATGCCCCCGCCTTTTCGGCCCTTTTTGGTGGTGATGAGCACGGCACCGTTGGCGGCGCGAACGCCGTAGAGGGCCGTGGCCGCACCGCCTTTGAGGACGTTGATGGTTTCGATGTCATCGGGGTTGATGTCGATAGCCCGGTTGGACTGATCGGTGAAATTGGAGCCTGCGAAGCTGTTGTCGATGGGCACACCGTCAATGATGAACAACGGAGAGTTTTCATTGAGAGAAGTGCGCCCGCGGATAACGATATTGGCGGAAGCGCCCGGGTTGCCCGAGCTGCTGATGACCTGAACGCCCGCTACCTTCGAGCTTAGGGCATTGACCAGATTGGTCTCCCGGGAACTGACCAGCTCTTCGCCCCCCACTTCTTCAGCAGAGTAGCCCAGGGCTTTTTTGCTGCGCTCAATGCCTACCGCAGTTACGACTACCTCATCGAGGACTTCGGCAGACTCGCTCATGCGGATGTCAATTTTCGTCCGCCCGTTGAGCGGGACTTCCAGGCGGTTGTAGCCGATGTAGGAAAAGATCAGGGCGGAAGCGTCCTCGTCTACATCAAGGGTGAACGCCCCGTTGAAATCAGTAATAGTGCCCACATTCGGGCTGCCTTTCACAAAAACACTCACGCCGATAAGCGGCTGCGGCGGATCGGCATCATCCGTAACGGTGCCGGTTATGGTTTGCTGCGCAGCGAGCGGCAACATTCCTAACAGGCACAAGCCGACCAACAGAAGGATGGGTCTGAACATGTTTACAATATTTTGAAGGCTGAGCGAATCACATCAGCCGGATAGAAAAAAGGAACAGGCCATTGCAGTAGCTGCTGATGACCGATGGAAAGCTGGAAAACGAGTAGTATGACTAGCAATCAAATATGGGCTGCAAGCCGGAGAGACTGGGCGTCTCCTGCAGGAAGCGGGTCGTTTTGACCGGTAAAATGGCTTGCTGGATCTGCATAATTAACTTTTGTATCCGGATGCAAAAATATGGATTTGCGCCTTAACTGCAAAATCAAGCCCCGCTTGGCCTGTCTAAAGTGGTAAAATTACCCGTTGAAAATCACGAATGCCATCTGAAATATGGAACAGAATTATTTTTTTCTTACTTTTGTATTTCGACTTTAAGCAGTTCCAATTTATGAGTACCTCATTTTGTCCTAAAATACAGGCCACTCAACCGACCCACAAGCAGCTCAGCTTGATGGGCTTGCAGCCTATTTTCGACTGCTAAACCAAGCTTCCTTTAAAGTTTTTTCCCTGTACTGCGATTGACAGCACCTTTTGGTCTGTTGATGCCATTTGCAGGGCATTCATATTTTCCCTATTTGTTTATTTAAACCTTTTGCGATGAAAAGACTAGTACAACTTGTCTGCGTAGCCGTAATGCTGGCTACCCTGCCTGCTACTGCACAGGAAACTATTGTTTATGATTTTGAAGACGGCCTTATGCCCGAAAGTTTTACGCTGATCAACCGGGACATGCTCGTACCTAATCAGCCAGATGATGCTGGTTTTGCAGATACCGCCTGGATGGTGATTGAAAGCGGGCTGCTGGAAAGCTTTGCTGCGCTGAGCATTTCCTGGTATGTGAATGATGCAGGCCCGGCTGATGACTGGATGATCCTCCCGAAAATTACGGTCACGGAGAACTCTATGCTGAGCTGGACGGCCATTTCCACCACTTCTTCCGGTGATTTCCCGGATAGCTATCAAGTGCTGATCAATGCGGAAGAGCCGACTTTTGAGAGCTTTGAAGCTAATGGTGCTATTTTAGCAAGTTTCGATCCGGAAGAGTGGGAAACACCACAAATGCGGGAGGTGAGCCTTGCCGACTATGCCGGGCAGAGTGTACATATTGCTTTTCGTAACGTCACTCCCAGCGGTGATGCCCTGTTGATTGACGACATCACTATCACCGAGGGTGAGATTAGCAGCGTGGCAGAAGCCGATAATGCCGCTTTTGAATTCAACCTCGCACCTAACCCGGCAGTGGATGCGGGTACCGTGCTGCAGTACAAGCTGGAACAGGCAGCTGATGTAGCGATTAGCATTCAGGATATGAGCGGCCGTCAGGTGCAGGAGTTGCGTCAGGGCCGCCTCGGTGCGGGCCGCCACAACCTACAGTTGGAGACGAGCAGCTTGCCAGCAGGTGTTTACGCAGTGAGCGTACGCACGGCTGACAAAGTGGGCACTACGAAACTTATTGTTCGATAACCTCTTGACTATAAGGGCCGGGATCCCCCCGGCCCGATTTTTCCTTACTTTTATCCGATCTACCATGCTTACCAGAACGCTCTTTTTGATTTTGACCGTCCTGCCTTCTTTCTTACACGGACAGGGGTACACTCGTTTTTTCACCGGCGACACCACAGATGTGGAAACCGACCCTATACCCGGCATCGTGCTGGCAGGCGGCGGGGGCGATAATGACCAAGCCATGCAGTGGATGCTGGAACGGGCCGACAGCGGTGACGTGGTCGTGCTGCGGGCCAGTGGTTCTGATGGGTACAATCCTTACTTTTTTGAGGAACTGGACGTTTACGTTAATTCAGTGGAAACCATCCGCTTTGACGATGCGTCGGCTGCTAATGCCCCCTATGTGGAAGCCCAAATCCGCAATGCCGAATGCCTGTTCTTTGCCGGTGGCGATCAGTACGACTACCTTTCCTACTGGCAGGGTACACCGGTACAGGAGGCCATCAATTACCTGATTAACGAAAAAGGCGTACCGGTTGGTGGCACGAGTGCAGGCATGGCTATTCTCAGCAACTGGTACTATGCGCCTTCCAACCTTTCGCTCGATGCGGAAGAAGCCCTCTCCGACCCTTTCCACCCGGACTATGAAGTGCTGGGGCAGAACGATTTTCTGGAAATTCCTTTTCTGGATAATACTATTACCGATACCCATTATGAACAGCGGGAAAGGCCCGGCCGGCATGTGGGCTTTCTGGCACGTATCGCGGAAGCTACCCAAAGCCGGTCTTTCGGCATTGCCGCCAATGAGTACACGGCCGCCTGTATTGATGAAAACGGGACCGCCCGGGCATTTGGTGAATACCCGGAATTTGAGGAAGATATTGTATTTTTCCTGCAGTCTAATTGTCAGGAGGAGTTTCTGCCGGAAGTGATGGAAGCGGGCACGCCCCTAACCTGGAACAGGGGGCAAAGCGCTGTGAAGGTGTATGCTATTCCGGCCCGGACGGATGGCTCAGGCAGCATTGACCTGAATGACTGGCAGACGGTGCAGGGTGGCGAGTGGCAAAACTGGTATGTGGAAGCGGGCGAGCTGGTCCGAATTCCCGAAACCAATGGCGACTGTGCGGATGTGCTAAGTTCGACGGCTGACCGGAGTGAAAATACCGCTTTCCGTGTCTTTCCTACCCCGGCTGCAGAGCAGTTGTTTTGGGAATGGAACGGCGCATCTGCCTACGGGCAGTTGTCTTTGCGCACAATAACCGGTCAGGAAGTGCGCCACTGGGCCAATGCGGTTTCTCCAATTGATGTTTCCGGGCTGCCCGCTGGCGTTTATACCCTGGAAGCCATTATTGAAGGGCAGTTGGCGGTCAAAAAGATTATCATTGAATAGCAATACCCCTCTTCAAATATGAAAAAATTCCCGGATACCCTGCTGATCATTTTTGGAATTATGATCGTATTCATCGGCCTGACCTGGCTGGTGCCCGCTGGTGAATTTGAGCGGACGGTAATCAATGGGCGGGAGGTGCTCGTGCCCGGTTCGTACGAACGGGTGGAGCCCAATCCGCAGGGGCTGGGGGCATTGTTACAGGGGCCCGTCCGGGGATTTATTTCGGCGGCGCAGATCATTGCCTTTGTGTTTTTAGTGGGTGGTGCGTTTGGCATTATTACGCGGACCGGAGCGATTGATGCCGGGCTGCAGAGCATTATTCAATTCAGTGAGCGGCACCCGAAGTACCGGCACTGGATACTGCCGGTGGTGATTACGCTGTTTTCGCTGGCGGGCGCGACCTTTGGCATGAGCGAGGAGGTGCTGGTCTTTGTCCTGATCACGATTCCGTTGGCCCTGGCGCTGGGTTATGATTCCATAACCGGAATAGCCGTTTCCTTTGTTGGGGCCGGGCTGGGGTTTGCCGGTGCGTTTATCAATCCGTTTACGATTGGGGTGGCGCAGGGCATTGCCGAGCTGCCCCCGGCGAGCGGGATGGGCTACCGGCTGGTGGTCTGGGCGGTCACTACGGCGATTGGTATTGTTTACATCATGCGGTATGTGCTGAAGCTGGAAAAAGACCCCACACTAAGCCCGGTGTATGAGCTCGATCAGCAGCGCGACCTCGGGCAGTTGGGCAAAACTAAGAACCAGGAGTTTACCCAGGGACACCGCTATGTTTTGCTGGCGCTTACGGCGGCACTGCTGCTGCTCGTCTATGGTGTGGGCCAATGGGGCTGGTACATCAATGAGATTGCCGGGCTGTTCATTGGATTAGGAATTGTAGCCGGGATGATTTCTCACCTGGGGCTGGAAGAGAGCGTTGCTGCCTTCAAAGACGGTGCTAAAGATATGCTGACCGCGGCATTGGTGATTGCCATGGCCAAGGGGCTGATCGTCATTGCGGAGGATGGGAAAATTATTGACACCCTTCTGCACACGATAGCAGGGTTATCGGAAGGCCTGCCCAAGGCGGTCACAGTGGAAATCATGTTTATCTTTCAGACTTTGCTCAACTTCTTTGTGCCTTCCGGGTCCGGGCAGGCCGCCCTGACGATGCCGATCATGGCACCGCTAAGTGACCTTTTGGGCATCAGCAGGCAGACGGCGGTGCTGGCTTTTCAGTTTGGGGACGGACTGTCCAACCTGATCATCCCCACGAGCGGGGTCACGATGGGGGTACTGGCGATTGCCAAAATCCCCTACAACGTGTGGGTGAAGTGGTTCCTGCCCCTGTTCCTTATCCTTTGTGCCGCCTGCATGCTGATGTTGCTGCCGCCGGTCCTTTTCTTTGAGTGGGCTTAAGGTTACTTGTCGTTTGCGTTGAGAATATTCAGCACCTCGTTGGTGATGTCAAATCCGTCACGAGCGCCGAGGAGGCTTGAGCCTTGTCCGTACTGCAGGATGAAGTCGTAGCCCCGGGCTTCCTGCAGGCTATCCATAAGATTGCGGAGTTTGTCCTGGAAGTCAGCGGCCAGTTGCTGCTGCTCTGCGCCGAGGGTAGCAGATAGCTGCTCCTGTTCTGCGAGTAACTCCTGTTGTTTTTGGCCGAGGCGTTGCTCCTCTGCTGCAATCTGATTAGGAGCGAGCAGCCCTTGTTGAACTTTGGCCTGCACCTGACGGAATTCCTTTTCCAGCGCCTGCATCCGCTGATTGAGGCCTTGGGAAGCAGTTTGCTGACGGGCAGCGAGGTCCTCCTGTTTTTTGCGGAAATCCTGGTAGTTGTTGAGCAAACTGTCCGCGTCAATGTAAACGATATCCAGCGTCTCATCCGTACTGGCAGCGGCTGTGGCAGGGCTGTCGGCGGTGGCGTTGCCCGATTGCTGCGTGAACAAATAGATGACTGCGATAAGCAAGATGGCATTGAGTGCCAGAGAAATATTGGCTTTCATTGGAATAATTTTGCGCAAAGGTAAAAAAATACGGGCTACCCTTCCGAAGAAGAATAGCCCGCAGTGAAGATTTACCTTTACCATAGAGGAAAAAGGTTCATCCTATGTCATTTAGGGACGTGCTGTGCCCAGGATGACGCGCTCTACGTGGCTTTCACCACCCGCTACATCAACGTG
>NZ_JALEGS010000035.1 GCF_022763345.1 Phaeodactylibacter sp.
GCAAAGCGCAAGTTTGGCAGGGGCTAGCCCCTGCCAAACTTGATTGGAACTACTATTTTACAATTATAGACTGTCTTAAGAAGCATAAGTCTACAGGGGGAGCCTTTATTACACCGAACGTCACATCGTTGATTTCACTGAAAGGGGAAAAGGTGGCTGGCGAAGCACTCGGTATCCAAAAATCTACAGATAGCCTTGGTCAGGTAATAGGCCCAATTATCGGTAGTTGGCTACTGACTTTGAATACATTCTTACCTTATTTACTAACAGGGATAATGGTGCTCTTAGTTGCCGGATACCTTCTCATCAGCAAAAAAATCATGATTCTATATGGAAGCAATTAATAAGGGGAAAAGCTTCGGAGAAAAATACACTCTTTTGATTCATCTGTTGTTTGGTGTTGTCATATTTTATTTTTTGGTCCACCCGCTAACGATGGTTATTTATTGGTTTGAAATGAACGACAAACCATTTACCACCCGTCAATTTTTGGAAATCGCTCCTGACAGGATGATGGATTCTTTTTCCTTTCAGATGACGGGCATGGCTATGGCCTTCGTATTGATTGGGGCATTAGTCGGCCTGGGTTCGGGGCTGTACTACCGAAATTTATTGCAGCAAGCAGCAAAACTGAGAAGGCAGGATAAACAACTTAAGGGGAGCCTTTTATCAATTATTAAAGAAGGGGAAAGTGATCAAGTAGAATTTAAATCTTCTTTGAGATTTGATTACCACCAAAACGCTATCAATAAATCCCTCGAGGGGGTAATAATAAAAACTATTGCCGGATTTATGAACACAAGCGGTGGAACACTACTCATCGGGCTGGATGACTCTGGGAATATTCTTGGTCTTGAACAAGACTATCAATCACTAAAAAAGAAAAACCGAGATGGCTTTGAGCTACAACTGTATCAGCTGATCACTAATGATATCGGCATTGAGTTTTGTACTCTTGTTGAAATTGATTTTTATGACTTGGATGAAAAAGATGTCTGCGTGCTACGAATAAAGGCAGCAATATCACCGGCTTATGTACATAGTAAAAACAAAACGTCCTTTTATATCCGAACCGGCAATTCCACTAAACCCTTAACAATTCAGGAAGCAGTGAAATACATAAATGCTCGGTGAGGAAAAAATTAATTGTAGACAAGAGCAACTCTACCTACCAAACAAGCTCTCAGTAAGCAACGGTCTGATTCAACCCGGAAATATATATATATAACTCCACTTATAGCTTAGCAAGATTTAATAAACATTGCCTAAAAAACCGCAAGTACTCCTGTCAAAAGATGTCTAACTTCATAACAGCAAATTAACCATCAACTAACCATCGCTGAATTATGAAAAACGACAAGAAATTTTTAATGCAATTTCTCTTTTTCCCCTTTCTGTTGCTTTGTATGAGTTTAACTACATCCAATGTATACGGGCAGGAAGAATGGACAGCACCTTCTTTAGCAGATAATTTTCAGAATCCTGTAGCAGGAGATGCCAATGCTGCAAATTTAGGACGAAGCCTTTTCAAACAGATGTGTGCTATTTGTCATGGAGATAGAGGTAAAGGAGATGGTCTGGCCGGAATGAATCTAAATCCAAGGCCATCAAACCTGCAAAGTACTGCGGTACAAGAACAAAGTGATGGCGCAATTTATTGGAAAATTACAAAGGGCAGGGCTCCAATGGCAGCATACCAGGAAACGCTTACAGAAAGGCAACGCTGGCAGTTGGTGAATTATATACGACAACTCTAATTGTTCAAGTTCAACCACTTTATATATGAAATATCAATTAAACATATTCACGTTGGCACTCGCCTTATTCATTTGCAATGTAGCCCTTGCCCAAGACGATCAAAATACGCAGCAAGGATATAGCCTTACAGATCAGCAAAGTGCAGCTATTGATTATCTTAAACCAGGAAAAAGTCGATTCTTACTGAGGGGTTATGCTCATTCAGGGCTAGAAATGACCAGCGAGGAGACCTCTTTCGTAGGGGGTGCCTTTAATCCTCTTTTTGTTTTTAGGCAGTCGGATCGATTGCTTTTTGAAGGTGAATTGGAGATCGAATTAGAAGGTGGCGAGACTCATTTGGGCCTAGAGTACGCAAACATGTCCTATCTGTTATCTGATGCCGTCACAGTAAGAGCAGGAAAGTTTTTACTTCCATTTGGCACCTATGTGCCGAATCTTCACCCGGCATGGATTAACAAATTCCCTACTAATCCCCTTGGTGCAGGTCATGACGGAATACTTCCTTCCGCTGACATTGGAATTGAACTTCGTGGAGCTTCTTATTTAGGAAATATCAAAACTAACTATTCGATCTATGCTGTTAATGGACCACAACTCAATGATGGAAGCGTAGAAGCCGAAGAAGGTGGCGTACTCCATTACGATATTGCACCTGACAATAATAAAGGTAAGTCTTTTGGAGGGCGAATAGGTTTTTTCCCAATGAATAATTCTGCCTTAGAAGTGGGGATTTCCGGCCTATATGGCAAAGTTGGAAACAAAGAAGGTGATTACGAAGATATTGCTGCCTTCCTCTACGCATTTGACATGTCTTATGTCCAAAGACTTTCGTCACTGCGAAGTGTAGTAGACATCAAGGCTCAATATGCAGCCGCAAACGTGGACGAGGCAGCATTTCCAGAAGAGGACGATCCAAGCGAGTTACATTCATTTGACAACTCAAGTTCTACATGGTTTGCCCAGTTATCCATCCGGCCCGCCTTTGTCAGTAGTAAGCTTGTACAAAACTTAGAGCTGGCAACACGATACTCTTCAATCGAAACCCCGGAAGGAGCCCCTTGGGAAGCCAATCAACAACAATGGGAAGTTGGCTTAAACTATTGGTTTGACTGGAGAACGCTAGTAAAGGTTTCCTATAGAACGGTTAGCGGCGAGGCAGGCGGACATAGTGAAAATGAGGAAGGTGGTAGCGAGGATTCATTTTTTATTCACTGGGCAATAGGTTTTTAATAACTCCATCAACAGAAGTACTACCATGAAAAGATCATTAATGATAACCGGACTCTTCTTATTAGCATTAGTCGCCATTGCAACGAATGCCTGTACTACCACAAATAGCTTAGCTGATACCAAGTCAGGAGCGCAACTTTGGGGTGAAAACTGTCTGCGATGCCATAATAGCCCGTCTCCCGAAACATTCAGCGACGCAGAATGGGATGTTGCCGTAATGCATATGCAAGTACGAGCAAATTTAACAACTACGGAAGCAACGAAAATCGCTGACTTTCTCAAGACAGCAAATTAGTAGAAGTTGTCAGGGGGCCTAAGGGATAGAATATACTAGCAGTGTTATTGAATATCCAGGGCCCCGTTTTCGCGTGGTACGCTCATAATTACCCTTGCTTATCTATTGTTTATTCTGAATTCGATAAAATGAAAAGACTACTTCATTTCTTAGTTCCTGTTTTTGTTTTAGTTATCTCATCTCTATCCGGATTTTCTCAAACAACAGGAATATATCTGACTTTTGAAGATTTCAGCAATGAATTCATCTCTCATGAGTTCTCTTGTAATGAAAAAGGGAGTAGAATCTCTCTTGGCAATCTAAAAAGGGATTGGATCAAGGTAAAATCCCCCAAAGGTAAATTCCGATATAAAAAGTCAGAAACCTATGGATATCTCGATTGTAATGGCCAACAATTCCGTTTCTTCGAAAACCAGCTATATCAGATTAGTGAAGTTGGCCACCTTATTGTTTATCAATTAGGAGACTCCGATACAAGCTTAGGAGAAGAACTCAATAGTTTTGCAACATTTCACTTCAGCCTTAACCTAAGTGGCCCAATACTACCTCTTAATCTGGATAATCTTAAACAGGCCTACCCGGAGAACCACCAATTTCATGATTTACTAGACGCAAACTTTAGCGGCGGGCAAGCAATATTTTCCTTTGACGAATTTCATAATACTTATAAAGTGAATAGGATACTTGGTGAGTGCTCCAACCATTAATCCTGTTTTAATCCACATCAAAGTAATATTTGAAGGGCATTACAGTATCTTTTAGCTAGCAGCGTGGATCACTATTGAGTGGTCCGCGCTTTATTTTTGGAATTACTGTACCTAAACAAAAAGCTGCAAATTTCTCTCAAAAAAGTATAACAGCTTCATCTTCCATTACCCTGATCTTTGCACTATAAAAGATAGAAATATGAGTGCAGAGGTTATCATGGAAAATAAAAATGATAGAAAGCAGTCTACTAAAGACCGTTTTCCCGTCACGGGGATGAGTTGTGCATCTTGCTCAGCCAGTGTGGAGTCTATCCTGAATCAACTACCGGGAGTACATGAAGCCTCGGTCAATTTCGCCAATACTACAGCAACAGTAGAATTTGACAATTCTCTTATCAGTGAACAAGAGCTACAGGCGGCACTACAAGCGGTAGGTTATGACCTGATCTTAGGTGATAATGATTCCAACGCATTAGAAGAGCAGGAGGATCGGGCTACACAATCCTATCAGAAAGCGTTGCGTAAAACGATCTGGGCCGCTGTACTAACACTTCCGGTTTTTATCCTTGGTATGTTTTATATGCACTGGGTTCCAGGTAGATGGATTTCACTGCCTCTCAGTGCGATAGTGCTATTCTGGTTTGGGCGTGATTTCTTTATTGGTGCGTATCGGCAAGCTAAATTCGGTAAGGCTAACATGGACACACTGGTAGCCTTGAGCACAGGGATAGCGTTCTTCTTTAGCTTATTCAACACTTTTTTTCCTGATTTTTTTACTTCCCGAGGCTTTGAGAGCCACGTTTACTACGAAGCGGCCACCGTTATAATAACCTTCATTTCGCTAGGCAAGTTATTGGAAGAGCGAGCAAAATCGAATACTTCTTCTGCTATTAAAAAATTGATTGGATTACAGCCAAAGACCATGCGAATCGTCGAGGACGGTATAGAAATGACTATTCCAATCGAACAAGTCAAGCAAGGACAGCGCATTGTAATCAAGCCCGGTGAAAAGATACCAGTTGACGGTAGTATTATCGCGGGAGATAGCTTCGTCGATGAAAGCATGATTACAGGCGAGCCAATCGCAGTTCACAAAACTGTTGGTGATGCATTATTTGCTGGTACTATTAACCAGAAAGGTAGCTTTCAATTTGAAGCTGAGAAAGTAGGTCAAGAGACTTTACTTGCTCAAATCATCCAAATGGTACAAGAAGCACAAGGCAGCAAAGCTCCTGTTCAGAGGCTGGTCGATAAGATTGCTGGAGTCTTCGTTCCCACGGTGATTGTGATCGCAATAATCACTTTTACGGCATGGATGATACTGGGTGGGCAAGATGCCTTTTTTCATGCATTATTAAATGCTATAGCAGTATTGGTAATCGCCTGTCCGTGTGCCCTTGGTCTTGCTACCCCTACAGCTATTATGGTAGGTATTGGGAAAGGTGCAGAGCACAATATTCTCATCAAAGATGCAGAAAGTCTGGAGTTAGGGTACAAGGTTAATGCCGTTATTCTGGATAAAACCGGAACAATTACGGAAGGACATCCAGAAGTACAGCAAACATACTGGACAAAATCGGCTACTTCATACGACAAGGGAGTATTACGCCGCATAGAAGAACAATCTGAGCACCCCTTAGCTGAAGCTATAATAAAGTATCTAGAACAAGAAGGAACCACGCCAAAAGGAGTCACTAACTTTAATAGCATTACCGGTAAAGGGGTACGAGGGACTGATGACAATGGAGTAACCTACTTCGTAGGTAATTTCACATTGGTAGAAGAGAATGATTTAGAGATCAATGCCAAAGTGAAGCAAACCTACGCGCAGTGGAGTGAAGAAGGTATGACTGTTATCTTCTTTGCCAACCAAAAAACCATACTCGGAATACTGGGTATTACCGATAAAGTAAAGCCTAGCTCGGCTAAAGCCATTGCCCAATTACAAAAGCGAGGCATAGCTGTACACATGCTAACCGGAGATAATGCTAAAACAGCCGCCGCTGTATCTGAACAGGTAGGTATTACGAAATTCCGGGCCGAAGTAATGCCTAGTGATAAGGCAGATTACGTGAAACTGCTTCAAGAAGAAGGTCATACGGTGGCCATGGTCGGTGATGGGATCAATGACTCACAAGCCCTGGCACAGGCAGATGTTAGTATCGCCATGGGTAAAGGGTCAGATATTGCTATTGACGTGGCAAAGATGACTCTGATTACATCTGATTTAATGGCTATTCCTAAAGCACTGAAACTATCGAAAAAGACTGTAATTGGGATTCGACAGAATCTATTCTGGGCCTTCATTTATAATTTAATCGGAATTCCTATTGCAGCGGGTCTACTGTACCCAATCAATGGATTTGAGCTTGACCCGATGATTGCCGGTGCGGCGATGGCACTTAGTTCCGTATCGGTAGTAGCCAACAGCTTACGTTTAAAACAAATAAAGATTTGATCGAACCATGAAAGAACTAAAATTCAAAACCAATATCAATTGTACAGGGTGTCTATCGAGAGTCACTCCTGTACTGGAAGCCAAAGAAGGCATAGCTAGCTGGCAGGTGGATTTACAGGATGATGACCGCACTTTAACGGTAGAAACAAGTGACTTAACGGCAGAAGAAGTGCAGACTACCGTTGCGGAGGCTGGTTTTAGTGCAGAGACGAAGTAGCAAGTATATATCCATTCTGACACTAGGCATTAAAGAGGAGCTACTATCAAGACAAGCTAGTACGCTCCTCTTTTTGTACAAGCTGGACACCTCTATGCTTGAGTAATTTATAAAATGTGCTTCTAGCTACACCTAAATGTTGGCAGATTTGACTTACTGAGAGGTTCCCTTCTCGGTATAAAGTCTCTGAGATGATGGCTTTGTCCTTAGCCTGTTGTGATAAACCTTTGGGTCGCCCACCCTTTCGACCACGCGCCCGAGCAGAATCTAGCCCGGCTTTGGTACGCTCACTGATAATATCCCGCTCGAATTCGGCAAGTGCCGCAAAGAGATGAAAAGTCAGCTTGCCTTGGGGAGTAGTCGTATCAATAGAATCATTGAGTGATTTCAGCCCAGCCCCTTTATCTTGTATCTCGGTCACGAGGTTGACTAGGTCTCGCAATGACCGCCCTAGCCTATCCAACTTCCAAATAATGACAATATCGTCTTTCCGAAGCTGGTCGATCATCCGGCGTAGTTCCGGCCGGTCGGATTTGGCACCGCTGGCTTTTTCCTCGAACATAATTTTGCAGCCCTCTTTTTCCAGGGCATCTTTCTGTAAAGAGAGTTTTTGGTCTTTGGTGCTTACTCTGGCGTATCCAATCTTCACAATAGTGTCTCCTAAAAGGGTTCAGTATTGGCTTTATCATACTTTGATAAAGTAGACCAGTTTTTTGTACGGCTGATGAAAAGAAAAAGTGGGAATGGAATGTGTGGGAGTGGTGTTCGAGAAAACGGTCGTTTTTGTGGACAGTTTTTTTGCACTTGACCATAATATGCCTTTATGGTATGATTATAGCGTAATACTGAAAGGTCATATTGATATGCAACATCGAAGCACATTTACCCTTGATGAGGAAGTCGCTCAATTTTTACTGACCAAAGAAAATAAGAGCGCATACATCAATACCCTTATCAGAAGAGATATTTCACAAGAATTGGAAGCAGCTATCCTCAAAGCGAATATTGAGGAAGCGGAAGATGCTCAATATTTGGAAGAACTTTCTGAGTGGGACAACACACTTAGCGATGGAGAGATTGGGTGATCCAACAATTAGAAATTCGTTGGGTAGACCTGAATCCGACCGTAGGAGCTGAGACCAGAAAAAAGAGGCCGTGCGTTATTTTGCAGTCAGATGTTGTTAATAGAAAATCACGAACCGTAATAGTTGCCCCTATTCTGCCAGATCACAAGAATTGGCCGTTCGTCGTCAATGTCGAACCATCCTCAGAAAACAAGCTCGATAAACCAAGGCATATCAACCTGAAGCAACTACGAGCGGTTGATACTTCGAGAGTAACAAACCTTCAAGGAAGGTTGGAATACCATTATTTACCAGACATCGAAGAAGCTATAAATATTGTATTTGATTTACAATAACTGTATTCTTATCAAACCATTCTACATCTAATAGGATGATTATCTTTACAGGAACTTCTTTGATGCTGACTGGCTCTATGGTGTAGACGGTCTGTTGGCAGATTACCGCTGACCATTCATAGGTGCACCCAGCTATATTGTTGGTAAGCCCTTTAAATTTTCATTCATGAAAATGCAAAGAATCAAAGAAGGGGTCTTGACTTTCCTTGCTGGCAGGCTGGCCTATGACTTCCTTCTATGGATCGTCGCTACATTCCTGTAGTAGACTCTTGGGCGAGATACAAAGTGCTGATGTACTTTGTATCCGCCCTTTCTTAGAATAGAATAAGCTGACTTTTCATCTTTGACTGAAAAACCGCCCTAAACAGGACGGAACACAAACCCATCTTCAATAAAGTATCCTTCAGCATCAAGGTCACGAGCAAAAGCAGCATAATCTATGTAAGTGCGTAAGCCTTCTGGAATCGAGTGAGCGTATAGTTCATCAAATGTTTCGGTAGCGTAGTCTAGGAATGAGTCATATTCACCAGCATAGGTATCTTCAAAGTTAGCTTTAGCTGATGCTAGGTCATCAATATTGTTGTAATAGATCGCGAAGGCTTCTCCGTGTTCAGTTAGTACTTCTACTATGCTGACGATAGTGTCCAAGCTTTCATATTCAGAGATGCGGATGCCACCGAGTTCAAAGTCGTGGATAGCGTATTCTTCGGCTACTTCATCGTACTGCTTGGAGTATGGACTGGTGCGAAGAATCTCGTTGATTTCTTCTTGAATTTCGTCGGTGTTAAGTCCTTCGACATTGATCCACTTACCGTGAAGAATACCGGCATTATAATCGGAGAGAGAGGCTACGTATATTTGATATGTATCGGTGGGAGTATTTTTCTGATGAGTCATGGTTCCTTTTCTTTGAATTGATAATTGGACATCTGCCCTTTTTGCGGAACCTGAATTCAGTGAAGGTGAGTCCTATGCCAGTCTAGAGCGGCCATTTATTGCGGCTTGTCCCAAAAAATTGCTGATCTATGTCGAAGCGTGACTTGCAGAGGGTGAGACAAGCTGTATCTTGGTGTAGCAGAAAAAGGGCCGATTGATCCAATAGCCCAAATTAGGGAACCATAGCGGCTAGAATAAAAATCATCACTGCTTACTCACATCTTGCAGAACCTATTCGTGAGATATTGGCTGCCTTTGGGGCAATGGGCTGTCTCCGCCTTAACACTGACGATTTCTCTTGCTATCAACAAATTGAAAAGCACGTTAACCCTTTATTAATAATTGGCATGTATAATGGTTTCATCAATAAATGAAATATTGCCATGAAGCCATTGAAAATTCAATATATATATCAAGATAGACATCATTTGAGGGAAGGTGAGTTTGTTGAGATTGAAGATTTCAACACTTTACAAAATGACGCTCCTTTGGGCTGGAAAAAAGATGATTCTTTTTGGCTTGTACCTGACTCTGTCGAAGAATGGGTTAGAGGTCATCACTATAATGATAATGTATCAGTGTCAGCAAGTTCTAGCAGCAGAGTAGGATACTTTGAAGTCGATGATGTATTATACTTGCAGATCGTAGACTCTGCATCCGGTGAAATAACAGGAGGTGCTAGGTTTTTAGACGCAGAGAAATTTCAGGGTAGTTTCAACGGCTCAGAAATAGAACAGGTATTCCCCAAGAACTCCCAAGGTGCACAAGCAGCAGCTCTAGAAATAGATAACAAAATTATGCTGTCAGCTGCTAGACAGCAAGTTGGGTTTATTTCCATTCAACCTACAACACCTCAAGAGGATGACCTCATAGATCGTGCCGTCGAGATAATGGGATCCAATAAAGGAGATATTTTCTGTGCAGATGTTGAAACTGTAAAAGATTTACAGAGGGGTATATCAGCGGCCGGATATGATTTAGGACCAAACTCAGAAAGCGGCACTATTGATTCATATACTCAACAGGCCATAGTTAATTTCACAATCGAATTTGGCGATGAAATATCTCAATATAGATCAACAGAGCAACCTCAAAGGCAACGCTAGTCTGCTGTATTAGAAGCAGCCGAAACTTGATCCATAGGTTTACACCCTACACTTTTCATGTACTCATCTAAATCTATCTCTTCCATTATCTCTTTTGCAAGGTCATCAACATAAGTGGTAGTGATATATTTATAAGCTTCTTCAAACCAAAAACGTGATTCTCGAAATTTTCGCTCTCTAGCTGCAAGTTTGCCAATCAAAGCCAGCAAGGTGCCATATCCAAGGAAGTCAACTTCATCCGGCGGTCTAGCAGCAAGCAGCTCATAATAGTGCTTAGCTCTTTGTATGCTTTTGGGAACTCCTCTCCCTAAAAAAAATGCTCCGGCTATTTCCAATTGGGCTTCAGCGTCTCCTAAATCAGCTTTTTCTTTAATGGGAATCAGGTCTGTATCAATTAACATTATTAATCTCTATATCTCTTATTTTTTCTTATTTTGGGCATGTTGTATTATACCATAAACTGCCTCTAATGAGCAAGGATAAACAGCCTCCTAAAGACTGGGTAGAAAGGGTTAGCGGAACAAATAAAGCACCCAATGAGGATAACAATAAAGCCCGTGGTCGTTCAATTGGTGAGATCAAATCTGCCTCTACTTCACCACCTACAGAGAAAAAGTCAGATAAACAAGAAGAGACAACACTAAAAAAGGGTAAAGAGACAGAAGGTAAAAAGTGGTCAGAAAAGATAACACCAAAGAAACCAATAAAGAAAGGAGTGGCAATAATAAAGGCAGTAGCCATTAAGACATCCCCTCCGCCTCAGAAATCCGAAGTGCAAAAAACTACCAAAACGCCTACTAAAAAGGAAGAAAGTAAACCACCAGAGAAGAAAGCGGTAAAACCCACTACTGAACCTAAGAAAGATACTTCCAAGATCAAAGGGGTAGCAAAACTGAAAGCGGCTGCACCAAAGAAGTCTCCTAAAGCCCCGAAGAAGCCACCTGTAAAAAAACCGCCCACTAAGGGCAGATAATTAATTCTATCTATCAAAACTTACTAACGTTTAATACATGGAAAATCCACCTCATCAGGTAGAACTTAAGGACGCTATAATTTTCATTTTGATCTCTGCAATTGGTGCTGTATTGGTAGGCTTTATTCTATCGTTTGGTTTCAACGCATTTACGGCAACCGACTCTTTCATTTTTCAGATTCTGCTGGCTCTAGTAGCACTAATAACAGGGTGGGTTGTAATAGGTGTATTTCTGAATTTCTTGAGTTCAAGATTTTTGATGCCAAGGTGCTTTGGCGCACGAATTATGAAATCTCATTTCGAAGAGAAAGAAGAAGAAATACCTCAAATATCAATAGTAACATATCTTGAGCGGAACGTATCTCTAATACTTATCCTTGTCGCTTTATTATTCTTTGTACTACCCCTCTGGCATGAGGCCAGTGGCTTCATTGAATATGTCTACGTAGTGTTGGCTTCGTTACTCGGATTTTCCTTTTTTTCAGGATACCGACGAATTACTTCCGATGCTTACTTAATGTCCAAAATGAATGACCCTTTATCGCTGTAATTAAAATCTTGACCTCTCGTTCATGAGTATAAGCGGCTCCACCCTATTCATGTAAAAAAAAGTGATATAGGCTAGAACTACCGAGTATATTACAGGTATGATAAGATCGGCTGTAACCCCGTTTTCGCCCCATACTTCCTGAAACTTGTTCCAGACAAAGATCAGCTGTACAATAAAGACTAGGTTGTACATTCTGAACAGATATATATGCCTAGTAAATGGAGCTGGCGGATTAAGCTTGTTCCTAGTAAGACTCAACCCTAGAATGCTCATTCCAGGTCGCATAATGATGTTTAGCATCAAAAACAAAATAGCAGTCGCTGCGATAAATCCGGTAACTATCCAAGGCAGATATTCAAAAGAAAAAGAATACTCTAAAGCCCAAAAATACAGATTATAAATAACGGCCAGATAGATCGCAACAGATACATAAAATGGTAAGTCCCGTAATTGTAAAGTCATAGCATTATACTTTTTGCTCTTTGAGCTTTTGTGTCACATAGTAAAAGTTGCCATTAGATTTCTCTTCGACGTATCGGTAATGCTCCAAAGCTTGCTCTGTGTTCCCTAAGGCTTCTTCAGACATAGCCTGTATATAGATGTTCCTAGTAATTTTACTGGCACCTACATTACCTTGAAGTAGCCTTTGATGTTCTTTCCCGTATAAGAGTGTGCTCTCATAATCTTGACTGAGGAAATGTATCTCCACTAAAACCTCATAATACTCAGGCTCGGGTATTTCGCCCCTATCGAATGCTTCTTCTACCTTCTTTCTCATCTCCGAAAGGCTTACATCTCCAAAAGTTGCTTTCAAGCTGATTAAACCTTCTCTTTGAATTCTGTTGTTGGCATCGTCCAAATAAGCAGATTCATTGCTCCTTAATAGTCTATCGACTTTACCTGAGAAGAAAAGCATTACTGCCCCTAGGGTGACGGCAAACAGCGAATAGGAATAGGGTAGGATTTCTAAGCTTTCAACACCCAAAAACAAAAATCCAGGAAGTGAAAAAAGAACCCCATAGATGATTAGTCGTAGTTCGTCTCTAGGAGAAAGGTAAGTACTTCTAAAGCCGGTCATGGCAAAAGAGTAGCCTAACATTAAACTGACCCCTATAGAAACGTAAAGTAAGTTCTGTAAGAGTTCAGCGATCCTTTCAGAGCCAGTGGTGTCTTTTATTACAATTGCCAAGTAAAATAAGGCAAAAGCTAGAATAGGATAGAAGCTTTTCCGAATAATAGAGACAAGTATGAATACTGCTCCTATAGCTCCCCAAACAAAGTATTGATTATTCAAGTATGTTTCTATCATGATATTACTATTGAATCTTCATCAGAAAGCTTATTGACCGTGCTCTTATTCGTATTCTGGGCAGAATCAGAAATAAGCTTCAGCCTGTCTCTTTCTGCTTTGATGAACATCATATCATATTCCCCATCTGTCATATCTAGCACTTTCCCTCTCACCCTGAGCTTGATACCGAACTCCTCAAGATATAAGCATTGCGCACTGAATAGGATAAATAGGCTGGTCATAAGAAAGAAGCTTAGATAGTAAGAAACTACGATAGGTAATTTCATGTCGATCAGGTATGATACCAAGATAACGGCAAGTACGATCAACAATATCGTAAGACCTGTCCCAGCCGTCTTTCTCGGCTCTACTATCATTCTCACATATTGCTCTGTCAGGACTTTTCCACGCTTACTTACCTTCCCTATCAAATCTTTGAAGTATCTCGAATCTCCTCTATAGTAAGAATATCTAACAACGTCTTTTTCATCGGCTTCTTGAAATACTTTTTTAAAATGCTTAATGCCCATATTTGTCGTAAAGACTAAAAAGAGCATTACTGGGCTTAGTAACAAGCAAATCAGGTATAAACCAATGGTTCCTTCGGAAGTCATAATGCTCTCGCCTCGGGGCAAAATTAGAGCAACAATTTCCGCACCTATGAAAGTGCCTTGAATAGCGCCGAAGTATCCATAGAAAGCTAAGCAAATAATCAGTGCGAAAGGCGAGAACGCCCTTTCCCCTAAATTCTCCCGGTAATAAAGCCTGGCAGGTATAGCTCCAATACTTACTATAAAAGCATAGCTCTGAATAAATGTGTCGATAATGAGATTGCCGCTTCTGGAAAAAGTAGTCAGACCTCTCGCCGCTGAGACCCCATCCATTTTTGTTAAAGACCCTTGTATCATATTAATCCTGTTTAAACTTTGCTTTGCGATAATTCTTCCCGTCACTCCATTCCCTACCTGAAATTGTAATAACGCCTTCAACTATATTGTCGTTACTAGCCCCACCACTCATTAAGGTGGTAAACTCTCTTGGCTCTACTTGATAATGTAACTGTTGGTTAAGGCTTGCTGATTGGCTATCACCCACACTTACCCCCGTAATATTCATAAAGGACTTACCAATAGTTCTTGCTGCCCACTCATTAGTCACAGCATCATTATTGGCATGGTATATCTTGGTAGATAAGTTACCAAGCAAGCTATCAGCTTTAGGCCGCGGATTGGCTCCGCCTATCGAAACATAATAGTTTGATAAGTTCTGACTTAAGAATACCGTACAGGCTCTTGAGCTTCTTGCCGTCGTCTGAAAAATTTGGTCGTAATCAGACAAAAATAGCTGACTCTCATCCACCCAGAGAAATATAGGAAGAGGATATTCTTTTGTGTTCCTTCGCTCTGTAGCCTGCTGCCAAAGCAGCTTGAATATTCCTTGAGCATATACCCCTGCCGCTAGATATTCCTTAACCGGAAAATCCAAAATAATAATTTTACCGTCAAATGTTATTTCGGGATAGAGGTTGGTACTCTGGGCAAAATGTCGTCTCAAAATTCCGGAAGTAAACGGTTCCGCAAGGCCCAGAAATGACTCTACTATTGTCGGTCTGGTCTTCTCAGGAAGCGTTGCAAACTCCCTCAAGAAATAATCGCTGATCAGAGTGAATTCCTCTGCTGCCTCTTCGTTTTCTTCATCGAGATTATTTCCGGCCTGGATGATACAACCCATACAGTAATTGCTATCACCCCAGTTTGAAATCTCTTCCTCGCTCATTTCGGCAAGACCATCAACTTCGTGCTCAAGCGGTGCCGCAGATAATAGTCGTCTCATGTTACGAATACTTATCTCTTCTTCAGCTAAACCAAGTAGCTGGATCATTCGGTTAATACATCTCCTTAGAGCATTGTCCCAATAACGCTCACTCTCTCCTCCTCCGCCGCCGCCGCTGAACCGATTGCCCATTTTATAAATCTCCATAAAGAGATTGGTCAAGTTAAAAACTTCACCAGCCCCTTTTCCTGACCTGGTCATCTCATATTGTAGAGGGTTGAATTCATATTCACTGCCTTCACTAAAAATGATTAGGTCATTTTCCCTATTTGTCTGTCTGGCATATTCTTCCCAGTTCTTCCGCTCATCTGGTTTGGCACAAAGGACCAAGCCGCCAAACCCATTTCTCAAAAATGCTTTAGCGATTGATTTACCCGAACCGGAGGACTTACCTGAACCGATTCCACCAAATATTTGAGTCCCTTTGACAGCATCTCTAATGGTCCAAAAGTCTCTAGGGTTGTTGGAGAATTTGATCAGCCATTTATCTAAGTCATAAGATTCCATACTCGTAGTTTTTTTCAATATCAAAAGGGTTGTCTCCAAATCTACTAGATTATGTATTCGAGACAGCACTGTCTTTTTCTTTTCGTTTCAGTTTTCCCGGGTTTTCCAGAATCCCCCTATTGCATTGATTTTCAATCGCTGCTACCTTGCGAACAAGTCCTCTAGCTGTGCTAAGGGGAGACGCCTGTAACTAAAATTTTAACTAGTCAAAACGAGCTAAACCATGCTTAGAATTACCGTCAGTAAGTCTGCATCAGGTGCCACTAAGTACTTTAGTGAAGGTTTGACCAAATCAGATTATTACGCCGAGAAGGGCGAAATAATCGGTCAATGGCACGGTCGATTAGCTAAGCGAATCGGCCTGCATGGGGACGTAAAAAGAGATGACTTTGCGGCTATCGCAGAGAACCAAAACCCGGTCTCCGGCGAACAACTGACGGCACGTAATTCCAGCTCGCGACGGGTGGGTTATGATTTCACTTTTTCAGTACCCAAATCCGTCTCGATCGTCTACGCTCAAACCAAAGATAAAGACATTCTGCGTGCCTTCGATAAAGCCGTGAATACAACCATGCACGAGATTGAAAAAAGCGCGGCTACACGGGTAAGAGCACGCGGTAAGAATACAAACAGGAATACAGCAAATCTACTTTGGGGCACATTCACGCACAGCGACGCACGGCCCGTTGGCGGCATTCCTGATCCACATTTACATCAACATGTATTTGTATTTAATGCCACTTATGACGAAAAAGAAGGACGCATCAAAGCCGCTCAATTTGGTGACATCAAACGTAATGCGTCCTATTTTGAGACGGTATTCAACTCCCGATTAGCAGACAAACTACAAGCTGTCGGCTACCAAATTGAGCGCAACGAACGTGACTTTGAACTGGCCGGTTTTGGTCGTACTACGATTGATAAATTCTCCAACCGTACCCGCCAGATCAATGATAAAGCGGCCGAGTTAGGCTTGACCTACGAAGAGGACAAAGCTGAACTCGGAGCCAAAACCAGAGCCGGAAAACGCACCGGTTACAGCCGGGAGGAGCTGCGGCAACAGTGGGCTTCTCGCCTCACTACTGCCGAAATGGAGCTGGTACGCAACGCTAAAAGCGACACCTCTAATGGTGGTACTCCGTGGCCTGGAAGGGGTAATGCTATTGAAAAGAAAAAAGAAATAACGCCTGATGAAGCAGTTACCTATGCCCTCGATCATGCTCTGGAAAGAAAGTCTGTTGCCACCGATAAAGAGCTAATGACCTTAGCTCTGAAGCGAAGTATGGGGTCAGCTACACCAGAGGCTATTAGAGACGCTTTAGAAGGCCGTAAAGGCCTACTCAAAGGAAAGGACAGTAAAACGGAAGAAACCATCTATACGACCCGCGAGTCGGTCAAAGAAGAGCAAATACTGCGAGATAAAGCCCGTAATGGTCGCGGCACCTTAGAGCCGCTTAATTCTGAGTATCAGATCAAGAATGAGCAACTGACTGCTGAACAGTCCGGAGCGGTACAGCATGTGCTTAATTCCCGTGACTTCATCACCGTCGTTGCCGGTGGTGCAGGTACCGGAAAGACCTGGTCGATCAAAGAAGTCGCCGAAGGGGTACGCGAACAAGGCATTGCTTTTGGTGCCTTTGCCCCCTCCTCTGCTGCCTCCCGTGAAGTACAACGCGGCGATGGTTTTGAAAACGCCACCACCATCGCAGAACTGCTACAAAGTGAGAAGCTGCAAGCTGGTGTAAAGGACGGAGTTATTTGGATCGATGAAGCGGGCATGGTCGGTAATCAGACCATGAATCGGATCATCGAAGTGGCCGAAACACAGAATGCGCGTATTCTGTTGACCGGTGATACAAAACAGCACGGCTCCGTAGAAAGGGGTGATGCGCTGCGAATTATTGAACAGTTTGGGGGTATCAAGCCAGCTACTATTACAAAGATCCAACGCCAAAAGAATGAGATGTACCGAAGTGCCATAAAATCCATATCCGGCGGAAACCTGGAAAACGGTTTGCAAACGCTGGATGAGATGGGGGCTATTCGGGAAGCGGATAGCTTTGCTGAAGCCCGTGAGAACGTAGCAGAAGAGTACGCTGAGGCACTCAAAAAAAAGGAAAATGTACTGATCGTAGCTACTACCCACGCACAAGGAAAAGCGGTCACGGAAACCATCCGTGACAAGCTCAAAGAAGAAGGAATTATCTGTGGTAAGGAACAGGTTTTTAAAACCCAGCAAAATCTCTCATTTACCGATGCGGAAAAGCAAGACCCGACTCGCTACGAGGAAGGTATGGTCGTACAATTTCATCAAAATGTTAGCGGTGGTATAAAACGTGGCACTAAGTACCAGGTTTTGGGTAAAGACGAAAACGGTGCAATACGTGTCATTACTCCCGACAAAAAAGAGGAGAGAGCACTACCGCTAGAAGCTGCCAGCAAGTTTTCGGTGTATCGTTTATCGACAACTCCTCTTGCTGTTGGCGACCAAATCAGGATAACTCAGAATGGTTTTTCCAACGAGAAAAAACGTCTCAATAACGGGAACACCCTCACCGTAAAGGGTTTCGACAAGAAAGGAAATATCATTGCCTCCACTGGCAGGAATGATGTAACGCTTGACCGCCATTTTGGAAACCTGACTCATGGTTATTATACCACCTCCCCTGCCTCGCAGGGAAAATCCGTCAATCGTGTGATATTGATGCAATCCTCCATGACGGGTAGAGCTGCAAGCAAAGAGCAATTCTATGTTTCCGCCTCGCGGGGGAAGTTTGCCATCTCCATCCATACGGATGATAAGCAAGGCTTGATGCAATCCGTTCAACGTTCAGCTCAGCGAATGACGGCTTCTGAACTCGCAGCTCAGCAACAATCTCAGGAAACGGGCATGAAGAGCAAGCTCAAAGTGATCGGTTCCATTTACCGCACCGGAAAATCCAAGCTTGCAAACATGGGCGAAAAATGGCAAAGTCAAAAGGATAAGGTTATCAGCATGATTCCTAAACCACCACAACCAGTGAAGAATGCACCAGTCAGAACAAAGTAAGTCTATCCCTGAATTCCTCCGCTATAAGCAGGGTTCGTCTTCAGCCATAAAAGCACTGGGAAACAATCCGTTCTATGGTCTTGCCCATGAACGCGACGGCATGGCCGTGGCCCTGAAATTCATGACTGCGCTAGGAGAACAAAAGGCTATCCATTATCATGACCTTGTATCACCAATGGAATACAATGGCGACACAGAAATACAATTATGCACAACCCGAATACAGGTCATAATCGTAGGTAAAAATCTACAACAGCTATTTGATAATATCATTCAGCATCGGGTCATCTGGATCAAAGAACCTGACAGCTCCTTCACGGATGTAGAGGAAGGTGAGGTGGAGGTTACTTCTATTCGCTTTGAGGATTTTCAGTAGAAATAGCTATTCGAGGACTTCCTATTCCGAAGCCCTCGAAATCGGCGTTTAGGCGGATTCTTTTTTCACTAGGGGTGCTTGCTGTATCTTATGAGCAAGAACAGAAGCTTCACGCTTCGTCACTTCCTTTCCGTCTACGCTAACCAGAAACTCACGGTAAGAAAGACTACCGTCAATCTCCAGTCTGACTCCTTTCTTGTAGGCTTTCACCTCTTCAATTAGGGCAGGGGCGAACACGATGACATCATGCCAAACCGATGCCTTGTCTTTCCATTCCTCCGTTTCTTTATCCTTATAGGAATCGGTAGTTGCTAGACGAAGAGCTGCAAAGGTTTTATGTTCTCCTTCTATGACCTTAGCTTCTGCTCCCAGATTGCCGATTAGTTTTACTGTATTGTTATATGCCATGATTATTCTCCTTTTATTAGGATTGATAAAATACCTTGCCTTTGGCATCAAGCAAGGAAAACTTTCAAGTTTGCAAGGATTAGAATAGTGTCTCCTGCATACTTTCTTCTCGGTTGATAGGGATATCTTCCCATTTAATTTTATGCTCCTCTTTTTGACTACCTGCCATTACTGAAGCTCCTCATCCAGTAAATTGATAATCTCTTGGGGTAGATATTTCCTAGGGCAGTCGAAACCGATGGTAAAGCCTGCACCTTCATCAGGCATTAGCTCCAGCCCGTCTTTTTTGATTGAACTGATTACGATATTGTGAAGCCCCCATTGATCGGATTCTACTTCGTAACCTGCGCTTTGCAAAACTTCCTGCACTCGGTAAGTCTCAATTTGTCCGTCCCCATCTCCGAAACCGAACTTGTCAAATGCTTCTTCCCAATCCCATTGGTAATTATTTCCACAATTCAAACATTTAGTAATAGGCATTTAAAACCTCCATTAGTTGTTATTAAAGGGTTATAGCGATCTCGCTATACCCTTCTGCCTTCCGGCGAGGATGGGGTAGCAACTGCAAAGAAAAATCGGCGAGAGTGGTGCGGGCAGTGAGCCTTTGGCTCACAACACGGTCGCAGCCTATTTTTATTGCTAGGCGCGAGGGTGAAACCCTTAGCATAAAACCTTGATTTTTAAGGCAAATTCTTTGGCCGTTTATCACCAATTTATCCTAGCTTTGATTGCTGTTTACCAGTCAAACAACCCATGTCTACCTCTTCTTCTTCAACGAACTGGAGATCCCATTCCAAGGGCAAGCTCCATGTCGCTTTTCGGAAGCAAAGTGGCAACTCGCCCAAAGGCTTCAAATGGATCATTGTATTACTATTTGGCCTTACCCTAGTCTCCACTTATCATATTTACAATAGCGGTAAAAAGACTGCGCCGGGAATTATTGAAACACCTGAAGGGGATATTGCCTTATCTCCAGAAAGGCAGGCTAAGCTGGCAAAGGAACTCGAAGAGATTGATAATGCTACTCAATACGCGCTCGTTGCGACAATCGACGGCGAATATCCCTGCCTCTCTTGTCCGTTTGGGCTGAAGGTCATATATTTATACAAAGGCAACGTCTGGAAATACGGCGTAACCCGCAAAGGAGAAGCCGAGCGATACCCCGGAGGAAACTATGGAGCCCCCAATTTGTTATTTCTTCCGATGTTCTATGGTACTTACAGCGAATGCCTGAAAGAAGAAAAAAGGCTGATCTATAATTACCCCTTATTGCCCGAAGCTTCAGCACGCGACGTTATTTTGTCACGACCACCAGGAAACAAATATGACACTTAGTCAAGAACATATAACAGCGGAGATACAGGATAAGGCTGGTGAACAGCACATATTTATCTCTGGTCGGATTTGGCACGAGCTATATCCAAAGGCAGACCCAGGTCTCTTCTTAAAGGTGCTACGTCAAGAAATCGACCTTAGCAAGTACGGTGAAGGTATTACCGACTTCTACTTCACCTTTGTTATTTTAGAAAAACTTACTCCAAATTTCTCTAATTGGGTCGGCAGTGATTACTACCCCGAAAAAGCTAGTGTGGACATCGGCATACGCTTGCCGTATCAGGAAGTCCTTGCGGGCGATAAGAAAGCCGTCATTAAACTAATGGAGAAAGCACTGCTAGCAGGCATCAATACTATTGCTGAACACGAAGAAGAATTTATCGGCCCTTTCGACTATAAAGTTTTTAAAGCTGATGTCGAAACCATCTTTGAAAACCCCGACTGGTATGTTGAGGATTTAGCTAATGATCTAAATAATGGTGGAGAGGAATAATACCCGCCCTGTCCTGTTTGCCGTTCTACTATGATGATTTGCTATTGAAAAGAAAAAACTAAGAACTTTTCTGCTGTTCTTGCCAGTATTGATTGTAATCCTTGTACCCTCCATATAAGTGGTTTTGTGGTCGAACTTTGTCCCCGAGTTCTTCCACAAATAGTTGAGTTGTTTTCTCCCCTGCACTATCATTGTCGAAAAATGTATAGACGGAACGATAGTTTTGTGAACGGATAAAATCTATCGCCCGCCGTCTCATATTGACCATATTCAGCACCACTACATCAACTGGAAGGACAGGGACATTCTTGATGGTCAACACCGTTAGGAAATCCATGAAGCCCTCAAAAACGGCTACCCTTTTTTCTTCCGTTCCAGGAATAAAGCTAATGTCTTTTGCTGTATTTCTGTCAGGAGTATCCGGTGCTTTTAGTATCCCTTTGAAATACTTATCGCGGCACTCATAATCACCCGACTCATTAGCAAAACCAAGGGTTTGATAAGATTTCCCCGTCTGTGCATTCGTGTATTCTATGTACACCAAATACGGCAGGGCTAGTTTGTGATTGATACAACGCTCTCCTGCCAAATACCCAATCAGATTCTTGTCCCAAACCTTCTCGTTTACCGATTCAATTACAAGCGTTTCAGGCTTCTTGGATTGTGGTGATTTTTCGATGACCACGTCTTTGAAAAGAGGAAGCTTCCTGATCGTATCAAAGCTTACCGGAGTACCACGGTAGGGAAACAAGTTTTTGAGGATTTGCAACGCCTCACTGATTCCAACCATTTCGTGTAGTTGTAAAAAGCCCAGCACCGTTCCGTTACCTTTTACGTCGCCCCGACCAAAGTCATTCCATATCCATTTATCTCCGAGATAGGAAGTGTGGAAACTTGGTTCTTGCTCATAGCGAAACGGGGATATGTACCAATGCTCGTTACCGTTCTTTGACCTGCTCACAGGTTCATGCCCAAAGCAACTAAGTAACTCCGGTATGGATATATTCTCTTTCGCCCATTGGCTATTGTAGATGATTTTCGGTTGCATGGTATACACTCAAGTAACACCATCAACCTAACGAGTATTAGAGATGGAAGCAAGCTTAAATAGCTCTTGCGCTATGGAAAACCCAGGAATACAATAGCTGTATTCGACACAGTTTAATTGCATAGGAGAATACAGATGGAAGTAAAGGAAAAATATACGGTTTCAGAGGCTACGGAGTTACTCGGATTCAAATCACGGAGTACCATAAACAGGCGGACAAAAACCACGGGAAAGGACAGTATCTCTTTTGAGAAAGATGAGGTCGGGAATAAGATCATTCGTTTTGTAGAACTACAACGTGCATTCCCAGATCGAGTAAAAAATGTCTTAGCCAGCAAAGGGAATACCCCAAATACAATCACCGCACACAGTGCAAAAGCACAATCGAATACAGGCAGAAATACGCCAAATGCCTTGCTTTTACAGCAGAAAGTCGAGACGTTGGAAGCCCAGTTAGAAAAGGAGAAAGAGGAACGTTTACGAGAACGCCGCGAAGCCAATGAACGAGATGGTAAGTCGGAAAATAGAGAGCATATGCTCCAACAACAGGTGTCTGAGCTAACAAAAACGCTTTCTCAACAAACTAGACTGCTGGAAGATCATCGTAAGCCATCCGAAAAAGCTAAACCTGAAAAGCCATCATTGGCCACCGAGATCAAAGACGTACTGAAGTTCTTCACCCTGGCAGTTCTAATGGTATCAGCATTGATTGCTATTGCTTATGTCTTTGTCTAGCTCTGCTAGTTCTTTTTTTGCTTTCAATAGCAATCTTCAAACTGATTCGCATCAGCGAATTCCTTTTCACTTCATTCGTGCGAAGCACTCGCTGCTATCGCTAGTGTTATAACTACGTTATATAGTGAGTTAGAGTAGTGTTACGGTCGGAAAAACCTTTCTGAAAAGCCCATCAATCCTACATCTCATCAAAAGAAGGGTTCCTAAAATGACGTATGGAGGTTCCTAAAGTGACGAACGGTGGTTCCTGAAATGACGAGTGGAAGTTCTTAAAATGACGAACGGTTTTCATTCTCTTCGGTTCCTGAAATGACGAAAAGGCTTGCATTGGATTTTACTCAGGATATGCTGGTTCCTGAAATGACGAAGAGCGTATTGTGACTAACCATTCCCAAAGCAACTTGCCACTCATACCGGAGCGACACCCCAACAAAGACTTCTTCATTGCCGACATCTTTGACAGCCTTCCATTCAAGGACGATATGGCTTCGATGGAGCATCCATTATTTAGCCTGTCTAAGAAGCGAGACTTCAGAAATCTATACTACCAGCATGGTAATATCTCAATCACTATAAAACCGACTACCGACGGCCTGCCTACGATCTTTGATAAAGATGTGTTGTTATACTGCGGATCACTTTTGATGGAGCAAATTAACAATAATGATTTGCCTCCACGTACACTTCGTATTTCATCTCATGACTTATTGGTAGCTACTAATCGCAAAACTAGTGGGGAAGGGTATGCGCTGCTGAAAAAAGCTTTGGATCGGCTGAAGGGCGTCAGTATTAAAACCAACATCAAGACCAACCGCGCTGAAGTAACCAGTGCTTTCGGCCTAATTGAGAGCTACCGCATCATCGAAAGCAGTAGGGTCAAAGACAGAATGGTAAGATTGGAAGTCACGCTTTCTGAATGGTTCTATAACTCTATTCTTGGTAAGGAAGTCCTCACTATCAACCGCGACTATTTTCGCTTAGGCAAGGCACTGGAAAGAAGATTATATGAAATAGCTCGTAAGCATTGTGGTCGTAAAGAGCAATGGGAAATTTCACTAGGAAGATTAAAGGAGAAAACCGGCTCTACCTCCACGCTCAAGAAATTTCGCTTTTTCATCCGTCAAATTGAAAAGGACGACCATTTACCGGATTACTGGCTTCACCTCACCAAAGAGGATATTGTCCGATTCGGCAAAAGACAACAGTCAAAGTTGGGACTGGATGATATACCAAGTATCAAGCGAGACACTTTGCAAAAGGCAAGAGAGATGGTAGAAAATGCCTCTACCGGCTGGTCATTTGATGAGCTGCATAGGCAATTCTCACACCAGCTCATGAAAGACTTTCGCCCTAAAAATGTGGATGGAGCGTTTATCAACTTTGTGAAGAAGAAGTTGCGGGAAAGGCCATAGGCTAACGATCTAGTTCAAAGCCCTTATTGGGGCTATCCTTACCTTTCTGAGTAGGCCGGGGAATTTGTCTGCTAGTATCTCGGAGTTTACTAATGGTTTTAGACTGGGTGCGCTCTTTAGCGTACTGCTCACTCCCAGCTACCAAGCCTTGAAAGAACTCATCCTGGTTACCCCTAACGGCGTCCGTTAGGCTATCTGCTAAATCGGGACGGTGCTTCTGTATAATATACCCGGCGTTAAACCCTTCTAACAAAGATTCATCCATTGAAGCCATAATCTTAACGGTTAGATTTTCTTTCTAAAAATTCAAGGATGGAAGTTTTGCTATAGAAGATATGCTTCATTCCAGGCGGTGCACTATACTTGATCTCATTCTGGTCTCTATATTTCTTCAATGTCGTGGCCGATGTTATCTGTAATATAGCCATAGCCTCTTTAGCTGTGATCCAATCACCTTCTTCATCGCTACCCGTTCTTAGCTCAGCCGCCAGTGCCTTCACCAAATTTTTTAGCAAAGGATTTTCTAAACAGATTTCCAGAAGTTTTGCCGATTGTTCTGCCATTTATTTAGGTATATAAGCTCACGAATAAAGATAGTAAAAAGCCCCATGTGAGTAAAATTCCCGAGCTATTCAGGCAGGTAGGGCAAAGTGTGTTACTAACATAAGAGACGTAAAATCCGTACCTTGCAAGTAATACAAACAAAAAAGGCTAGGCACAAGGCCTAGCCAATTTTTCGATAAATTCTCATCAAAACGTCAACTCATTTGTCAACGCTGCTGAATCTAAATTCGTAAAGCGTTGATATTCAAGACGAGCATTCGCTTTTTTGTAGACCCACTAGGTCCACATATCAATGCAATTATACGAGGTTTTCCGGTTATTTGCTGATAAAATGGCAGATTTAAGCCGTTTTTAAGCAAAAACGTCCAGCATGGCGGAAAAGACTGGAACACTGACGACTGCTAAAACGACTGCTAGGAATTAAGGCTTTGGTTAGAATATTTTGGTGGTAAACCCAAAAAAATATGGGCAAATTACCAAAACCAAGATTCAACCTCAAAGCTCCGAACGCCGATTCGGAAACGCTAATCTTCCTTGTTTTCCGGTACAAGGGTAAACGGCTCCAATACTCCACTGGTCTCAATATTAATCCTCAAGATTGGGATAGTAGGGCGCAACGTCCTTTCGCCAGAGAGCGAAGGAACGACCTGTTCGTCATCAAACGCAAGTTGGATGATCTGGCGACCTATTGCATAGATATTTTTATCGCTACGGAATATGGCCAAATTTCGACAGAAGCTTTTAAAACGGAGTTGGACATCAAAACAGGCAAAATGGAAACTCCTGAGCCTTTAAAATCCGATCCTGACACTAGACCAACATTCCTAGAGTTCCTCGACCTCGAAGTAGCCGAAATGAAAGCTGCAAAGATGAAGCGTGGTAGCTGGAAGGTCTTCGAGCTACATGCCGGTCGGCTGAAGAAGTTTGCCGCCGATGTATATGGTACTCGCGGCTTTACTTACGAGGATGTAGACTGGAATTTCCGCTTAGAGCTGATCGACTGGTTAGCGAAGCAGGATGCTCAATTAGAATACGGCAATAAGACGCTGAAAGTCCTGCGGCAATTTTTGGAGCGGGCGCGACGAAAGAAACTCCATTCCCATACTGATTATCTCGGGGAAGGGTGGGTTGTCTCGAAGAAGAAAGCAGAAGGACAACTGGTAACGCTTTCCCATGATGAACTCGGCATTCTCGCCGAAATGAAACTGGCAGGCTTTCTTGCTAAGGTCAGAGATATATGTCTGATCGGGGCAGGGACGGGACAACGATGGAGCGACTTTTCGCGCTACAGTCAGGATCACTTCTACCGCACCTTAAAAGGTGTGACCATTCTTTCGGTCATCTCGACTAAGACCGATACACCGGTCAAAGTACCCGTCAATCTCTTTCCCTGGCTACTTCCTGTTTTGGAGCGTAACGATTACGCTACTCCCAAAATGTCGATGCAGAAGTTCAATGACGGACTAAAGCAGCTTTGCGAGCTGGCGGGCTTCGATGAACGCCTGCTCGTAGTAGAGCAGTATATCGGGCGTAAGGCTACAGTTAAGAAGTCCTTCGCGCCCAAATACGAGCTGGTCTCTTCTCACATCTGCCGCAGAAGTTTTGCTACCAACCTATACCGCATGGGCTACAGTCTTGCCCAGATCATGCCGATGACCGGTCATGCTACCGAGTCACAGCTAAGGAAATATATCGGCATAGACGGCGAGATGAATGCCGAAGAAATAGCTCTTCAGATAATGCAACAAAAACAGGCCGGTACTTATCGGCACGGCTCCGACCTACGGATCGTGAACGGCTAATTATTTCAGTGCTCTTGAAAAGAAAAAAGAAATGAAAGATTCAAATAACACTCTCATCAATGATGATTTCAGCAGGTCGATAAAGCGGCTGCGCTCCATATTGCCCAGACTCAGTTTCGGGCTGCTCATTGCTACTTATCTTATTTCAGCTATTATCATGGGCATCTTTCATACTCAGAATGCTCCCAATATCGGCTTCACCATAGCTGCCTTCCTGGTGCCGCTGGCCATACAAGCGGGAAGGGGAACGCTGGTCTTCTTCTTCCAGCTAAACCCTGCTCATATTCAGGGAAGGTTCTCATTCGGTATCATTGCCGCAACTGTATTGCTATTGCTCTCCATAGCGGAAGCTTGCCTTGTACTTTATCCCTTTGGTGTTTCTTGGATAGTATCCGTCTGTACGCTCATGCTTATTGGCTGGGTGATCGAGATAATGATACTTAGGGAGACCATCTTTTCTACTCAGATGGAGCTATTCCAAGATCAGGAAAGATGGCAACAGGTGAGACAATTTTATACCGCCAAAAACGACCTGAATAATTTCATCAAAGGAATAGGGACAGAGCAGGACGAAGAAATAAAATCCCTTCCTGAACCGAAAGAGGAACAGCCTCAACCTTCCAAAGAGGAAAAAGAGCTGGCAAAGCATCTATCAGAACTAAAAGGGCTTTTGGAGGGAAACGCATAAAGCCCTCCGTCGATCCTTCGGACGGGGGGCTGAACAAGCCCTTGATTTTCTACGGTGTAGAACTGGATAAAGATGACTCCTATCTACAGCATAATCTTTCTAGGCTCGAAAAACGCTTTAAGGAGCGATACCTGAATTCTCTAGAGAAGAATAGGAAACGGGAAGAACAGGGAAAAGCACCTCACCAAACTACGCTTAAATCGGCTACTGACAATAAAAGAAGGTTTCAGATGGTGCGCCTACTGCGGCACCTTTTATTAGCCGAACCGCTCGATCTTTCTCTATAAATCTGGGGCTAAAATGTTAAAAACTGTTAAAGTTTGGCGTTTTAGCCCCTTTTCGGAATTTCCCAGATTATCCCACTTGGTGACAGATGGTTTCAGAACCAAAATTTAACGATGTCATATGGTATCATTTGATGTCAAATTGAACCACTATTTACTGATTTTCAGTTACTTGCGTCTAATATTGGTTTTCCATAGATTGCGATAAATTCATCAAAAACAATCAGAATATTATGGAAAACAACGTCATGTTACACTCTATTACCCCGCACCAGTTAAAGGAGATTTTGCGGGAAATGATCCGCGAAGAATTTGAAGCGGTCAATGAAGAAGTACAGCGGGTTATCGGGGAAGATGACCTGGTTAGTACCGGCACCGCCTGCCGACTACTCGGTATGTGCTCGAAGCAACTCCGCTATTTAGTCAATGAAGGGCATTTTACCGTTTACCACCACATGAAAGAGAAGCGATATGCAAGGGCTGAGTTATTGGATTTCCGCAATAAGCATAAGATCAACAGGCTCAAGCGAGCTATGTCTGACCGGAAAAGCACAAGCCGAAGTTAGAACGGAGGATTTGCTTTTCTCACAAAAGAGACCTGCGTCAGATAGAATTCCGTAGTATGCGACGAGCTGCTACGGAATTTTATTTAGAGCAAGCCTATACCGCCGCCGCTAGGCGGCCGCGCCACTTCACAAAAAAGTGATACGCGACCGAAACAGGGAAGGCGGGGCGGATGGTCTGCCGCCCCTGGATGCCTTACTTTCCTAGAATGTGGTCAACTGCTTTCTGAGCATCTGCGGCGGCTTTAAAGATGAGTTTATTATCCTCCTTCAGTACCTTTAGCCATCCTTCCAGATAGGCGGCACTATTGTCTATTTCGTCGTCTCCATCAATACCCGTATGACCTGCTAAAAAGGCGGCTCCCATTTCCGCTATCAGTTCCTCGCGGCTGTATCGCTCGCTCTTAAACTTGGCGGGTTTGGTGATGCCCTCACGGTTCAACCTGCTTTCGTGGCCGGTGCTGTGGGTCATCTCGTGGAAGAGGGTCAGATAGTACGCTTCGGGGGTCTTGAATTGCTCAAGCTGCGGCATATTGAGTTTGTCCGAGCTGGGAGCATAATAAGCTTGGTCGGCGTTCTCGTGTACTAGCACGGGGGCGTTCTGATAACCATCTACAACTGCCTCACAAGCTGCTATTCTCTCGTGCGGGGTGAGGGTGATTTCCGGCGTTTCTACTTCTACGCCTTCCACATCTGCGATATTAAAAACGTGGTAGAATTTCAAAAAGGCGATGCGCTGCGTTTCTCCGCCCATTTCGTTAATGGCCTGCGCTTGCTCCGCGTTGATGTTCTTCCCGCTCTCATCCTTGTAATAGGATTTATAAAAATAGACCCGTTCGGCTTTGGCTCCCTTCTTGATGTTGCCGCCCATCGCTTTGGCTTGCTTAAAGCTCATATAGTAGGGAATCGGATGCTCACAGAATAGATTGAGGATAAAGGCATTTACTCCGCTGTAAATATGCCCTGTGGCGGCATTACGTGCAAGACCGTAGCGGCTCCAAGTTGGCTGCCAAGGCTTAACACCTGCTTCGATTTTGCGAATAATACGGTCGGTCAGTTCTTGATAAATGTCGACCTTTTGAGTTCTTTGTGTGCGCTTAGTCATGTTCTAATTCCTTTTAGATTGAGTAATAAGGGTTTACCCCTTCTGCCTTTCCGGCGAGGATTCACAGGGGTGAGAATGGTCTAGGGGAGGGGAATCACCCGTTTTGCAGGCACTGCCGAAAAGCGGGGATACCCCTAGTGATTCGAGGGGAGTTAGTCCCCTTGTGTTAGTCTGTTCGGTATGTTTCTATTTGCTGCCATGTGATTTGAATTGTTTAAGTGCCTTACGGCCTTCGGTAAAAAGGAAACTCCCGATCCGGGAGCGGAGGAAATCGGCTTGATTTGAGCGTTCTGCCCGAGATCAAGCCTTGTAAATGAGGTATCCTCCCGTTACGCAGTCATGGCAGCGGAGAACAAAATATCGACAAGGGTGAGGGGCTATTATTTGAGAGGTACGAACAAAAAATCGTCCTGAAAGCAAAGCGACCCTTTTCTATATTGCAGGGCGTAGCTTCCTTAGACGAAGGAATGGGAGGAGACCGGAAACAAGGCGGTGGCAGGACGCGACACAAGCAGATTTACGAAGTCGACCATCACGCTGACGACGCTCCCTTGGTTCCTGAACTGGCAGCGGTTTTTAAGCTAAAACCGTGACAGTTTAGGGGGAGCTTGAGGAGGGGTGAAAATTGTCTAGTAGGCGGCTCAGGGGTGGTAACGGCTTGCCACATGGCATAAACCGCAGGTTCGGAGCGAACGCGGAGTAGTGGACGCCTCCACTCAAGCTAGGCTGAAATAGAGACCATGAGAGAGACCATCTTTAAACTTAGCTTGTCTTTAGTAATGCTTCTCCCTATTTTCTACAAAAAATTATTTTGTGAATGAAGATAATTTCTTGGAATTGCCAAATGGCATTTAGAAAAAAGTTCGAGCCAATTCTTGCCTCTGACCCAGATATTGTAGTCATCCAGGAATGTGAACATCCAGATAAACTTAAGTTTGGAAAATTGATGCCATCCCCTAATAATTACATATGGTATGGGGACAACTTAAATAAGGGGATAGGAGTATTTTCTTTTAATCAGGATATAAAGCTAGAAAAACTTACTAGACATGATCCATCATACAAATATGTCATTCCTGTGAAGGTAACGGGCTGTTTCAATTTCAATTTATTTGCAATTTGGGCAATGGGAAACAAATCAAATTGGTCTCAAAGATATATTGGCCAAGTTTGGAGTAGTCTGAATTACTATCATGAAGAATTGAAAGAAAAATCGATTATAATTGGTGATTTCAACTGGAATAAGATTTGGGATAATGCAACGAATCTATCTGGAAACCTTACTCAGACATACAACTATTTGAAAAAGAAAGGCTATATAAGCATCTATCATCATCAGAATGATGAACCCTTAGGGAAAGAATCAACGCCTACATTTTATCTTCAAAGAAACAAAGCAAAGCCATATCATATTGACTACAGCTTTTATAAAACAGGCCTATTCACCCGGGTAAAAAAATTCAGAATTGGAGACTATCCTAAATGGATTAAATTGAGTGACCATATGCCAATTGAGATAATTTTCGAATAGTCTTTATCAGATGGAGAATCATAGCAGCTAAAAAAATAAAGTAGAGTTCTGCCAAGTCGATACCTAAAGCATGAGGGTGTGAAATAATTAATTCAATTTAATCGTCAATAAATTTGTTAAAGTAACTAAGATCAACTTCATATACCGTTTTAGGCTTGAGACCCAGCTCAACCTTTTCAAACATTTCAACAAGCTTATTTCCATCAACAAGCTCAATTTGTGGTGCTCCTTCTCGATTAGCTTCTTTCACCGCCTCATTTGTGAATGTACCAGTTGTAAGAATAATGCCTTTATCTGCTCTTCCTATCATGGCATTTCTAAAATCCCCTACCATGGCTCTAGAAACACTACCCTTATATCTTTTGCATTGGAACAAAACTTTGAAACTCACAAAAGGATTTATTTCTAGTGTTCCATACCCGTCAATACCTCCATCCCTTGAACCTCCTGTGATATAGACATTCTCAAAACCGTGCTCTCTAAGTAATTCTCGGCAGACTTTTTCAAATCCTAAAGGGCTAAGGCTTTGAAGAATGAAAAGAAGATCATTGGAAATTTCAAAATCTTCAGGAAAGCTTTCCTCCTTTTTGTTAACGACTTCCTTGTCTAAGGAATCTTTTCTTGCTTTCTGATTAATCTTAACCCACTTCTTGCATATTTTGACTGCTTGCTCTTCAGTAACTTTTGCGGATTTCCCTTTTTCTGTAAGTTTCCAGGTTCCACGAACAGATGAATCTAATAACCCTTCCCAAACCAGATATTGGCGAGCCCATGCAACTTGATTGTGAAATTTATTTTGACCGCTACCTAAAACTTCATCAAGAATCTCATCGGACAAATTAAGGTTCTCGGCAATTTTTGAAGAAACTTCACGTGGTTTACCAGAATCGCCAAGATCTCTTAAGGCATCAAGTAAAGGGCCAAACCATTTTGTAAATTCTGCTCGTTTAGTTTTTTTTGCCATATTACCTTCTCTAAGCTAATTCCAATAATTGGCAAGTAATTCTGCCTGCTTAAGAACTGTTTCTGTAGCCTTTGCCTGCTTATCGGGAGGGTAGCCGTATTTCCTCAAGGTGCGCTTGACAAGTACTCGAAGCTTTGCTCTGACACTTTCTTTAATAGTCCAGTCTATTGTAGCATTTCTCCTAACCTTTTCGACTAGCTCTCTGGCAATATCACGTAGGGTGTCATCTCCTAATACCTTTACGGAACTATCATTTATCTCTAGCGCATCATAGAAAGCAAGCTCGTCTTCTGACAAATTAAGTTTTTCGCCTCTTCGTTCAGCGTCCTTAATCTCTTTAGCAAGTTTAATAAGCTCCTGAATAACTTCAGCAGCGGTAAGAACCTTATTCTGGTATTTCTTAATTGAGTTCTCTAGCATATCAGAAAGAGACTTACTCTGGATGAGGTTCTTCTTCGCCCTAACTTTTATCTCATCGTTAAGAAGTTTTCTGAGTGTTTCCAAAGCAACATTCTGATGTTGCATCCCTTTAATTTCCATTAGGAAATCGTCTGATAATATTGATATGTCAGGCTTTTTGATACCAGCAGCATCAAATACGTCGATAACTTTTTCCGAGACTAAAGCCTTATCAATAACTTGCTTAATAGCGGTCTCGATTTCCTCATTCGACTTGCCTTGTCCAGTTGCGTCAAACTTTGCGAGTCTTGCCTTTACAGCCTGAAAGAAAGCAACCTCATCCTTTGCGTCCATTGCCTGCTCATGGGGAATAGCAAGCGCGAACGCTTTTGATAATGCCGTCACCTCATCAAGGTATCTTTTCTTACCATCTTCAAGTGATAAGATATGTTCCTCGGCAGCAAGAATGAGAGAAAGCTTTTGTGAAGTTTCAGCAGCAAAGTACTCCTCATAAGGAAAGCCGTAGAACATTTGAGAAACGACTTCTATCTTCTCAAGCATCAGTTCAACAGCCTGTTCCTGTGCAATCGTTGGGTCTCCTTTTCCACCACTTTCTGAATAGAAAGCAAGAGCCTTTTTAAGATCAGATGCAATCCCCAGATAGTCAACAACAAGTCCGCCGGGTTTATCTTTGTAGACTCTGTTTACTCGGGCAATAGCTTGCATTAAGTTATGCCCTTTCATCGGCTTATCTATGTACAAGGTGTGCATAGAAGGAGCGTCAAATCCGGTAAGCCACATATCTCTTACTATAACCAGCTTTAGCTCATCAGCATTATCCTTCATCCGATCAGCTAATACTCTCCTTTGCTGTTTGGTCGTATGATGTTTTGCCATCTTTGGGCCATCTGAAGAAGAGGCAGTCATAATCACCTTTATTACCCCCTTATCTAGGTCGTCGCTATGCCATTCCGGTTTGAGTTCAATAATTGCTTCATATAAGTCAACGGCAATCCTTCTGGACATCGACACGATCATTCCTTTCCCTTCAAAGACTTCCTGTCTTTGCTCAAAATGGTAAACTATGTCCTTGGCAATATTCTTGACGCGCTGCTCACTCCCAACAAGAGCTTCAAGCTGAGTCCATTTTGCTTTGGCCTTTTGGGTTTCAGATAGTTCATCTAATTCCTCATCCAATTCCTTTACCAGCTCTTTTCCTTCATCAGTTAAGGACACTTTAGCTAAACGGCTCTCATAATAGATACGGACAGTCGCACCATCGTCAACAGCCTGGGCAATATCGTATATGTCAACATAGTCCCCGAAAACCGCAGGAGTATTTACGTCCGAGCTTTCGATAGGTGTACCGGTGAATCCTAGATAGGTGGCATTTGGAAGAGCATCTCTCAAGTATTTAGCGAAGCCATATACAACCTTCTGACCGATGACTTTTCCTTGGTCATCTTTTTCATCTACAGTTTTTGCCTTGAAACCATACTGCGTTCGGTGTGCTTCATCGGCTATAACAATAATGTTCTTCCTATCAGACAACTGCTCATAGACGTTCCCTTCCTCCGGTTGGAACTTCTGAATGGTTGTAAATACTACGCCACCAGAAGCGACCTTTAGCAAAGTTTTCAGATGATCTCTATTGTCAGCTTGTATTGGGTCTTGTCTAAGTAATTGAGTAGATGAAGCAAAAGTATCAAAGAGCTGATCGTCTAGATCGTTCCGGTCAGTAATGACCAAAATTGTGGGGTTATCGAGCTTTAGAACAATCTTTCCGGTATAAAACACCATCGACAAAGACTTCCCGGAACCTTGAGTATGCCACACTACTCCACCTTTGCCATCACCATTAGCAGCGGCAGCCTCTTGTGTGCTCACGACAGCTTTATTTACAGCGTAGTACTGATGGTAGGCAGCAAGTTTCTTGACTGTCTCTATGGAAGTAATACCCGTCTTAGCATTTATCTTTTTGGATTTTTCAAAAACGATAAAGTGTCTGACAAGATCGAGAAGGGTTCTCTTGTTCAGCATCCCTTTAATAAGGGTTTCTAGCTGACTGACTAGATGAGAGGCTTCAGCTTTACCGTCAGAAGACTTCCAGGACATGAAGCGAGTAAATCCTGCTGAAAGCGATCCGGCTCTAGCCTCTAAACCATCAGATATTACCGTAAAGGCATTATAGGTAAAGAGGCTAGGGATTGTTTCCTTGTAAGTCTGGAACTGCCTGAAAGCTGATTTAATTGTGGCGTTTTCATCCGCAGCATTCTTTAGCTCTATTACTACAAGGGGAATACCGTTCACAAAGAGAATGACATCAGGTCTTTTATTAGTGTTATTCTCAATTACCGTGAACTGATTGGCTACTACAAACTCGTTATTTTCAGGATTATTAAAATCGATTAGCCATACGTAATCACCTCGTTGGTCTCCGTCTTTTTCGTAAGTAACCTTTACTCCCTCAGTCAACAGCCGATGAAATGCCTCATTATCGGTAATAAGTTCTGGCGATTTAAGCCGTTGAATTTGTTTGATCGCATCTTGCTGTGCATCATAAGGAACTTTGGAGTTTATTCTACCAACTGCCTTCTGAAGGCGGTCTAAGAGTAATACTTCTTCGTAACTTGATCTTTCTGGATTGTCTCCGTCCGGAGCAATCTCAGGAGCATAGACATACTGATAGCCTAGGTTCTCTAGTAACTCTATAGAGAAATTCTCAATGATATTTTCAGTAATCTTGCTCATTCTTCTTCATCCGTAAGGAATGCTTTATATTCAGTTAGATATGCGCTGTCGTCAACATTAAAAAGTATTTCACTGGCCGTGTAGGAATATAGTCCCATCTGAAATTCTCCGTAAAGCTCATCCCAAAACAGGTTGAAATCCTCACAATCTAAGTAATCCACTTTGTCTTCCGGTGATTCAGCAACAAGTCTAGGATTCTCATTTTCAAAGTTACGTATTAAAAAACAGGCTACAATCGCTGTAGTCTCTATCAAAAATTCTTTAGTCAGCTCATCGATTCGATCATTACGCTGTTCAATTTCCTCTAAAGTTCGTCCATGTGCAGTAGCACCTATTTCATTTCTTAAGTTACCCATCTGCTGCCCGATAGTAGCTAAGGCTGATGATACTTGAGTAACTAGATCAGTCTTTGTATAGCCGAGAGCCGCGAAGGCATTCTTAAGAACACTATTGACACTGGCTGTAGCGCTTAGTTCTACCTGCTTCTGAGAGCAAATCTCTTTTCCAATAGACTCTAACAAAGCCTTTGCGTTTTCAGCGGATTGACTGAAGTCACTTTCCAAGTAGGTTTCTATTCTTAAAACATACTCTTCTAAGGGTTGCCACCTGCCATATTGTTCAATGAGACCTTTTAGCTTTATCATAGGAACACGGGATTAGGTTACCTTTATGTCTCCACTAATCAATTTAGATAGAAGAGTGTTTCTTAGTTTCTCCAAGGTTTGCATTTGAGTCTTGTTTTGATTAATTTTTTCCAAACTTGGCCTAATAATCCCAGAAAACTCAATAGCTTTATTTTTGTTAGGAATAGAAAATTCTACATTTAGCATCACGCTCGGTCTAACTCGCTGATGACTACCACTAGTACCAGAGGCTGCCATCTCTAACTCAGACGTAACTGCATCTGATTTGAATAAATAATACAAAAAAGGAAATACGTCTAGATTCTTGGGTTTGAATACCTGAAACTCAGTTGAGCAAATCGAATTTGGTTCAACGCTCCCATAAATAGGCCAAACTCTTGGGAAACGAGGGTTTAACTTAGAAACAAGAATTGTATTAGATGTTACCTGATATTTACTACTTCTAATTTCTGATCCTAACTCCAAATTCGGCTCGCCTCCGTTATCGTATGCTGGAATGCTATAATGTGAAAACAAGACATCTGGGTTAGAGGACGGTGATACGCTATTTTTTAGATGAATTACATACTCTTTTATTCTATGTGTTTCCCAACTGTCATCGGAGGGATCGACGAACCAATGTCTAAAGAGATTGCCTGCGATCAACTCTAAAGTAATATTTTGATTATATAGTAAATTCAGTTTTTGATCTAGACTACTTAGAATAGATGAAATACTTTCTTGTTCTGAGAGTGGAGGAATATTTATTTTAAGTCCCTCTAATTGACTTTTTGAAACGTTAGGAAAAGTTGACCCTGTAGCACTGTTTAATAGTACCGGCAGATTATATTCTATTACTGCCCTAAGAAAGTACTTATATTTTATTCCTTTTTTATGTCTGATTGCAGCTAACCCTCTTCCGATAGCATATTTTTTATCCGACCAGTTCATCCTACCTGTGGTCGATCCCCTAACGCAGAATAAAATATCATTCGGAACGCTATACTTTTTAGCATCAGTTGTGAATTGAATCGCCTCTGGATTCTTAATTCCAAACTCCGTGGGCCCATTAAGCAAGGGTGTCCCGACTCCCTCTCTATTGCACGTATGCCCTTTAGGAGACTGCCCCATTTCTATCTCAGCAATATCCTGTAGAGAGCCTTCTTCCCAATCACTCATTGACTTTAATCTTTTTAAGGTTAGCAATGATTATTTCATTGAGCTTTTCCTCTTCTTGAATTTGTTCTTCGAACTCCTTTTTAAGAGATAAGAATCTTTCGTTAAAATCAAATTCATCATCATCATCTGGTATCCCTATATATCTTCCAGGAGTAAGAACGTACTCGAATTCTTTTATCTTTTCAATAGATGCAGAGCTGCAAAACCCTGGAATATCTTTGTAATCACCATCTAGCCGCTTCCAATTATGATATGTCTCGGCAACTTTTCCAATATCTGCTTCGGAAAACTCACGAGTACGACGATTAATTAGATAACCTAAATTTCTAGCATCTATAAAAAGGACTTCATCTTTTCTATCTCTATACTTTCCATTTGATCGATTTCTACTAAGAAACCATAGTGAAGCAGGTATTTGGGTGTTTAAGAAAAGCTTGGTTGGCAAATTCACTATGCAATCAATTAGACCCTCATCAATAAGTGTTTTCCTAATTTTATCTTCTCCTCCCGTGTTTGAAGTCAAAGCTCCCTTAGCAAGAACAAATCCAGCTAAACCACTTGGGGAAAGATGATATAAGAAGTGTTGAACCCAAGCAAAGTTAGCGTTTCCTGTAGGCGGAATACCATATTGCCACCTGCCATCTTTTCGAAGTAAATCGCCACTCCAATCGCTAATATTGAAGGGAGGGTTTGCAATAATATAATCCGCTTTCAGGTCTTTATGGGCATCGTTGAGAAAAGACCCCTCATTATTCCACTTCACTTGGGAACTATCAATTCCTCTAATTGCTAAGTTCATTTTGCATAGTCTCCAAGTGGTGAGATTACTCTCCTGCCCATAGATTGAAATATCGTTTATCTTTCCTTGATGTTCAGTCACAAACTTTTCCGACTGAACAAACATCCCTCCTGATCCACAACAAGGATCAAAAACTCTACCCTTGTAAGGTTCCAGCATTTCAACCAAGAGTTCTACTACACTTCTTGGAGTATAGAACTGGCCTCCCTTTTTACCTTCGGCAAGAGCAAACTGTCCGAGAAAATATTCAAAAACATGACCTAAAACATCAGCACTTCTAGACTTTGCATCTCCTAGGGCTATATTACTTATTAAGTCAATTAGCCCTCCTAGACTTGTAGGATCTAAGTTTTGCCTCGCATATATCTTTGGTAGAACGCCTTTTAGAGAAGGGTTATCCTTTTCTATAGCAACCATTGCATCATCAATAACCTTTCCAATATCCGGCTGCTTTCCCTTTGACCGTATAAAATTCCACCTCGCTGACATGGGTACGAAAAAGACATTTTCGGCCTTATATTCATCCTTGTCTTCGGGGTCTGCCCCTTCATAAATTCCTTCCCCTTTCTTAAGCTTATCATATAGCTCTTCGAAAGCATCAGATATGTACTTCAAAAAAATGAGGCCTAGAACCACATGTTTATACTCAGCAGCATCAATGTTTTTCCTTAACTTATCCGCAGCCTTCCAGAGCTGTTGCTCAAGCGACTCAAGTTTGTCGTCAGTTTTGTTTTTTGCCATGTCTTCTTTAAATTCAAGAATGATCTCAGAAACATTTATCTCTTCTTCAGTATCTAATTCAGTCAAAACTTAGCTCCTAGTAAATTTGATAGATGCTTCTGTTATAGGATGTATCAGCAAAAATGTTAAATTTTTTCGCAAATTGCCAATCAGGCTTCTTCTGTCTCCTCGACATCTTCGTAAACCTCTAGTTCTTCTGCATCTTGTTCTTGCTTAATTATAAAGGCGTCCAGAGCTTTAGTTATGCGACTGAGTCGATTATCAAAGAATTTAGCGAAGTCATTCTCCCAAATGCCATCTTCTTCAATATCAATGAAGTGAGTCTTCATAGTAGATGCTAACTCTGGGTTTTTATCAGCAAATACAGTCATGTATTTGGCAGGAGCCTTTGCTCTGATCGTATTCTTATTGAGGTAGCCATCTACGATGGTGATGTTCACAATGTGGTTAACGAAAAAGTAATCAGAATCCGAGTTCTTCTCCATCCATGATTTTGGAAAGAAGTGATGATAGTTTCTACTGGAAGCAATCTTTAGCCAGCTATTGTCGATAATAACATCGAGGTTGTTATCAAAAGACTTTGGCTTTTGCTTTGCATACAAACATAGAATAGCTTTGATGAAGGACTTGCCCGTACTGAAATGACCGTTGCCTTCCACGAATTCTTCATTGACTGTGACTGACCATTCATACTTTGGAAGCTCTCCTGTGATAATCTTATCGATTTTTTCGATGTCCTTAGCCAACTTACTTTCAACGCCCGACGAATACCGAAATCCAAGAGAAGCGCGCCAGAAGAAATCTTCAAGGCGTTTCTTCATTTCACCGCTAGGATTCTTTTTATGACGGTGGAAAAAGTAGGCAAATGGTACTATCAGTGCATTATAAGGAAGGATACGTCCAACAGCAATTCCATAGCTTCTGAAAAAGTCGATACTACTCTTAATACACTCCGTTGCATCTTCCCAAATCTCAATAAACCTCATTTTGTCGAGCTTGAGAATCGACTTCCGTGTGCAGTCTTTTTCTAACAAGATGGCAACCACTTGAAGGATAGTTGCCGACGGGACAGTCTCGTAATGACATGCCTTTAGCTCATTAGTAAGGGCTTCGTACTTTTCAGCCAGATCGAACACTTTCTGTTGCTCTTCGCCTTCTTCAAGGTCAAAGATATGGTAGGTCTTGGCTACCATAATTTCAAAAAGTGTAAGTGCTTTTCCTCCAACATTCAATCGGGTGAATACTTCAGTAGCAACATCTATCGGAGCATTCTTCAGGTTGATGACCGAGAAATTATAGGATTGAATGGCTTCTTTGTATCGTTTCAGAATGGAATGACGTTCTCTAGGGTATTTTGCTAAAAGCATAAAATCACCCTCCATCAAGTCGGTAAGCCTTATTATGTCGAATTCACCTTTTCCTTCGATTTCGGTGATTACAATTTCATCGCCTTCACTGGCCGTCAAGTCGATGTAGATTTCAGAGTAATCAAGCAGCTTATTATTCTCGTCCCGAATTTGAACTCCTTTCATTGCTGCATATAGAGAAGTAAGTCTTTGCTGGCCATCGAGTACATAGTTAACATACTCTCCATGAGTAGGATCAGGTAATTCGATGCTCCCAAGGTTTCGGACAGAACGTAAACGTTCATTTGTCCGCCAATAAATGAATGTGCCAATAGGATACTTTTTGAGAATACTATCAAGCAACTTTGCGGATGCCTTTATCCCCCAAACAAACTTCCTCTGGAATTGTGGGATTTTTACTTGTCCTGTCTCAATGTCGCTTATCAGGTCTGAATACTTTACTGGAACATTCTCTAGAGATGTCTTAGACTGGGTCATAAAATGCTTATTATTCTGCGCGTATTAATCTGTTATAGATATACGAGTAAATCTACACAAAAGTTACCTTATACTGCTTTCAGGTACTTGTACATTGTGCTTTTGGAAATACTAAGATACCTACAGATTTCTGCTACAGACATATCTCCCTTATCGTATAAAGACTTGGCGATTATCGCTTTATCCTGCGCTTCTTTAGAAAGCCCCTTCGGGCGACCACCTTTTCGCCCTCTGGCACGGGCAGATTCTAGCCCTGCTTTGGTACGCTCACTGATGATGTCACGCTCAAACTCAGCCAGTGCTGCAAATAGATGAAAGGTCAGCTTGCCTTGTGGAGTAGTTGTATCAATGGAGTCATTGAGTGATTTCAGTCCTGCCCCTTTATCCTGTATCTCGGTAACGAGGTTAACCAGGTCTCGCAGTGACCGCCCTAGTCTATCCAGTTTCCATATAATGACAATATCGCCCTTGCGGAGCTGGTCGATCATCCTGCGAAGTTCCGGCCGGTCAGATTTGGCACCGCTGGCTTTTTCTTCAAAGATGAGTTCGCAGCCTTCTTTCTGCAAGGCATCTTTCTGTAAAGAGAGGTTTTGGTCTTTGGTGCTTACTCTGGCGTATCCGATCTTCAAGATAGTGTCTCCTAAAAGGGTTCACTATCGGCTTTATCATACTTTGATAAAGTAGACCAGTTTTTTATACAGCTAATGAAAAGAAAAAAGGAAAATGGAGTTTGGGGATACGGTGTCCGGTAAAACGGTCGTTTTTTCGGACGGTCTAATAAGAGACCTAACTAGTTGATCACCTTCCAATTCTAGAATATCTTTGCGATCTCGTTTCTCATAGGATAAAGGTGGAACTAAACTGATAATTACTGCGTATAAAAGACTTAATGGAATTACAATCTTCAAAATTATGATAGAGTCTATTGAACAAGGAAGGAAAGAGGATGGCAATCGCTCAATAGCAGATAAGATAATTAAGCGTTTGCATGACATAGAAAAAACGGTCGAAAACAATAGAGGAAGATGGGTATGGGAACTTCTTCAGAATGCTAAAGACAGTATTTCTGAATGCCAAGGCAGAAAGGTGGCTGTGCAGATTGAAATCACAAATGATTCTGTCATTTTCAGTCATAATGGACTTCCTTTCACGGAGAAGGATGTAAGAGGAATTATTAATCAAATATCCTCCAAAGAAGTAGAAGAAGGGGAAATCAGTAAAAATACGGGGAGGTTTGGGACAGGCTTCATAACAACCCACTTACTTTCAAGGGTAATAGACATCAAGGGCATCGTAAAAACGAATAATAAAGAGCTTTACAGCTTTGAGTTTCCCCTTGATAGAACAGGAAAAACTACAGGACATCTAGTTCCCAATATTGAGAAAGCATGGGATAGATTTCATCGCTCTGTGGAAAAACTAAATGGGAGCTATAATCAATCAACTTTAAATACTTCTTTCCGCTATGAGCTAAAATCAGATGAACAAAAGAAGATTGCCAAAATTGGGATCGAAGAATTTAAGGAGTTAGTTCCTTTTGTTCTAGTATTTGTTCCACAAATTGAAAGCGTGAGGATTATCGACCGCATTGATAACAAAGATGTACTATATAAGCCCAACGGTTCTTTGGAGGATGGCTTAATCGCCTCAATATCTAGGATTGAAAATTTTATAGAGAACTCTATTCTAGTTCTAAATATTTCTGATCAAGAAGTTTCCATTGCAACGATAGTAAAAACAAACCAAGAAGGGTATGTCATCGGGGACATCAAAAATATTCCAAAACTATTTTGCGATTTTCCGTTGATTGGTACTGAGTCGTTTCACTTTCCTGTCATAATCAACAGCTTCTATTTTAATCCACAAACTGAACGGGATGGTATTTGGCTCAAAGGAGACGATGACGATGAAGTAGCAGAAAATCGACGGTTGCTTAAAAAAGCAACGGAGTTGTACAAAACTCTTATTTCGAATATTTCTACAAAGCCTTATTTCAACCTTTATAACATAGCAGAGAGCAGAATACCTGCAACTAATCGGAATTACTTTGACGAAGAGTGGTTTAAGGTCAATATTCAAAATCCAATTCGAGAACTTCTTCTAAATGCTAATCTAGTTGAGCTTGAAGATAAAGAACTTGGCAAAAAAGCAATAAAAGAGTTGTGGTTCCCTCATAAATCTTATCCTGATGGTGTCCGAGATAAGATATGGGAATTCTGCTATGATCTTTTCCCAGAGAGTGTCTGTAGAAGAAATCATACAAAAGAATGGAGTCACTTATCTTGGAAAGATTGGAACATATTAACCTATGCAGATTTAGTTTCTGACGTTGAGAAACTAGGTGAGTTGTCAAAACTGGCAACAAGCCTAGATGTGGAAGAAAACGAGGCTATAGAATGGCTTAACCGTTTTGTGGCATTCATTCTGGAAGATGAGACTAACCAAATACTTTTTGAAAGGAGTGCTATTATTCCTAACATGTATGGTAAGTTTCATAAGCGAGCTGAATTGTTTATTGATAAAATAAATGATGATGAGTTGATCGAAATACTGCTCTTGTTAAATGAAGACTGGAAAGAGCTTCTTCTTCATAAATCAGTAGGTTTTGGGAAGTATCAAGTAAAGGAAAAAAAGGATATATCTAATCGGATAACAGAAATTCTTAAGAATACAAGAGATCGGGGAGATAATTACAAACAGGCAATAAGCCTATTGTCTGAATGGTTTGACTACAATCATCCTGACCTGGGCAAAGATTTATTCTCAGAGTTATATAGGAAAAGAGCAGAGCTTTTCATGAACACTATCAGCGATAAAGATAGTCTATACAAAGTGATGAGAAGCAAAACTGACTTAGCTCAATTGTCAAAGATAGCTCAAGCTGTCGATGAAAATCCTCAACTACTCGAAAAGATCAAAATAGCAGATGAGTTTTCTGGGTTATTGAAAGAATTCAACCTAAAAAGTGTCGAGGAGTTGAAAAGCCTTTTAGCAAATTCAACAAACAGCCAAAAGAATAGGCCTGCAAAGGTTGAAATTACTAAAGAGGTCTTAGCTAGCTTAGGGATAAGCTCAATTGATGAGCTTGAAGAAGCCCTAAAAGATAAGGACCTTGCAGACCTGTTTCATGCTTCAAAACCGAATTTCAGTGCCTTCCTGTATGCTCAAAACCTTATCACAAGAGCAAAGACTAACATCATTGCTCACTTGAAACAGCACCCACAGTATGATTGTGAAGAACTGGAAGAACTAGCCACTACCGTATTAGGAGGAATCAAAAAGAATGGAGTATCTATCTTAGTAGTAGTTCGCCCATCTGATAACGGTGAGGTGATCATTTACTATAGTTCAGAAAAAGACACCTTAGATTTTGCAGAAGCTGAATTATGGATAGATAATGGACGGGAGACACCAAGGCATCTTACCCTTGGTAGAATTTTAAAAACTACGGGTATCAATAAAATTCCAGTTTAGGCATGGACATCAACCAAGAAATAACACAGCTCGTTGGGCAACCCGAAGGCATTAGCCTTGAATACAAGGCAGTACTACCACCTTCTAGAAATATTGCTCAGTTGATAAGCTCTTTTGCCAACGCCGAGGGAGGTTTTATAATATTAGGCGTTTCTGACTTGGGCGAAGTAAATGGATTAAGCGAAGATTTTCATGCCAATACGATCACACACAAAGCTTTAGACCTCTTATCACCACAGCCACGAGTTCAATATCAATACGTTACCGTTCAAGGCAAAAAGCTTTATGTAATAAAGGTTGAAAAGGCTGATTCCATAATTCTTCTCGAAGGGAAGACTTATGTACGAGAGGGAGCTACTTCTAAGCTATTGAATGCTTCAGAGGTAAAGTTCAAGAAAAATGGATACAAAAGGATCAAAGAGATTAATGATGAACTAGAAACTTCTAGAAAAGATGCTACTGAATCCAAGGTAAAACTAATCGAACACTATCAGAATATCCTAAAACTTATTGATGACTTGGAAGATAAATTATACCCAAGTGATCCTAATACTCCCACAGAGAATGCTGAAGGCAAGGTACTAGCACGAATGTTGTATTCTTCGTTTGTAGATAATTTTGAAACCTATCTTTCGGATTTGTTGTACGAGATTTTTCTGGCGCGACCTGAGACTTTAAAATCGACTCAAACCGTGACTATCGAAGAAGTACTGAATTGTTCAGACCTTCAAGAGTTCGTTAAATATTGGTCTAAACAAAAGCTGCATAAACTTCAAAAGGGTAGTGTAAAAGGCTTTATCAAAGACAACAAGCAGATTCGTGACCTAAATGTATTTGACAAGAGCATGGAAGATGAGGTTGAGAAATTGCTGCAAATAAGGCACCTGTATTCTCATAGGAATGGAATTGTCGACGAAAAATTTCTACAGTACTTCAGGTCAGGTTATGTTCTGAATGCGGAACATACCATGTCTATTAGTGAAATTTGCGATAAGCTGAGCTACTTAATTGATATTGTGAATCAAATTGATGGAAAAGCTTCAGCGAAATATAAACTTGCCAGTGCCAGCTAGAATTGAAGACCCTCCATTAAGCAGGAAGCCCATTAGTAATCCGCCCTAAACAGGACGGAATACATGACCATCTTCGATGAAATAACCTTCTGCGTCAAGGTCGCGGGCATAGGCTTCGTAGTCAATGTAGATGCTTAAGCCTTCAGGTATGGAGTGTGCATAAAGTTCATCAAAGCTTTCGGTGGCGTAGTCTAGGAAAGAGTCATACTCACCTAAATAGGCATCTTCAAAGTTGTTGCTGGCTATTTCCAGGTTGTCGACATTGTTGTAATAAATCGCAAAAGCTTCACCGTGTTCGGCTAGTGCTTCTACTATGCTGACGATAGTGTCCAGGCTTTCATATTCGGAGATGCGGATACCACCTAGTTCAAAATCGTGGATAGCCCATTCTTCGGCTACTTCACCGTATTGCTTGGTGTATGGACTGGTGCGGAGAATTTCGTTGATTTCTTCTTGAATCTCGTCAGCGGTGAGACCTTCGACATCAACCCACTTACCGTGAAGAATACCAGCATTATAGTCGGATAAAGAAGCGATGTAGATTTGATAAGTGTCTGATGATGATTTTTTCTGATTTGACATGGTTCCTATTTGTTAAGTTGGTAATTGGGCATCTGCCCTTTTTGCGGAACCTAGAATCAGTGAAGGTGAACCCTGTGCAAGGAAAGAACAGCCATTTATTGCGGCTTGTCCCAAAAAATTGATGGTCTAAGACGAAGCGTGCCTTGCAGAGGGTGAGACAAGATGTATCTTAGTGCAGCTGAAAAAGGGAAGAATGATCCAATACCCAAATTAGGGAACCATAACGGCTGGAATAAAAATCATCACCGTTTACTCTCATCTTGCAAAGCTTAACCGAATTGACATTTGTCGTCTTCAATGTATTGGACTGACGGCCTTAACACTGACGATTTCTCTTGCTATCGATTTAAGTCCGTGCTATCATATACCGATAAATGAAGGAGTTGTGTGATGGCACAGATCATCGTAAGAAATTTAGACGATAACGTGAAAGACCTACTTGCTATGAATGCCAAGCTACATGGGCATAGCATGGAAGAAGAAGTACGTCAAATTATCAAGAATGCGGTTTCGAAAAAGGAGACAGGTTTTGGTACTGAGTTAGCTGAATACTTTAAGGAAGTGGGACTAGACTTCGAAATCGAAGAACAGAAAGGCTTTACAACTCGTAATCCGTTCGAGGATGAATGATAATATTGGATACAAATATTGTCTCCGAAATAATGAAGACGGAGCCTGAACCCAATGTAATGAAGTGGTACAACTCTACCGGCAGAGAACTGATCTGGCAGAATGCCATTTCCGTTTATGAAATTCAGTTCGGTCTCAACTTAATGCCTGATGGCAGGAAAAAAGAAATATTGCAGAATTCATTCAACCGAATGCTCAGGGAGAAGTTTCCCCAAAGAATAATAGAGTTCGATGCTAATGCCGCAATAGCCGCTGGGGAATTAAATGCCGAGCAAAAACGGAATGGCAGGAACTGTGACATTCGAGATGTACAAATTGCCGGAATCGCTCTAGGGCGCGGAGCTTGTCTCGCCACAAGAAATGTTAAGGATTTCGAGTTTGAGGGCTTGAAGGTGATTAATCCTTATGAAATAGGATAATCAACTCAATTGTTTTATTCTACTTTCGATCCACCTAACTTTATCCTCCCCAATAGATGAGCCTTTTTCTTCACTTGCTAGCCACATTTTATAGACCTCAATAGCCTTGTCATTCTGGCAACCAGCTTGATATAAGTTAGCGAAGAGGCGAAAATCCTCATCGGAAAAATAGATACTGCTATCGTTCATTTTTAATCCAATAAGGGTATCTAAATTATCAAGGGCTTCCTTCGAGTTCCGTTTGTAGAAAAGAGCTTTAATCAAGCTTCGATAATAGTAAGTTTTATCACCTTGACTCTCCTGTATTGCCTCATCGCAAATAGCTATAACTTGATCCCAATCCCATTTGCCTTCACTGGTGTGAAGTAAGTTCGGTTGATTACCTTTTCTTTGGATATCAGCAGACAGTTTTTTGCCGTGGTTCTGAAGTAAATCTTGTTCAAAAACCTCTGCTTGTTGGGGTCTCCCCGCTGCACGCAAAAACGCAGCGAGATATGATTTGAACTCTATCGATATGTCTTCAGTAGCATTGGCATTTAATCCCTCGGATAGCATTAAGACAAACCCATCAATATCCGAAGTGCTCTTAAATGGATAGGAGGCCTCTTCGATGAACTCACGGAAGCCTATTTTATATTTGCCTTCAAGGTAGAGCTTCAATAATTGATTTGCCTTGGCTTTGGACTGTGTAAAATCTCCGATCTGACCATACAGAAATGTGAGCTTACTAATAATTTCGTAATGCAAGTAAGGATTCACTGCTTGGTCTATCTCTAGTGCCTTTTCATAATATTCAATTGCCTCCTGTACATCACACTGGAACTCACGCTTCTCGGCCAATCCCAAATATGCGGCTGAATATTCCTTTGGAGATTGAACCTCATATTTGCTTTGTAGGATGGTCAAATAATGAAGTGCATCTTCATACTCACCTTCGCCAATTTTCAACCAAATTAAAGTGTCCAGAGAACCACTAATATCATATCTCGGGTTGTTGACTACTTGCTCATACCAGTTGATGGCTTCTGAATACTCCCTTTCTTCTTCTGGCTTAAGTGACTCTATTTTATCAAGTTTTTTAGCTATCAGGCTCGCTATAAAAGGATCATCATTAGCTTCGCTTGCTTTAATTAGATAGTCCAGGCTTTTCTGTGCATCCTTATAGTACCAATATAATCCGTTAAGAATATCCTTACCACCTTCTTCTTTTCTCCATATAGAAATGTATCTGATGGAATGAAACAAAAGAACCAAAGCAACTATTCCTAGCATTATCAAGCCAGCTTGCCATTCCCCCCAAATGAAAAGAAAGATGATAAATATCAAAGCAGCAATGGTAAGCTGCAATGGTGTTTTAGTGAAAATTGCAGCCAATAATGGGGATTCAAAGCGGGCAGAATTAATAAGCTGGCCATCAAGTCCCTTTACTAGGCTGCCAAGTTTATTTTCTAAGGGAGAACTTTTTCCTTTTTGGACTTTGTCTTCTGACACCCCTTTCTTGGGTGTTGTACGATTTAGTCTCGGATAAATTAAAATTCTGTAAACTACTATGCCAACTATCAGAAAAAGTAGAATCCAACTCATCAGCGGAGTGTTAGCTCCAGGACTCAGATTGCCTTGTAAAAGAATCATTCATTGATGTTTTAAAAAACTTCTTGGATTTTATACCTTAAAATGACAATTTACATTATTCACTTTAGGTAGTGAAAAATTGTTCTCTGATTCAATCGAATTTCCACGATTTTCCAGCATAGCTCTTGGGTCACAAGCTGAATCACCAAAACTATTAATATTCTCATTTAGCTGATTTAATTGCTCTTCAGACAATCTACCCCTTCCGGCTAACTCTAAGTCATTTATCAGTTCGTCAATGGAAATAGTGTCATTGTTGATTGACCTAACAGAGCTGGAATGATATTCCCATGCGTAGTGGTTCCAAAAGCCTGTTTTCGTTCTTTGGTTTTGCAATACTTGAACCCACCCTTCACAACCTGAAATCATCTCACATGATTTAATTCTACCCGAGCGGATCAAGTCAGTCATCGCATTGATACCAGCAAAGTAGTGCTCATTTTTTTCCTCTTCCCAAGTTTTGCCATTCATTGGCGTAGGCCAAAGTTCGCCCAGCTCATGGAGTTCATTGATTACCTCTCTCACTATTAATAGGTCTTCATAAATCTGTTGTAATTGCTCTTTAGTTCTTCCTGGCACCATACATCTCCTTGTTCGCAGCCATTATACCATCAATTAGTAAAGAAATGGTTAACGCTCTTGAGACTATTTCGGAAAACTCCGGAAGACCCAAAACCGAATGCCTCGATCCCTTAGAAATACGCCTTACCAAGGATAATTTGTAGGCATATTTCTTAACCACAAACTTTACCAACATGGCAAAGAAGATCATTATTCCGCCAAAGAAAAATATGCGGAAGCAAATCGAGAGCACTGTCCGCAGAGGACCAAAAATTCAAAGTCAAGCTATCCTTGCCAAAGGAGCTAGCCAAAGCTACACCGCCGGTGTTCAGCGTTCGCGCGTTCCTAATCCGAGTGAAAACCAACGAGGTCGGATTCTTTCCAGGGATGAACGAAGTTTGACCCGCTAATCTTTAAAGCACTTTTGCTCTATAATTACTAGTACTACCTCTAGGCTCCTTTTGCCGATTTTTAGTTCCGCCAATCGATGCTGTATAGCTCTTGGCGGAATTTTTATTGGTAAGCCCATGTTCTTCTTGCACTTGACCTGCATACGCAGCATCTAAATGGCCATCAAGTAGGTCTAGAATGAATCGCCTATTCTCTACATACAAACGATATTCTTCAAGAAATAGACACACCGCACTTACCGCTAACACAAACGCCAAATCGGAATATCCTAGATACTGTTTGATTAGATAAGCAAGTACAAGAACGGCGAAAGGCTCAACGAGCATCCGAATTCTGATGGGGGTAAATTCAAAATCTCCTATTTGCTTTCCTGAAAGCCAACCAAAGAACACACTATCACCGCTATAATTAGAGTGGATGACCTCATTTTTCGCTCTTCTTGTATATACGCTTACAAGATGACCAATTCCAAGAATTATAACTATTGAAACTAGAACTAATAGCGAGTATGGCAATTGCGGACTAAATCCCGGATAGTCGTTCCCGCCAACATAGATATAATAGGGAACAGCGAAGGGGGCGGTTACAGCCGCTAGAATCTTCAACCCAAATACCTCCTGCAATCCTCTGCCAAGCATGTACTGTACGTTCAGTGCGTAAGCAGCAGGGGTAAGGTTAATGAGTAGTACGATGAAATAAACGAGTATTATTGTTAAGAAACCAAAACTACGCTCTCCAAGCCTAGTCCTCAAAAAGGATTTAGTGATAAAGGCAGATATACCAATAAAGTAACTGAATAGGGAAGAAATAAGACCTCCCGTTGCACTAGGAGAACCGCTAAGAATTCCCTTTGTACTATCACCTAATTGGCCAATTACTGCGTGATCAGATAATGGTTTACCGGTTCGAGTTCTATATCTCATGATTATTTTTGTTTAAATACTGCCTTAATAAAATTAGCACCATTACTCCATCGCTTACCGGCACTAGTCACATAAGCCTCCACATCAAAATCATTAACCTCCGATCCGGAGAGTAACAGTGTAAACTCCTGCGGTTCGACTTGAAAGTGAAGTGCCTCACTAACGGAAATTGAATCGTTTTGAGACGATACGCTTGAAGCTGTTTTTATCTGAAAGGTCTTTCCGATGGTATTTGCTGCCCATTCATTCGTGACATAGTCGTTGTTGGCATGGAAAATCTTAGTGGCAAGGTTACCAAGTAAGGAATTCACTCTTTGTTGTGGATGCTTACCGCCAATCGTAGCATAGTAATTGGAGATGTTCTGAGACAGCATAACCGTACATGCTCTCGAACTCCTGGCTGTTGTTTGAAACATCATATCCTCTTCGCTGAGGAAATATTGTGACTCATCTACCCACATGAATACGGGCACAGGGTACTTCTTTGTGTCCCTACGTTCTACTGCCTGTTGCCATAATCTCTTATAGATTGACTGGGCATAAATACCTAATTGCAAGTACTTCTTTATCGGGAAGTCCAGAACGATAATTTTTCCTTCAAAGGTTACCTCCGGCAAAATCTCTTCGCTGGTGGTTCCAGCAAAATACTCAGCCAGTAAGCCTGAACGAAAAGGACTCGCAAAAGCATAGAAATACTCTGTAATGGAGCTACGAGTCTTTTCAGCCAGAATAGCAAAATCAGTAAGGAAGTATCCCTTAACCACCTCTAAAGTAGTACTGTCTTGTTTATTCAATTCTTGGTTCTCTGCCCATACCATGCAGTAGATAGTGTAACTGTTATTTGCCCACTCATTTAGATTGTTATAGGCTTCTTCGTTTCCATCGCTGCTGAGCCCCACAAGCTGGTTGTAATCATTACGATAATCTTGTCCTGTCGGAGCCTCACGAATGACCTTGGTAATGTTCGCCACCGTGATGTCTTGCCTGGATAGTTTTAGCAGATCAATTGAGGCTTTGATGAGTCTCTGTAATGCCATATCCCAGAAAGGATCATCGCCGGAACCGGCACCTCCTCCATTTAAACGATTGCCCATTTTCGCTAAGGAAGTAAAGAGAGCTACAAGGTTCTCAGTTTGACCTGCTCCCTCTCCTTCTCTGGTCAACTCATACTCTAGGGGATTGAAACGATACTTACTCTGTTCGCTAAAGATCAAGAGGTCTTTGCTACGACCTGTTTGCTTAGCATATTCAATCCACAACTCCGTTTCATCTACCTTGCCGGTTAGAATTATTCCGCCAAATCCTGAGCGTAAAAAAGACATCGCTAATGCTCGGCCACTGCCCGAAGTTTTGCCCGACCCGATGCCTCCAAAAATCTGCACTCCTCGCACGGCATCACGTACCGTCCAGATGTCATCAGGATGGTCTGAAAAAGCGATCAATGGATGGTCAAGATCAGTGACCTTTTTACTAAACTTTCTTGTCATTCTCTTTGAGATTTTTTCTTTCATCAGCAAAATAGCTGATCTCAAATCTACTCTTTGTAGTGACCGAAATAGTACTATCGGCTTCTCCCCGTTCCAGTTTTCCCGCGTTTTCCAAATTCACCCTATTGCACTGATTTTCAATCACTGCTACCTTGCGAATAAGTCCTCTAGCTGTGCTAAGGGGAGACGCCTGTAACTAAAATTTAAACTAGTCAAAACGAGCTAAAACATGCTAAGAATTACCGTAAGTAAGTCCGCATCCGGTGCCACTAAATACTTTAGCGAGGGTTTGACTAAATCAGATTATTACGCCGAGAAGGGCGAAATAATCGGTCAATGGCGCGGTCGATTAGCAGAGCGAATCGGCCTCCACGGCGACGTAAAAAGAGATGAATTTGCAGCTATTGCCGAGAACCAGAATCCGGTCTCCGGCGAACAATTGACAGCGCGTAATTCAAGCTCGCGACGGGTCGGATATGACTTCACTTTCTCCGTTCCTAAATCCGTCTCGATAGTCTATGCTCAGACCAAAGATAAAGACATTCTTCGAGCATTTGATGAGGCCGTAAATACCACCATGAATGAGATCGAAGAAAGTGCTGCTACAAGGGTAAGAGCACGCGGAAAAAATACAAATCGGAATACAGCAAATCTACTCTGGGGAACATTCACACATACCGATGCAAGACCAGTTGGCGGTATTCCTGACCCACATTTACACCAGCATGTATTTGTATTCAATGCCACTTACGACAAAAAAGAAGGAAAGATAAAGGCTGCTCAATTTGGTGACATCAAACGTAATGCGTCCTATTTTGAGACTGTATTCAACTCACGATTAGCAGATAGGCTGCAAGCTGTCGGCTACCAAATTGAGCGCAATGAACGTGATTTTGAACTTGCCGGTTTTGGTCGTTCCACCATTGACAAGTTCTCCAATCGTACCCGCCAGATCAATGATAAAGCCGACGAGTTAGGCTTGACTTACGAAGAAGACAGAGCCGAACTCGGAGCCAAAACCAGAGCAGGCAAGCGCACCGGCTATAGCCGGGATGAGCTGCGGCAGCAGTGGGCTTCTCGCCTCACTACTGCCGAAATGGAGTTGATACGCAACGCTAAGAGCGACAACTCTAGCGGTGGTACCTGGACGCTTGGGAAGGGTAGTGCTATTGAAAAGAAAAAAGGAATAACGCCTGATGAAGCAGTTACCTATGCACTTGATCATGCACTAGAAAGAAAGTCTGTTGCTACGGATAAAGAGCTGATGACATTAGCTCTCAAGCGGAGCATGGGAGCAGCTACACCAGAGGCTATTAGAGAGGCTCTGGAAAGCCGTAAAGACCTTCTCAAAGGCAAGGATAGTAAAACGGAAGAAACCATCTATACGACCCGTGAATCGGTAAAAGAAGAGCAAATACTACGAGATAAATCCCGTAACGGTCGTGGTACATTCAAGCCGCTCAATCCCGATTATGAGATAAAGAATGAGCAATTGACTGCTGAACAGGCCGGAGCCGTGCAGCATGTGCTTAATTCCCGTGACTTCATCACCGTTGTTGCCGGTGGTGCCGGCACAGGAAAGACCTGGTCGATCAAAGAAGTTGCTGAAGGAGTACGCGAACAGGGAATCGCTTTCGGTGCCTTCGCCCCCTCTTCTGCCGCTTCGCGTGAAGTTCAACGTGGTGACGGTTTTAAAAACGCCACCACCATTGCGGAATTACTCCAAAGTGAAAAGCTGCAAGCCGATGTGAAAGACGGGGTCATCTGGATAGATGAAGCAGGCATGGTCGGCAATCAGACCATGAACCGTATTATCGAAGTAGCCGAAAAGCAGAATGCCCGTATTCTGTTGACGGGTGATATAAAACAGCATGGCTCCGTAGAAAGGGGGGATGCGCTGCGGATCATTGAGCAGTTCGGCGGCATCAAAGCTGCTACCATCACGAAGATCCAACGCCAGAAAAATGAGGTTTATAGAAGTGCCATAAAATCCATATCTGGCGGAAACCTGGAAAACGGTTTACAAACGCTGGATGAGATGGGAGCTATTAGAGAAGCGGACAGCTTTACAGAAGCCCGCGAAAATGTAGCTGAAGAATACGCTGAAGCTCTCAAACAAAAGGAGAATGTGCTCATCGTAGCTACTACTCATAAACAAGGAAAAGCTGTCACTCACACTATCCGAGAGAAGTTAAAGAAAGAAGGCGTAATCCGTGGAAAGGAGCGGATTTATACCACTCAGCAAAACCTGTCCCTGACCGACGCAGAAAAGCAAGACCCAACGAATTATCAGAAAGGACTAGTCATACAATTCCATCAAAATGTAAAGGGCGGTATAAAACGTGGCACTAAGTACCAGGTTTTAGGCAAAGACGAAAACGGCGCAATACGTGTCACCACTCCTGACAGAAAAGAGGAAAGAACGTTGCCCCTAGAAGCAGCTAGTAAGTTTTCCGTGTATCGTTTAGCGGCAACACCTCTTGCGGTTGGCGACCAGATTAGAATTACTCAAAACGGATTTTCTAATGAGAAAAAACGTCTCAATAACGGGAACACCCTCACAGTAAAAGGATTTGACAAGAAAGGAAATATCATTGCCTCCACGGGCAGGAATGATGTGACCCTCGACCGACACTTTGGAAACCTAACTCATGGTTACTATACCACCTCTCCTGCCTCTCAGGGAAAATCCGTCAACCGTGTGATATTGATGCAATCCTCCATGACCGGAAGAGCTGCAAGTAAAGAGCAGTTCTACGTTTCCGCTTCTAGGGGAAAGTTTGAAATCTCCATCCATACCGATGATAAACAGGGTTTGATGCAATCCGTCCAGCGTTCCGCACAACGGATGACTGCATCCGAACTCGCCTCTCAACAACAATCACAAGAGAAGGGCATAAAAGACAAGCTTAAAGTGATCGGCTCCATTTATCGGGCAGGAAAATCTAAGCTTGAAAGCGTCGGAAATAAGTGGCAAAATCAAAAGGATAAAGTGATCAGCATGATTCCTAAACCACCTCAACCAGTGAAGAATGCACCAGTCAGAACAAAGTAAATCCATACCTGAGTTTCTCCGCTATAAGCACGGTTCATCTGCTGCTGTAAAAGGTTTAGGAAATAATCCGTTTTACGGCCTCGCTCATGAACGCGACGGTATGTCCGTAGCTCTCAAATTCACAACTGCGCTCGGAGAACAAAAGGCTATCCATTATCACGACCTTGTATCACCAATGGAATACAATGGCGACACAGAAATACAATTGTGCACAACCCGAATACAGGTCATAATCGTAGGGAAAAACCTACAACAGCTATTCGATAATATCATTCAACATCGCGTCATCTGGATCAAGGAACCTGACAGCTCGTTCACCGACGTAGAGAAAGATGAGGTGCAGGTTTCATCCATTCGCTTTGAGGATTTTCAGTAGGTATTTTTTCTCTCAAAATCGCGACTTGGCACGTCTTATTCTACCCTAAATCTATTCAAAGACGCAGGAGCAGCACCGATGTTCCTGCGGCGCAATTTTGTACACCGAATACAGTCAGGAATACACCAAATGCACACTCGAATACAGGAAAAATACAGCTATATTGAGAAGCTACGGAAGAGCTGAAATCTAGTGTTTGAGGGCTTCTCGTAGAGGAACCCTCAAACCGATTTTATGCAGCGTCCTTTTTTACAAGTGGTGCTTGCTGTATTTTATATGCAAGTACAGAAGCTTCCCTTTTGGTCACTTCTTTCCCGTCTATGCCTACCAAAAATTCACGATAAGAAATACTGCCGTCAATTTCCAGTCTTGCTCCTTTCTTGTAAGATTTGACCTCCTCTATCAGCGCAGGACTGAATACAATGACATCATGCCAAATAGTGGCTTTGTCTTTCCACTCTTCCGTTTCCTTATCCTTATAGGTATCAGTAGTGGCTAGACGTAAGGCTGCAAAGGTTTTATTCTCTCCTTCGATGATTTTAGCTTCCGCTCCTAGGTTACCGATGAGTTTTACTGTGTTGTTATATGCCATAATTATTCTCCTTTAATTAGAGTTGATAAAATACCCTGCCCTTGGCATCGGGCAAGGAAAACTTTTAAGCCCGCAGTATTTAGAATAAGGTTTCCTGCCTGCTCTCTTCTTTGTATTGCTGCCAGTCAGTTGAGTCTGCGTCCTTTTCCAGTAGATACTTCACCAGTTCGACCGCACCTCCTGCTTCTGTTATTTCTGTTTCGGTCAGAAAGATGCTCCTGTAGCCTGTTTCTGTAATCGGAAGGGGTTGCCTTGCCCTCACCTCAATATGGTCATATAGCGCAACCCATTTGGGTTTATAGGTTATTTCGATGTCGATACCTTCCCACCATATTCCGTACTCATACTTTTCAGGGAGCTTTCTGCACATTGGCCAAGATTCATCATCCAAGCTATTAGGGATTTCTACCCAGTCATGGGCATCCATCAAAGCCTGAAGGCTATCGAAATCTTCCGTTTCTTCTCCTTTATAGTTTCCACAGAAACCGCCCTCGCCAGTTTCCTTATTGTCATAATAATGGACGGTGATGTTGGGGCGGTAGTAATATCCGCCCTCTGCTTTTAGATGTTTTTCAAATTCTTCTACAGTCATGGGCATTCCCTCTTAGTATTCACTTGGTAAAATCAGCACTTGGTCAATTAGCCAAAGGTCTATTTGCTCCAATGGAAAATCCGTAAACGGGATTTTGAAGCTTTTGAGCAGGTTGTCATTCCCGTCTTCTACCTTTATCAAGGCGGAATTATCTTCCTTTACAATTAGCTTCCACACTTGGAAAGACTCTCCGTCCAAAGCTGGAATTTCGCAATAGCCAAAAATGAAGTCGATAAGCCAATAAGCACTTGCCTGTTCTGCTAAATACTTCACCCCGTCCGTATATTTATGCTCAGGAAATAACGGGTTAAAATAGTATTGCTCCGTTCCTGTAAATTCCTTTAGGCCTAATTTGAGTTTATTTGCATCCTTCTTTTCCATTTTCTTCCACTTAGTTGTTATTAAAGGGTTATAGCTGTCTCGCTTTACCCTTCTGCCTTCCGGCGAGGATGGGGTAGCAACTACAAAGAAAAATCGGTGAGAGTGGTGCGGGCAGCCCGTCCGGGCAACACGGTCGCAACCTATTTTTATTGCTAGGCGCGAGGGTGAAATCCTTAGAAGAAATTTATGATGCTATTGAAAAGAAAAATTAAGAAGCTTTCTGCTGTTCCTGCCAGTGCTGGTTATAATCCTTATAGCCTTGGTATAGATGATTCTGTGGTTTAACAACATCTCCAAGCTCATCCTGAAATAGCTTGGTCGTTTTCTCCCCTGCACTATCATTGTCGAAAAACGTGTATATAGCTTGGTAATTCTGAGAACGGATAAAATCCATAGCTCTCCGTCTCATATTCACCATATTGAGCACTACAACATCAACAGGAAGTACAGGGATATTTTTGATGGTCAGTACCGTCAAAAAGTCCATAAAGCCTTCAAAGACGGCTACCTCATCACCCTTTGACCCAGGAATAAAGCTGATGTCTTTTGCTGTATTTCTATCATGTGCATCTTGTGCTTTTAATATTCCTTTGAAATACTTGTCGCGGCACTCATAATCGCCCGACTCATTAGCAAAACCAAGAGTCTGGTATGATTTACCAGTCTGTGCATTGGTATATTTTATACATGCCAAATATGGCAGGGCTAGTTTGTGATTGATACAACGCTCTCCTGCTAAGTAGCCGATTAGGGCTTTATCCCAAATTTTTTCAGTAGTACTCTCTATTTTTAAGCTCCCTTGATCCTTTTGGCTGGGAGCACCCTGCCCCGCTAATGACATATTTTCAAACAGCGGTAGTTTTTTTACTTTATTCCATGAGATAGGCTGTCCTCTGTGAGGAAATAGATTTCTCAAAATATTTAGAGATTCACTCACAGATACATTTTCATGTAATTTAAGGAATCCGATCACGTTACCATTGCCTTTCACATCCCCTCTTCCAAAATCGTTCCATATCCATTTACCTCCTAGATAAGAGGTATGAAAGCTTGGTTCTTTTTCATATCTGAATGGTGAATTATACCAATATTCATGCCCGCTTTTGGTGATTTTAACAGGCTCATGCCCAAACACACTTAGGAGTTCTGGCAGAGAAATATTCTCTTTTGCCCATTGTGCATTATAGCTAAATACTTCAGACATGAGTCAATTATCATAATAAAGAAATCTTGTTATCGTGCTAGCACGATTAACGGCTTTCTTGTTTTTTTAAATTGGTTTCATAATGCTCAAAGCACTTAACCAATAATTCAGACATAGTTACGTCGTTGTTTACAGCATAATTCTTAAATCTTTTCCTGAATGAATTGGGAACTTTGAAGTTAAGCGGGCGTATCTCCTCTTTCACAACTTTTGTAAGCTGAGTATTTGGTTTTTCCTTAGTTTTCTCGTTAGTGACAACTTCCGCCAGATTGTTACTGGCTTCATCTTCTTTGGGTGGCAACCCTTTCCTCATCATAGATTTGCTTGGTTTTTTTAGATTAGCCATATTTCACCTCCGCTTCTTCAAGTTTTTGAATTCTGTCATATATATTTTGTATGAGCTTATCTACGACTGCGTTTATTGAATCATATTTAGTCTCATTTGCAGCCAAGCCTGTATCAGAACATTGTCCGATAGAAGTCTTTTCCATAATCATTCCTAGGAATGTATAGCCTGTTGCTTCAATATATTCCTGAGCAGCTTCCAGTTCATTTTTACTACTCCCTACTCTACTCAAACATATTCCTATTCTTTCCCTGGCTATACCTTTCTTTTTTAGTTCGTGTGCAAGTTTAACTTGCGGCTCAAGATCATCAGCGGTAACTCCGGTAGGCAAAATTATGTAATCGCAGACCTTTGCTATTTCGAGCGTTTGAATATCTGCCTGCCCTGCCCCATCAAAAATTATCAGGTCATAGCTCTCTTGATTTTTTAGTGCATCTTGAACAGAAGAAAATGGTTCAACTGAGATTTTTGGTCTAAAATTATTATCCATTCTTTTTCTGTTCCATGTGGTTGAAGTGGATTGCTTAAGATCCATGTCCGCTATCTTCACTTCCCACTTGTTTCTTGCGTATTCTACTGCCAATGCTCTGGTGAGAGTTGATTTTCCGACACCTCCCTTTTGCGAAAGAATTCCTATTTTCATTTCTTCTCCGATTAGTTCACCTTATTCTAAGGTTCAGAGAGGGGAGAAAGAAAGAAAAAACGCAACCAAGATATATGGAAAACAAGTTATCGTGCTAGACCGATGTAAATAAATCACGTTAGCAAGTTATCGTGCTATATATTTTTCTACTTAGCACGAAATAGCGATATAAAGAAAACTGGTTTTCTCTTTTTCTTGCTAAACACCAATCTTTAAATCGTTAAAAAAAGAAATCTTGCTATCTGCTTAAAAAGAGAGAAAGAAAGCACGATATATTCCCATAGTGCACTAGCTCGAAAAATCTCTCTTTTTTACTTTCAATAGCAATAGTATAATTTATTCGCGTTAGCGAATTCAATATTGTCTAGTGTTAAATAGTGTTATTTATTAAGTTAGTGTAGTGTTATGTAGCTTGTAAACCTCCTGAAATTTTGGAAATCTGTACTTTTGAGAGAAGAGGGCATTCCTGAAGTTCCGTACGTCTATTCCTAATATTCCGAACGTGTATTCCTGAAGTTCCGTACGTCTATTCCTAATATTCCGAACGTGTATTCCTGAAGTTCCGTACGTCTTTTAGTTATTAAAAAGCAGTAGTAAATAGTATTTGTATAGTAATTAGACAGCCATTTTCAGAAAGAATTCCTGAAGTTCCGAAAAAACTCCTTGCTAATAGGTTAGATAATGGCTAGGTTCATTCCTGAAGTTCCGAAGATATAGAATGACTAATAAAGTGCTACAAACTCCTGAAAACCTATCTCTACTGCCAGATAGACACCCGACTAAAGATTTTTTCATAGCGGATATATTCGATAATCTACCTTTCAAAGACGACTTAGCTTCTATGGAACATCCCTTATTCTCATTATCTAAAAAAATAGACCTAAGAAAGCTAGAGTATAAGAAGGACAATGTAAGCGTGACCATAGCTCCAAGTACATATGGGTTGCCTACAATATTCGACAAAGATGTATTGCTGTATTGTGGTTCTCTTTTGATGGATCAGATCAACCAAGGGAATATACCTCCAAAGACATTGAGGATATCTAGTCACGATTTACTGGTAGCTACTAACAGACCAACAAATGGGAAAGGGTATGAGCTGTTGAGGAATGCTCTGGATAGGCTTAGAGGAGCAAGTATCAAGACTAATATTAAGACAAACAAGAGAGAAGTTACCAGGGCTTTTGGTTTAATAGAAAGCTATGAAATTATTGAGAGTAGCAAGGTAAAGAACAGAATGATCAGGTTGGAAATCACTCTTTCTGACTGGTTCTATAATTCAATATTAGGAAAAGAAGTCCTGACAATAAACAGAGACTATTTTCGACTTGCTAAACCCTTAGAACGCAGGGTTTATGAGATTGCCAGAAAGCATTGTGGGAAAAGTGAAGAATGGAAGATAAGCTTAGATAAGCTAAAAGACAAAACTGGCTCAACTTCTTCTTTGCCAAAATTCCGATATTTCATTAAACAGATAGAAAAGACGAATCATCTGCCGGATTATACAATATTCCTTAGTAACAATGATATAGTAAACTTCTCATTGAGGCAGGATTTCGTAAACATTGAAGAGGTTCCGGCAATCAGCAGAAAGACAATAGAGCAGGGGAGGCGAATAACTGAAGTAGCTGGAACAGGATGGAGCTTTGATGAATTGCATTCTCAGTTCTCAATGCAGCTTCTGAAAGGATTTAAACCTGATAACGCCAATGGAGCTTTCATCAATTTTATTAAAAAGAAGGTTGCTGAAAGGCCTAAGTAGGTATGAGGTAATGAAAAAAGTTATTATAGTAATTACAGTTATCGCGCTTCTCTGGACATTACACCCGTTTTATCAGTCTTATCAGGCTAAACAAAATATTGAGGAGAGGAAAGAATTAGAAGCTGAACACAGAGAAAGAGGTGGCTACAAGGCTACCACGGTTGAAGAGTGTATTAATGAGGAGGCTTGCGTTTGGTATGCTTTTAAAGGGATTGCTTTGGGGGCTGAAATTTATGGAGACGGAAATAACTTGAAAAACGCCGGTGAAACTATAAAAAAACGAACAGAAGACACTGAATTTTTGATTGATGCTGATTTGACAAAGGAGCAACTAGAATATCTAAAAGATCACCTTACAAAAATAAACAATCTTACTCAATTTAAAGTATCAGCCATCTATCAAGGGAAAGGTGACTATATTATATATTCTTCACATGACCCATTTAAGGATATACATGGGTATCTTAAAAACGAATTGCACGAAATTTATGACAACGACTATCTCTACAATAAAATAATATCTACTCTAAAGGATAGGGAGGGAATATGCTTTGCAAACAGCTTTTTTAATGAGGATACAAGTGTTATTAGTGCAGGATTAATATTCTTGAATTATAATTTCTTCAAAGAATGTACTGAAGAAGAGATCACCCAATCACTGGGACTAATGAATGACATAAACGGCTTTCAATTTTCCGCATTCAATGATGGAGCAATCATCAAAATGACAAAACTAGACTGGCTTTTATTCGAGATACTATACGACGATAGAATCAAAGCTGGAATGAATATTAACGAAGTTCAAGAAATATTCCCACAAATTTATCAAGATAAACTAACCAACTATGGAGGCTTAGAAACTTAATGAAGAAAGCCATAATAGCATTAATTATAATTGGACTGGCATGGGCATTATATCCATTTTACCAGTCTTATCAGGCTAAAAAAAATCTTGAAGAGAGGAAAGTATTAGAAGCTGAACACAGAGAAAAAGGTGGCTACAAGGCTACCACGGTTGAAGAGTGCATTAATGAAGAGGCTTGCGTTTGGTATGCTTTTGAAGGGATTGCTTTTGGAACTGAATTGGAAGAGGATAAAGTCTTTCATTCTAAATTGATAAACAAAAGAGAAGAAAATTTAGAGATACTTCTAATGACAGATATTTCAGAATATCATTATAGATTAGTTAAAACCTTTCTAAATAAGATTGAGGATTTGGTGCCTTTCAAAATTCTTTTCGCAAATGAGCCTTCAAATCCTGAATTTTATTTATTCGTATCAAGCCAACCAAATAAAGATGTAAAATTTTTATTCTCTAAAGATTTGTTGTCAATTGATGAAACGGGTACGATATGGAATAAATTAGTGAACACCTTCTACAATACAAATGCACAATGTTTTGGTAAAGTCTTTTTATTTGATAAAAACCAAATCGGGTACGGTTTCATCTTCCTAAATACAAATATTTTTGAAGCTTGCCTTGAAGAAGAGTTAGTTCAATCACTAGGGCTAATGAATGACATAAATGGCTTTCAATTTTCAGCATTCAATGATGGAGCAATCATCAAAATGACAAAACTAGACTGGCTTTTATTCGAGGTACTATACGACGATAGAATCAAAGCTGGAATGAATATTAACGAAGTTCAAGAAATATTCCCACAAATTTATCAAGATAAACTAACCAACTATGGAGACTCTCAATGACCAATCAAAACATAACAGAAGAAATTAAGGCAGTTTTAGGAACAGGATATGAAAATGCTGAGAGCTTTTCACAAGAGCAAAGTTATTTAAATGCAATTCAGCAGTTTGGCATAGAAAATATAAGCATTGAGAATAAGGGTTCAGTGACTAATGACACATATGTCGTAACTCTAAGAAGCAACTGGAATGAGGCAGAATTGTGGTCAGAAATTGATCAGGCATATGTTGATGCAAGTTTTTCTTATAACTCTGAGACAGGCTTTAATGTTACAACAGTTTTTAAATTTTCAAATGATATTTCAGAAGTTCAATTCAATGCTTCTACAGGGGAATATCAGTTAGTTTCAAAAGCTAATCAAAAAGTAATCTCCGCAGGAGCTATACTAGACCAAGACGGTAATGTATCAACATCATTTAAAATTGGTGATCTATTGAGTTTTACGGGAACTACAGGGTTAAACAATGAAAACATCAAGCTTTCTGGCAAAATAGATTTAAATAAAATTGCTGGTGAGTTGAATTTTGCTCAAAATGAAGATGGCTCTTCATCAGCAGGCCTATTAGGAGTTATTGACAATAATACTGACTTAGACGGGATTGGATTTAAGATAGAAAAGGTTGCTACTAATATTGATGTTATTGGTCTTGCAGCTGAATATTTTGATGCTTTACCAGGGCAAATACCAAGTAATTTTGCCACATGGACTTACGATACCTTCACTGCTCTTAGCTCTGACCCAACGCTGAGTGATATGGTTTCTGGTCAGTATGCCATTACAATGCAGGAATATAGAACTGCTATTGAATCAGGTATGGAGGATTTTGGTTGGTCAATGGCAAGAGCTCATCAAGAGGTTATAGAAGGGTGGGATGACTTTTTAGCTGAACAGCCGAATCTTGCCCCCTCTGTTACTTCCGCTGACTATATAAATGATAGTATAGTTTTAAGACCTGCCCCGGTGGGAGCGCAATTAAATACCTATACAGAACCTACTGGAACGTCACTTCTTGAAGTGATTCAAGGAGGGATTGTTGATGAGAATGGAAATGAAATTCCGGCATCTAGTGGAACAAAGATTTTAATGCCAGATGAAAATGGGAATCTAGTTGAGCAAGTATTGGTATCGTCAGAAACTCTTGAAGCCGTTGCTGAAGATTTAGGTATTTCATCAGCAGATTTAATTAACAGAGCTGCGAATAACTATATAGCTGGCAAACAAACTGCTGTCGATGCTGGCAACGGTTTCTATATGTACACCTTCTACGATGGAGAACAATGGGATATAACGCCAGCTGATAATGACGCGACCTATTCTCTAAAGATTAACCTTGATGCTGACAACCCATCTTATGTAGCTCCTAATGCATATACAAGCTTGATGGACTTAGATATTGATATATCTGGGAGCAGTCAGACAGCAGGGGTTGCACTTTCTGAAGTTCCTTTAAAGCCTGAATATTTGCCTGAGAAGGCAACTGTTATAGATGGAGCAAACGAGCAAACCTTTTATGGTTTTGCATTAGATGAGGAAGATGCGATTGGAGAACTAAAAGGTGGCGCGCATTATTCCAGCGGGGCTGTGATAAGAGAGGGAGGTGGTTCTTTCAGCTATGTACCGGAAGGAGAAACTACTTCCATCGATGGAAATACTTACCTCATAAGCGATGTCCTTCAATCTATAACTTCGGCAGGTGAAACGGTCACTACCTTTATCAACAATCAGGTTGGTAACTATTTACAGAATACTTTTGATACGTATAACATTTTTGATTCCATGACCAATTTCTTTGAGAAATATGGTCTAGATATAGCAAATGGAAATTTAGATGCTGATGATGCATTAAAATATTTTACGATTGAAGTTGCAATTGGCGGCTTGGGTCAAACAGTTGCTGAGGGGATTTTATCTACTGAGATGAATACTCTAAATAATTTGCTACAAGACCCTAATGCTACCCAGCAGCAAATTAATGACGCTCTCCAAAATATAACTGACAATGATGATTTTGTTGGTGTGTTACAAGAGCTTGGGCTTGCGGATGATTTATCGGAAAGCATTCAGTTAGCTAATCAAATGGCTAGCGTCTTTGGTGCTATGGCTGCACAATTCGCGCTCGATTCATCAGGCTGGGATAGTACGGATTATGTGAACTCTGGTTCAAGTATTATTCTTGGAGCGGTTGTTCAAAATTTTGTTGCCAGCAACTGGGAAACTTCTCTGGGAGCTTCTGGTAGTTTAGGTGTTGCGAGTGCTCTTTCTGTGCTGGGAACCTCTCTAATAAATGATGGTTTTGACCAAGACTGGGGAGCTACAGCGACCTCTGTCGGTATGGCTTTTGGTACTGCGTACGCAACAGCTTCTATTGGTACAGCGATTGCTGCTAGTGGAGGACTTGGATTTGCTTCAAGTTCAGCATTGGCTGGAGCTGTTGGTGCGAGCTTAGGTTTTGGAGGTGGGAGTACTGTTGCAACCTCTGCAATAATTGCTGGTGGTGCTGCATTAGCAGGAATTGGAATTGTTGTGGCGTTAGCTGCTAATGAGATATTTTCATCCATCTACAGTGGCAAGAAGTTTTATGCTGGAGAGTTTGGAGATAAAGGGCAGCTGCTTAATAGCATTTACCAAGTACAAGATATAGAAGTTGATGATGGGATGGGTGGCACAACAACTGTGGAGGCTCTTGTGGCTACAAACTCTAGCGGTTCGACCATATTAATGCAAAGTAACGGCAGTCAGTTTGATTATGTAATCGGTGGCTCTGGCGCAGATATCCTAGTAGGAGATAATACAGGCGATATAATGTCTGGTGGGGATGGGAATGATTATATTGAAGGTAAGGAAGGGGATGAGCAGATTTCCGGTGATGCGGGGAATGATCATTTAATCGGCGCTGAGGGTGATGATGTTATCCAAGGCGGTGATGGTGATGACATAATCTTCGGTGATGCGGGGGAAGATACTATCCTTGGTGGAGACGGTCAGGACTTTATCCATGGTGGTTCGGGTGCGGATGCTATTTTAGGCGGTTTGGAGAGAGACACTATACTCGCATCTGGCGGGGATGATGTTGTGCAGGGTGATGCCGGTGATGATATGATTGACGGTGGATATGGTGACGATCTGCTGGATGGCGGTGATGGTGATGATCTAATTCTTGGTAATCTGGGCAATGATTCTATCACGGCTGGCGCAGGCAATGATAAGCTGTTTGGTGATTCTGGCAATGACACGATGATGGGTGATGCTGGTGACGATTATATCAACGGTGGTGAAGGTATTGACATATTGCAGGGCGGCAATGGGGCTGATCTGATTTATGGTGATAGTGGCGATGATTATTTGCAGGGTGATTTAGGTGATGATGATCTCGGCGGCGGAACAGGCAATGACGTGATCTTGGGTGGTTTGGATAATGACTATCTGTGGGGTCAGGAAGGTGACGATGATCTGGATGGTGGTGAAGGCGATGATATATTGATCGGCGGGCTCGGCACGGACACTCTGACTGGGGCTGCGGGAAGTGATGTTTACGTTTTGCAGGCGGATGATAGTGGGGTTTTAGGTAATGACACGATTACGGATGTGGAAGGTGTTAATGATAGGGTTTATATTGAAGGGTTGGACTCTACGAATGAATCAAACCTTGGCCTTACAAAGGATGGTGATAATCTGCTAATATCTTTCAATGCGGTGACTATAGCGACTATCGCGGGGCATTTTGCTACTGGGGCGGATAGTATAGAGAGGATTGAGTTTGATACGGATAAGTTTATTGATCTATCAGCGGTCACATATGATGGCGGCACGGGAGTTGGAACGTTTACTAGCAGTACGGATGCAAACCAAACAACAAAAGCTGATATAGACCTAAGAGAAACAGATATTGATGTGAATCTACAGGTGCAAGAGCAGTTCTGGAATAATGCATTCTTACGAAATCTTTCCGAAACAGCATATGAGGAGGCTCTTAGGGATGAGTTTGAAACTGAATATTATAATGGCAGTGAGATAACTGAATTTAAGCGTTCCAGAGGGAAATTTGGCGGACATTATAAGGTTTATAGGTTACAGCAAAGCGATACACTTGATCCAAGCAATCCAGATATAATTAGCTACACCCTTTTGGATGGGATTTATACTAGTACTACTGCAAGCAGTTTTGATCCTACTGAATATGATGAAATAGTAGATGGTGAGGTTGGATCTATGGATGCTCAAGTTTGGACATATTTTGGTTTAAGAAGTACTTATAACAATTTTGAGATTAAAGACTTTTTTATTGATAATCAGTTTGTTGGTGGAGTTTTAGTTGATGACTCTCAAGGTAGTAATCATGGAACTGAGGAATATTATAGCGATCCATTCATTCCTGTGAATTACGTTCAGCTCTCTGATGGAAGTACTAGCGAGCACTATATATATGCATATGATCCGTATGCCCGTAAAGCTGAAGCCACAGTAACAAATGTTCAGTTTGGCAAAGACTATATACAGCAAAGTGGCTCTGACCACCTAGTAGGCTCATGGTGGAATGAAACTATCAATGGTCAATCTGGAGATGATGCGTTGTTTGGTGGTGACGGTGACGATACTATTAATGGTGGCGCAGGTGATGATTGGCTATTTGGCGGCGGTGATAATGACATTGTTGATGGAGGCGATGATGATGACATCATCTTCGGCGGAGATGGAAATGACGAACTAATAGGAGGTTCTGGAGATGACGCTATTTTCGGTGGTGACGGTGATGACTATATAGATGGTGGTGACGGTGCGGACTGGATAGATGCTGGAGATGGGGCTGACTTAATAATCGGTGGCGCAGGTGACGATATTATCTATGCTGGTGGAGGCGATGATGATGCTTATGGCGGTGAAGGCATGGATGTTATTTACGGCCAAGGTGGTAATGACACTCTATACGGTAATGAAGGTATTGATTGGCTCTATGGTGAATCAGGCAATGACAAGCTTTATGGTGTAGAAGATGAAGATCATCTTTATGGTGGTGTAGGCGATGATGTTATTGATGGTAATGCTGGTAATGACTTCATCTATGGAGGAGCGGGCTACGATTATATCTCTGGTGGTGAGGGTGCTGATGTTATAGATGGTGGGGATGGTCTATCTGATGCCGTGCGCTATCAAGATTCAACAGCGGGTGTAAATGTTAATTTAACCACTGGGCTTGGCTTTGGTGGTGAAGCTGAAGGTGATGTTATTACTAATATTGAGCGTATATATGGTTCTGCATTTGATGATGTCCTAACCGGCGATGCTGGTGATAACAGGCTTTATGCAAATTCTGGTAATGACATATTAAACGGTGAAGCAGGGAATGATTTATTATACGGTCATTATACGGGTGCTGATATATTAAATGGCGGTGATGGTATTGATACTATGTATGGAGGGCTTGACGGTGATATACTCAATGGCGGTGATGGAGATGATAGAATCTCTTATTACTACATTTCTAGTGGTGTTAATATAGATATGGTTAATGGAACTGTTGATGGCATAACAGGAACTTGGGTACAAGATATTTTCACTAGTATTGAAAGGGTTTACGCCTCAAATGGAGGTGATATAATTACTGGAAATTCCGACAATAACAGAATTTATACATATGCTGGTGACGACCTTGTAAATACTGGTGCCGGTCATGATACCATCTATTCTCATTATGCTGGGGCTAGTATTATTAACTCAGGTGATGATGATGATTTTATCTATAGTAACTTGACAGGTAATAACATCGATGGTGGCGATGGTTTTGACAGGCTTTCTTATTGGTACTCTTCCGTTGCTGTAATTGTTAATATGGTAACAGGAGTTGCTTCAAACAATAATGGAGATCAAGACACATTCAGTAACATAGAGCAAATTTATGCGAGTAATCATGGTGATCAAATAACCGGAGATGATCAGGATAGTAGATTTTATGGTTATGATGGTGATGACATAATAAATGCCGGTGGTGGTATTGATAAATTGCATGGCCAGGATGGTAATGATTCACTTTATGGAGGTGCTGGAGATGATTTAATTTATAGTGGCAATGGAAGTGATTACATTTTCGGTGAAGATGGTGACGACCTTATCTATGGTGATTTGGGTAATGATGTTATTGATGGAGGTGCTGGTGAAGATACTGTCAGCTATTATTCATCGACAGATAATCTGACTATAGATCTATCAAATAATATTGCAAATGGCTCTTCTATAGGGTTAGATTTTATCACAAACGTTGAAAGAGTTCTAGGTGGCGAAGGAGATGATGATATTATTGGCTCAGATGGAGCAGACATCATCGATGGTTATATAGGTAATGATGAAATTGAAGGCGGCTCTGGCAATGACATCATTTACGGCGGTGCAGGAAGTAATGTTTTAAATGGTGGCTCTGGGGATGATCAGATAACTGGCGGAAGCGGCTATGATTATATTTCTGGCGGTGAGGGTGCTGATGTTATAGATGGAGGTGACGGTCTATCGGATGCTGCGCGCTATCAAGATTCAACAGCGGGTGTAAATGTTAATTTAACCACTGGTCTTGGCTTTGGTGGTGAAGCTGAAGGTGATATAATCACTAACATTGAGCGTATATATGGTTCTGCTTATGATGATGTTCTAACCGGCGATGCTGGTGATAACAGGCTTTATGCAAATTCCGGCGCTGATATATTGAATGGCGGTGCGGGGAATGACCTTCTCTACGCTCATTACGCTGGCGCTGATATATTGAATGGCGGTGCGGGGGATGACACTTTATACGGAGGGCTTGACGGTGATACGCTTAACGGTGATGACGGCGATGACAGAATCTCTTATTATTACACTTCTGGTGGTGTTAATATAGATATGGTTAATGGAACTGTTGATGGCATAGCTGGAACTTGGACTCAAGATACTTTCACTAGTATTGAAAGGGTCTATGCTTCAGATGACGGAGATATAATTACTGGAAATTCCGACAATAACAGAATTTATACCTATGCTGGTGACGATCTTGTAAATTCAGGTGCTGGCCATGATACTATTTATTCTCATTATGCTGGCTCTAATACCATCAACTCTGGTGATGATAATGATCTAATCTATAGCAACTTAACAGGTAATAACATCGATGGTGGTAATGGTATTGATAGGCTTTCTTATCATTATTCATCTGTTGCAGTAGATATAGATATGACAACTGGAATTGCTTCAAACAATAATGGAGATCAAGACGCATTCACTAATATTGAAAGCGTTTACGGGTCGGGGCATGATGATGTAATTCAAGGTGATTCCTTAAGTAATGTTATTTATGGCCTTGATGGTGATGATGAAATTAGAGGGGGCGGGGGAGATGATACAATATATGGCGCTGAGGGTAATGATATAATAAATGGTGAAGCTGGAAGAGATTACCTATTTGGAGATATTGGCAATGATATATTTGTATTTAGTGATTTAACTCATTCAACAGGTGTAGAACAAGACAGGATTGAAGACTTCGAGCAAGGAAATGATCTTATAGACCTATCAGCTTTTACATTTACCAGCATATCTGACCTGACAATTACTCAAGACACATTAAACACTTATTTTGCAGATGCAGGCTCTGACTTCATCTTCAGAGTAGATGGTCTTCATTCTTTAAATGATAACGACTTCATTTTTAGTTAGGATCAATGGTTAAGCAAACACAGAATGTTCATGAGGGAGTGCTAAACAAACTTCCTCCTGAAAAGCTAAACTTGCTTATTGGGGAAGTAACCTCATTGCTTATGCTCTCCAAAGTTCATCGTAAAATGCAAATAAGGGACATTTCAGATATAGTTCTGCCACCTGTTCATCTAAACCAATTCCGCATATATAGAAACTCTAAAGAAGAACCGATAGGCTTAGTCACATGGGGTTGGTTCAGTGATGAAATTGAGAAGAAATATCTATCGGGTGATGTTGTTCTAACCTTTGGGGAATGGAATAGTGGTAAAAACCTATTTTTTACTGACTTTATCGCCCCATTTGGTCACGCTAAGAAAATCTTCAAAGACCTAACCCACAATATCTTCCCAGACGAAACGGCAAAAACCCTCCGCTTTGACGATCATGGTAAACATAGAAAGAATGTAATTCACCTCTATGGAAAGAATGTTCGGAATTAAAGATCGATCTCAAACCCTTTATCAGGACTATCCTTACCTTTTTGAGTAGGTCGGGGAATTTGTCTGACAGTATCTCGGAGTTTACTGATAGTCTTTGATTGAGTGCGCTCCTTAGCATACTGCTCGCTCCCAGCTACTAAGCCTTGAAAGAATTCGTCCTGCTTGTCTTTGACAGCCTCGGTAAGGCTATCGGCTATTTCAGGACGGTGCTTCTGTATAATATATCCGGCGTTAAAGCCTCTTGCTAGTTCTTGTTCATTCATGGCATATTGGCTTTGTCTTCAATAAACTTCAGTAAAGAGGATTTGCTATAGAGAATGTGCTTTGAACCAATCGGCGCACTGTATTTGATGTCGTTCTGGTCTCTATACTTCTTTAGCGTTGTTTTCGAGCTGATCTTCAGAATGGACATGGCTTCCTCGGTGGTAATCCAGTCGTCCTCCTCGTTCTGGTTGGTACTGAGTTCTTCAGCCAGTGCCTTAACCAGATTCTTAAGTAAAGGATTTTCCAAACAGATTTCCAGAAGTTTTGCCGATTGTTCTGCCATTCTTTTATAAGTGTATTAAATCGCTACTAAAGATAGCAAAAAGCCTCATATGATTGAAGGCAAGTCAGGTTTTCAGAGAGCAGGCAAGAGACATTGCTAGTAAAAGAGGTGTAAAATCCTTATCTTGTACTGTGTACAAACAAAAAAGCAGCCAAGACTTAACTTGACTGCTTTTCCTTGAAATCTTTACTTAACGACTGCCAAAACGACTGCTGAAGTTTTTTTCTCTTCGTAACTCGTTGGTTAGCAGTTATTCCGTATAAGCTTTTGTAGACCCACTAGGACTCGAACCTAGAACGACAGAACCAAAATCTGCTGTGTTGCCAATTACACCATGGGTCTTTAAAAACCAGCTTGAGAAGCGTTTTTCTCATTTGCGATTGCAAAGATAAACGGCTTCAAATTGATGTGCAAGAAAAAGGATAAAATTTTTTCAGCAAATCATTCTAAGCCGCTTCACGCTGTGATCCATATAACTACGGAGGGCCAAAGGAAGTTCCCCGGGAAATGAGAAAATCGTGACAGGGTGAAACCTGCTTGGTGGTGATGCCGTATATCTGATGGATGCCGTCCAGGCTGTATCCTGCTATCCCTGACAGGGTATAATGTGCACGGAACGCCCGAATTGTCGCGAATGAGCTTCCTTAGGTGCTTTTTTTCCTGAACAGGCTTGCAAAATTTATCAATCTGGTATAGCTTAATAGAACGGTTGAAAGGCTACTTTCGCTTGTGACGCAGTTCCGGTGGACAGGCCTGAAAACCTACTTAACCTAAACAAAGCAAAACATGCACAAAATCTCCCTTACCCTTTGCTGGGCATTGCTCAGCGCGCTATTGACGTATACCTCTGTTGTTGCGCAAAACCACAACCATCCTATTGCTGATGAGGTAGCCCGCCGCGAGGCCGCATTTACGGTTGCACCGGAAAGGTCACTGCTGTTGCCAAAGGTCCCCGGCGGCCCCTGGGCAGCAAAGGTCAAAGCGCAGGTCGAAGAAGCTGCTTACTTTTCGCTCCACCGGAAAAACCTGCATCAGGTCAGACAGGACGAGCCGCAGGAGCTGAAAATCCGGCTGGAAGACCACAACGGGCAGCCCCTGTTACTTGAGTTGTATCAGGCGGAATACCTGTCTCCCGATTTCAAATTGCGGAAAGCTTCTGACCCCAACCGGGCCATTCCTTTTGATCCGGGCCTGCATTACCGGGGCATCGTCAATGGGGAAACCCACTCCCTGGCCATGCTGCTGATCTTGCCGGACGAAATCCTGGGAGTTATCGAGTTTCGGGGGCAACAGTACAACCTTGGACAGGTGGAAAATGCAGCGGACGTACACATCCTTTACCCTTCGGAGGCACTGGCAGAGCCGCCTTTAAAAGGTTGCTATGCTGAAGAATTGCCCAATTACCGTCCCGGTGGGGGACAGCCCGGGGGCACCCGTTCGCCCAATCCGAATAACTGCGTGAAGATGTACGTGGAGGTGGACAAGGATATCCACGATGGCAAGGGCGGGGTCACGCAGGCGGCGAACTACGTCGCCGGAGTCTTTAGCCAGGTGAGTACCCTGTATGCTGATGAAAGCATTAACCTCGTCGTTAATGAAATTTTTGTCTGGGATACCACAGACCCCTATACCGGTCCTGGCACCCTCGACTACCTGGTGCAGTTCCGGCAGCACCTAAATGGCGATTACAATGGCGCTGATATGGCTCACCTTGTGGGCTACAAAGGCGGGGGCGGAATTGCTTACCTTGATGTAATCTGCAGCTCCACATTCGGTGTAGCCTATAGCGACATTCACCCCACTTACAGCACCGTACCTACCTATAGCTGGACTGTCAGTGTGGTAACCCACGAGATCGGGCACAACCTGGGCTCTCCTCATACGCACGACTGTGCCTGGAATGGGGATGATACGCCTATTGATAACTGTGGACCGCAGGCAGGGTACACCCCTAATGGCTGTTTCGACAATGGGCAATCCCCCGCTAATGGGACTATAATGAGCTATTGTCACCTTACAAGTGTGGGCATCTCCTTTACAGAAAACTTTGGGGCACAGCCAGGCGACCTGATCAGAAGCGAGGTCTATAATGCTTCTTGTCTGGACCCCTGCAGCGCAGTTAGTACCACCGACGCAGGGATTGCCTCTGTGGAAACGCCCAAAGGAGTGGTTTGTGGCAATTCGGTAAGCCCGGTCGTTTCGCTTTACAATTATGGTTCTGAAACCTTAACTTCGGTATCGATCAGCTACTCGCTGGATGGTAACCCTGCCCAAAATTACAATTGGACCGGGAGCCTGAGTAGTAATCAGGCGGTAGAAGTCACCCTTCCTGCTGTAAACTTCTCCAATGGCAGCCACACCTTTACCGCGTCTACCAGCGCCCCCAACGGAGGAGCGGATGATGAGCCTGCCAATGACGAGGCTACTTCCAGTTTCTCGACGGGCGACAATACCCTTACACTTTCAATCACGCTGGATGGCTATCCGGCTGAAACCACCTGGACAGTAACGGATAACAGCAATAATGTCCTGGCATCGGGAGGCAGTTATACCGGTCAGGAAAATACCACCGTGAACGAGCAAATTTGCCTGACGGATGGATGCTTCAGCTTCAATATATTCGATTCCTATGGCGACGGTATTTGCTGCGGGCATGGTAACGGCAGCTACGTGCTCACCGACAACGCCACAAATACCGTGTTGGCCAGCGGGGGGAGCTTCGATAGCCAGGAGACTACCGCTTTTTGCCTGCCTGCCACACCGCCCTGTACAGCCCCAACCAACCTTCAGGCCACCAACCTAACCGCCAATACCGCATTGCTAAGCTGGAGCCCGGTGGCTGGCGCTAATGAATATGAGTTGCAGTACCTCCAGCAGGGTATGCCTATGAATAGCATTATAACCCTCTACATCAATAGCAACAGTGAGCTGCTGACTACACTGAGTTCAAATACTACCTACCTTTGGAGGGTGAGAGCGCTGTGTGTCAATGACAATTCTCCGTATTCATCGGTTGAAAACTTTACCACCACAGATGATGCTTGCCCGGATTCAGATAATGATGGAGTCTGCGACGGCGATGATCAGTGCCCGGGCATGGATGACGACCTTATTGGCACACCTTGTGATGATGGGGATGTTTGTACCGAGAATGATGTGTTTGGTGCGGATTGCAATTGTGCCGGTACGCTGATTGACGCCAACAATAACGACATCTGCGACTTGGATGAAGTTGACGATTGTGTAGCCCCAGCCAACCTTCAGGCGGCCAACCTTACCGCCAATACTGCATTGCTGAGCTGGAACCCGGTGGCAGGCGCTAATGAATACGAGTTGCAGTACCTGCAGCAGGGCATGCCTATGAATAACGTCGTCACCCTCTCTGTCAGTGGCAATAGCGAACAGCTGACTGCACTGAGCCCAAACACCACCTACCTGTGGAGGGTGAAGGCGCTTTGCAGCAGTGAAGATTCTCCCTATTCATCTGTAGAAAACTTTACTACCACGGATGACGCCTGCCCGGATTCGGACAACGATGGGGTCTGTGATGGCGACGATCAGTGCCCCGGAATGGATGATGCCCTCATTGGCACGCCTTGTGATGATGGGGATGATTGTACCGAAAATGATGTCTTTGGTGCGGATTGCAACTGTGCCGGTACGCTGATTGATGCTAACAACAACGACATTTGCGATCTGGACGAAGGCTGTTCTGACCCGACGGGCCTCAATGCATTTGCAAACTCCGCAACGAGCGCCACCTTCGAATGGGACCCTGTCCCTAATGCCAATACCTACCGCCTGCAATACCGGCCAATCGGATTTAACCCGATTTCCATTGATATTTCGGCGGCCACCTACACCGATAATAACCTGCCGGCTGGGAGTACAGTACAATGGCGGGTAAGAGCGCTTTGCAACAACGAAAACTCCGGCTTTACCAATGGCTCTTCCGTTACGCTTGCGGGCAGCCTTCCGATGGGCGCTCCCGGTGCCACAGTTTCCGGTTCAGCGATTCAGTTTAGCTTGTTCCCTAACCCTGCCCGGGACCAGGTGACCATTTCTCTAAATCACCCGACTGTTGCGTCCACCGTAGTCGTGCGCAATGTGGTGGGCCAAACGCTTGGTACTTATAGAATGCGCGATGCCGGTCAACTTACCCTGGATACCAATGAATGGGGCAACAATCAGGTGTTGTTGGTGACCATGTATGCGGAAGGGGAGGAACCCGTTAGTCAAAGATTAGTGATCAGCCGTTAATTACTGCGGCCCGGTCCTTGCACGTTTGTTTGGAATGCACTCGTTCTTCGTGAGCGAGTGCGTTTTCATTCTTTGTGATTGGCCAGCTGGGCATATCGGTCCTCATCGTGGAGGATTTCGTAAAGGGCCTCATGGTATTCCGGGAAGTCTGGCAGGTTATTGTGCCCACCGCCCTCAAGGGCAATGAGTTCGCTGTTGGGCGCACCTTCGTGGAGCATTTTGCCTTGCCGGAAATGGATCAGCCGGTCGCTTGTTCCGTGCAGGATGAAAATAGGGCAGGTGACCTTTTTGATGAAAAAGTCGGTTCGGATTTGATACCGCAGTACCCACTTCAGGGGCAACCAGAACCCATACTGCCGCACCTGGTACAAAAATGAATAGTAAGGCGAGTCCAGAATGAGGAGGTGAGGTTTGTTCCACGCGGCAATCCGCGCCGCAATGCCACTGCCCAGAGACCTGCCGTAGAGCACAATTTGTGTTTCCGGGTACTGCTCGGTGAGCCATTTGTAAACCGTCTGTGCATCGTTGTACAGGGTCGCTTCTGTCCGCTTGCCGGCACTCTTGCCAAACCCCCGGTAGTCAATCATGAAAAAGTCATAGCCTTTGCCCAGAAAATCTTTGGCAAACTTGCCCCAGCCTTTCAAACTCCGGGAATTTCCCTTGAGGTAAAAGACGACGCCCTTGGCATTGGGCACCCGGAAGTGCAGCCCGTTGATGTAGCCGCCATCCTCCATCTCAAAGTGCACTTCGTCAAATGGGAAGGGATACTCATACTTAAAGTTTCCGGGCAGAATCTCAGGCCGAAAAAAGAAGTAGTCCTGCATGGTGTAAAAGACAATGCAAATCAAAAAGTAAATCCCGGCACCGTAAAGCAGGTATATCAGCATACTTCCTGGGGCGATTGAGTCGTCAATACTTTAAAAGTCAAGATTCAGCGGCTTAACAGACGGATACAAAATAAGTTAGACCGTTTGAGCTTGATTCTGTCAAACAACTAAGGTTCTGCCTCGAAAGGTAAGAAATTTTGTATTTTTCCCTCTATGGACCGAAAACCACTCAAACGCCACACCGCTCTAATCCCTTTGTCCCGGCAGCACCACAAAGGGCTGATACTGGCTCAGTTGCTCAAGAGCGATGTGCCCGACTACAAGGGGCTGCCCACGGACATTTCCGGCAAGGTGGCTTTCGCCAAAAAAGAGCTGGAAGAACGATTGAGCCGGCATTTTGACTGGGAAGCCACGGTGCTGATCCCCGCCACCCGCGCCTACCACGAACAGCTGCAGGCTATGAGCGATCAGGTGCAGGCAGAACACCGGCAAATTTCAGCGCAAATCCAACAGCTCTCTGATACATCCACGCCCGATGATTTAGATGAAGTCGGCCGCCTGCTGGAGCAGCACATCCGCTTTGAGGAAAGAGTCTGGTTTGCTGCTATACAGCGGGAAGTCCCGGAGACCGTGCTATCCCAACTGCCACCGCTGGAAGCCTGATACTTTGACAGCCGATCATCGCATATCCAGGCTAGCCTGCTCTTGATATACGCAATACGAAGTGGTTTGCGACATAGGAGCAGGCCACTTCCCAGCGTAAATGCTGACATTGAGTAGGTTTGCTATGGCAAACCACTTAATCGTCAGTATAATAGCAGTTCAGCGCCAAACCCATAAAACAGCCCCAAAATAAAAAGCATGACCAGCAGGAACAACAACGGGCTAATAACCGTCCAAACCCCACGAAGCTGAAAAGTTGGAACCTGCAGCACCCAGGCGTAGCCCAGAAATACAATCATAAACAGGTAATAAAAAATCGTGTTCTCCTCAAGTGAAGGGAAAGGTACCTTCAAAAAGTTGAGCACTAAGTTCAGGAAAAGGAGTTGCCCCATATAATAGGCATTGATTACCAGGTGCTCTGCTAAATTAAACCCTGCCCGCCGGTAGATCAACCGGCTGATGAGTGATAAAATTGGTATCGAAAGCAAAATAAATATCAGAGCCAGAGGCCGCAGTTGCCTTGCCCGCTCTTCTTCTGAAAGCCCGGTGGCATCATCGTAGCTGGTAAACCCCAGCGCAAAATCCTCATGAAAATAGCGGATTTCCCCATCCGACAGCAAAAGCGTTAAGCCGTACAGGCCAGCAACAAAAAACAGGTAAGCTACCGGCTTAAGATAGCGCTTCCGAACGCCCTCAATGTAGCCCCGGCACACTCTTGCCGGTGCGTAGCACAAATGCCCTACCGTCCGCCAGATGCCGGAATCGACATTGAATACCGTTTGGCCAAGTTGTGCGAAAAATACCCAAAGGGTCAGCCTTTCCCGGACGATTTTAGCGCCGCAGTGGTGGCAAAACTGGCCGTCTTCGATGATAGGCTGCTTACAGTTCAGACAGGTGGGCATTCTTTTTGTCCGAAAAATACTAATAATTGAGCCTCTGGAAGGCGCTGCACTAATAATCCAAGTAAAAACTCAACAATCAATCGCTGTCTGCCTTTTAACCGTAAATCAAGCACCATGAAAAAGAACTGGACACTCACCGATATGCCCAACCTCAAAGGCAAAGTCGTCATCATCACCGGAGCCAACAGTGGCCTGGGGCTGGCTTCCGCCAAAGCGCTGGCTCGAAAGGGGGCTGAGGTTATTCTCGCCTGCCGGTCAGAAGAGCGGGGCGCTGCTGCCCTTAAGGAGGAGGAAGCCGTGCAAACAACCTCCGCCCGCCTTATGCTGCTGGACCTGGGCAGCCTGGAATCGGTACAGGCTTTCGCCGAGAACTTCAAAGCAAAATACGACCAGCTGGATGTCCTGATGAATAATGCCGGCATCATGGCCACACCCTACGGGACTACTCAGGATGGCTTCGAAAAGCAAATTGGTGTCAATCATCTTGGTCATTTTGCACTGACGGGCCACCTGCTTCCGGTTTTGCTGGGGACCTCCGGCAGCCGCATCGTCAATGTCTCCAGTTTGGCGGCCCGTAATGGGCAGATGGATATCTCTTCTTTCAAAGACCCCGGCAACTATCAGCCCTGGAAAGCCTACGGGCAAAGCAAGCTCGCCAACCTAATGTTCACCCTGGAGCTCAACCGCCGCCTGCCGGAAGGTCAGACCATCGCTGTGGCAGCCCACCCGGGCGGTGCTTCCACCAACTTGGGGCGTAATGTGGAGAGCAACGCCGTTTTTCAGTTCATCGCCGAAAAGGTCCTCCTGCCTCTGCTGCCCACCCCCGATCAAAATGCCCGCCCTCAACTCTACGCTGCTGTCGGAGAGGCCGTGGAGCCCGGTCATTACTACGGCCCCGGGAAGTGGGGGGAAATCGCTGGCCCGCCCAAACTCGTCGACTTTCCTCCTTCCATCGGGCAGCCGGCTGACTGGTCTGCACTGTGGGTGGCATCGGAGGAACTGACTGGGGTGTCTTTCCTTTCCAAAACGGCTTAGGTAGGGGAGAGGCTCCCCCCGATGCTTAACTGAAAAAGTGTTGAGTTAAGTTTTGAAGCGTTTTTCTTAACTTAAATCTCATTTAGTTAAGTTTAAGGGTCTTTTTCTTAACTAAAATTCTGTTGAGTTAAGTTTTTATCGTGAAAACTTAATTAAAGGGTTGGGTGTTTTAAGCTACATGAAAGATTTTCAAGCAGGGCACTATGTCAATCAGGGGTACTACAAAGCCTTCATCCCTAAGCCTATATTCACTAATTGGGAGATAGCAGATATGGAGGTGATACAGCTGCTGAGTAAAGCTGACCGCCACCTCGGCAGACTGGACATGTATTCAGCTTATGTTGATATTAACCTTTACATAAGCATGCACATTGCCAAGGAGGCCACTCAGTCTTCGCGCATAGAGGGCACGCAAACGAATATTGAGGAGGCTTTCATGAAAAAATCGGATGTTTCTCCCGGTCTTAAAGATGACTGGGAAGAAGTTCAAAATTACATAAAGGCGATGAATCTTGCGGTCGACTTACTTCAAGAGCTGCCTTTTTCCAGCCGATTAATAAGAGAGATCCACAGAACGCTTATGCAAGGCGTCAGAGGAAGTAAAAAAATGCCGGGTGCCTTTCGTACCAGTCAAAACTGGATTGGTGGGGCAACCTTGGATGATGCCACCTTCGTGCCACCTCCCCATACTTACATTCCTGAACTAATGAGTGATCTTGAAAAGTTTGCCAATGATGAACTAGCTCCGATCCCTGATCTTATAAAAATTGCACTCATTCATTATCAGTTCGAAACAATTCATCCGTTTCTCGATGGGAATGGCAGAGTTGGTCGCCTGTTGATTACGCTTTACCTTGTAAGTAAGGGGATATTACATAAACCTATCCTATATCTGTCAGACTTCTTCGAACGGCATCGCTTGTTGTACTACGATAACCTCACACGGGTCCGGACGCACAATGACATCAATCAATGGTACAAGTTTTTTCTGACCGGTGTGATCGAAACCGCCAAGCGTGGCATAAAAACCTTCGATGGCATCCTTCGGTTGCAAAGAGCAATGGACGAACGCCTCGAGAGCTTGGGAGGGCGTTCGAAGGGCGCGAAGCAGGTCCTGGAGCAGCTCTTTAAACGTCCTGTCACTGATGCGGACCAAATTGCAGAGATTATCGGCAAGTCGAAAGTAAGTGCTTATAAGCTGATGTCGGACCTGGAAGAAGCAGGTATACTTGTTCAGCTGCCGAATGGCGGACGGGCCAAAATGTACGCCTTTAAAGCATATTTGGATTTGTTCAACGAATAGAGCGTGTAGAGGTGAGCCCCAATCGCCTGGCTATTTATGCTGATTATAATCAGGGAGGTATCGGTAAGCGCTTCAAAGTAGGAGCTGAAAAAAAGACAGCACCCCAACAGGATGCTGTCTCTTATCAAGCCGATCTCTTGCCTTTTACTCTTTAATTACCTTCTGCCGACCGATTACCTCCTGTCCGCTGACCACTTCCAGGACATAAATACCTGAAGGAAGCTCTGCTATGGATAGCTGTGGTGTCAGGGGCTGTACTTTCACCAATTGCCCGACTGCAGAGTGAATCCGGATTTCATAGCCATCTCCCAGCGCCTCCAGGCCACGAATGTTGAGCTGCCCGGTGGTGGGGTTGGGGAATACCGTGAAGTCCTGTGCGGCAACATCGCTGGTGCTGGTCAGATTGGCATCCACATAAATGGAATGGGTATGTCTGGCATCACAAGTCTCGTGCACATTCATGTTGATTAGGCGAACGTTGATATCATGCCAGCCTGCTTCAGAGTAGGAAGTCACTGGCGCGTCATGAACTGCAATTTCACCATTGCCGAATTCCCAAACCCAATGAGTAACCTCAGGGGTAATACCGTGCAGCTCCACCTCTTGACCAACCGCTACTGTATCAGGTGCCGAGATTTCTGGCACGAGCTTATTGGAATAGATCGCAGTCTGTATTGTTTCGCAACCTTCAGCGTTGCAGATCGTCAAGGTTATCTGCTTGATACCATTGTGCTCAAAGGTATGCTCCGGATTGGCTGCTGTAGAGGTGTGCCCATCTCCAAAGTCCCAGCTCCAACTGTCGATATTAGAGGAGGTATTCACACCGAATGAGCGTACACCATCGCACATTTCTGCATTAGCTGTTGTAATCTGAGACCCGGCAAAATTCAATGTGCCCTGGCAGGTGTAGTCGATCTGGAAGCCGCTCTCGTTCTCGAAAAAGTCTGTATTCTCCACAATGGTAATCACCGTGCCGCTGGAGGTGATGGGCTCCGGCAGCTCATTGCCCGTGAAGTAGCTCAGCAACGGCGCATCGGTATCCGCACCATCAAAAACAGCTACCCCGTCGAACCCATTCTCATAATTGAAAGCCACAAACTCTAAAGTGATAGGGCCGACCGGACTAATGATCGTCGTTATCCCCGTATTGTTGTCCACGTAATTGCTGTCCGGCCCACCTGAATCATATAGGCTTCCGAAACAGCCTGTAATCACCTGCTGACCGTTCACCGGCATATTTTCAATCAAGCAACTGCTATCGATCGTGACACTGATGTCCTGCACGATGGTATTGCAGCCTTCTGCATTGCAGGCAGTGAGCGTTACGGTATATGTTCCGCTCTCTGGGTAGAAATAGACAGGATTTTGTTCATTTGAGACGCCGCCATCACCAAACTCCCAGAACCAGGAAGTGGGGATTTGCAGGCTTTCGTCAATAAACACGATGGGCTCATTGGCACAAACCAGCGTATCGGCTATTGAAAACTGGGGTTTAGGCCGCTGCGTTGGCACAGCGTCGCAGATAAAGGTGGCAACAAAACCACTCAAGTTTACAAAGTGATCGGTATACTCCTGCACAGTGAGTACGCCAGAGGCGGCCGTTAAAGTTTGCCCTTGCAATTCATTGCCAGTGAATGAACCCAGCAGGGTGCCTGTACCAGGATAGCCATCGTACACAAACACAAAATCTGCGTGCTCCTGGTAATTGAATTCGCTAAAGGTGATGCTTACGGAAGAGGCTCCGGGTGGCGCAATGGTAACACCAGCCAGGTTGCCTTCCTGGTAAGGCCCATTGGGTCCGCCAGAGTCGTACAGATTGCCGGAGCAGACCGTGACGGTCTCAAAGCCGTGCGGTTCTGCTGGTATGTTTTGGGAAAAGCAATCAAGTTCTACGTCAATAAAACCAACAAGCGTGACGACATCACAACCCAGCGCATTGCAGGCTTCCAGCGTGATCGTATAGGTTCCGCTTTCGATGTAAGTATGCACCGGGTTTTGTTCGGTAGAAGTCGTGCCATCACCAAAGTCCCAGGTCCAGCTCGTGGGCTGATTCGTACTGACATCCGTAAACTGCACCGGCAGCGCGCCGCAAATGAAAGATGGGGCTTCAATACCAGCAGTCACCGGAGCAATGACAAAGAGCGTCACATTGATGGGCACCAGGGGCTGAAGCGGGTCATTGGTCTCCAACTCGTACACCAGGTTGTAAACACCGGTGGCTAGGCCCGTGGCGTCCAGGTTAATCTGTAGCGCAGTGCTCTCGTTGACCGCTACGGTACCGCTTGTGGGCGAAATATCAGTGAAGTCAGCCGAAGCCGGGCTGCCAAGTGGAACCAGTTCCTGCAGTAAGCCGTCCCCAATGAAGGTACCGGAGGCTACTTCCTGCCCGGAAATCAGGTCAACCACGCTGTAATTAGGCAGTGCACCATCTCCCCAGCTATCCAGGAGCTGAAGCGTGTAGGACTCATCCGCAGATAGCCCGGACAGTTCTACGCTGTACGCAGTATTCGACTGATATACGATGCCTTCAGAATTTTGAACGGTGTTGTTTCCACTGTCCATGAGGACCCAGGAAAACTCCTCGCCCCAGTTGTCGGTGGTGAAGTTGAATACAAAACCGGTATTGCCGGACTGTGTATTGATCGTAAAATCAAGGGGCGCTTCTCCAACGTTCCCTACATCTACGGTCAAAGTGGTATCCTGCCCCTCAATCAGCTCAACAGTGAACGCAGTAGGGTTGACGGTCAGGCTGGGAGCAGCTATGCCGGTGCCGGTAAGGTTAACCAGGAGGTCATCTCCGGCATTATTGACAAGCGTCAGGGTTTCGGTTAAAGCACCCAGCTCGCCCGGCGTGAAGGAAACGCTGATGGTCTGTGCTGCAAATGGGGCCAGGGTAAGGCTGTTAGGGCTTGCTACTTCAAAGCCGGCCAGGGCAGCCTCTAACCCAATTACTTCAGTGGGGGCGGTACCCGTATTCTCTAAAGTAAAGCTCAGGGTGGCAGTAGCGCCTATCTGCACTTCCCCGAAGTCGAGGTCATTGGTGGAAATACTCAGCTCCGGCGTCCCATTTACAATCAGCGTCACCGGGATGGTCACCACTGGCTGATCCGGATCATTGCTGTTGATGATGATCGAACCGTCGTAGGTGCCGTCCACCAGTTCCGAAGCATCAAAAGTAACGGTTACGGCTTCACAGTCCCCGGCAGGAAGCGAACTGCTGCCTGCATCCGTTAAAAGCCAGGTTGGTGCCCCACCGGGACCGCTGAGGGGCAGGGGTAGGATATACAACTGGTCGATGATAAACTCAAAGAATCCGGAAAAAAGTTCCTCTCCTGTCCCTAAATCGGTAAGCGTGAAAATTTCAAAAACGGAAGTCCCTTCCGGCACGCCGGTAATCCAAAAGTAATACTCCGTATCCGGCTCCAGCCCGTTGATGATCTCTGTGTAGGTGGAGTTGGCAGCGTAGGTTTGGCTGTTCTCCGCAATGACTTCAAAGTCCTGATTGAAAACCTGCCAGTTAAAGCCCGCGCCCTGATCAGAGGTCGTGAAGTCAAAGCGGTAACCGGTTTGGTTCATCTCATCCTGACTGCTAATCGTGGCAAGCAAATCTCCCTGCCCAATATTGCACAGGTTGAGTGTTGCCGTAGTAGTGGTGCCGGCATCGAGTTCGATTGAAAAGCTATCCGGGTCAAAGGTAAGCGCCGGCGGCTCCTGAACGGTGATTTCAAGGGGAACGCTGGTGTTCGAGCCATTACAGTTCGTTACGGTCAGGACAACGCTGTAGGTGCCGGCTTCCGGGTAAACATAACTCGGGTTTTGCTCATTTGAGGAATTCCCATCCCCGAAGTCCCAGGACCATGCACCAGGGTTTTCGGTACTGCTGTCTGTAAACTGAATGGCCGTACCGAACGGTACATCCGTGGCATTAGCGGTAAAGGACGCGACAGGCGGGTTGGCGATACCATTGGCTTCCCAGATCATAGCAAAACCCGGGAAGTTGTCCTGGTGATCAGCAAAAAAGAACAGCGCAAGTGCTTGGGTCTGAAAAGTAATGGGCTGCCCGTTGTTGGGCAGATTGTCGCCTAAGTAGGTAGCCAGTGGCGTGTAGGTGCTGTTGTTCACCGCAAATAGTGATAATTGATCATTATTGGTGGCAGCAGCGCCTAAATCGAAAGCCGTAAAAGTGACCGTGATGCTCGTTGCCCCCGGAGGTGCAATCAGGAACTGCCCGTTGCTGCCCTCAGTGTAGTTGCCATCGGGGCCGCCATCGTCGTACAAAACGCCATTGCAAAGCGTAGTGGTTTCCAATCCATGAGTGGGCATATTGATGCCATTGGTGCAGGCAAAGCTTGCCGGGTCGAAGGTGATCGCCTGACTGGCAGAGAAGGTATCGCAGCCGTTTTCATTACAAACCTCCAGCTGCACATCGTAGGTGCCGGGCTCATCGTAGGTGTGGACTGGGTTTTGCTCTGTTGAAGTGTTGCCATCCCCAAAATCCCATGCCCAGCTGGTTGGGAAAAAGGTAGAGGCATCCGAAAAGGCGACGGTGCCGGTACAGCTCAGGGTAGGGAAGGCCGCTGCTGCCACAGGAGGCTCCGTAAAATCGATGCAATCGAAATTCATGGCAAACCCTGCGCCGGTAATGGTGAAATCACTGGTGAATACCAGCAGGCAGCTGGTGCCCGAAAGCAATATAGGGTTACCGTTGTTGGGTAGATTCAAACCAGTATAGGTGCCCACCAAAGGGCTGTTTATCGAAGAGCCATCGTAGATGGTAAGAAAGTCAAAGTGATCCTCCACATCAAATTGAGTAAAAGTAAGGGATAGCGCCTCACCGGAGGTTCCATTGATGTAAATGTAGGCTTCATTATCATCGGTGTAAGGCGCATCGGGCCCACCGAAGTCGTAGAGAATGCCATTGCAATCATTGATTTCCAGATCTCCGAATTCAGGAGCATTGTAGGAAGTTTGTGCGCGTAAGGCGAAGGAGGATAAAAGTACTGTAAGAAGGTAGAGGTATTTCATGCCAGGGTCTGTTGAAAGATTACTAATGTATTTTGTGCCAAATTTCAAAAGGGATGCTTAATATTAGCAAGTAGGTAACGAGCCAAAGCATTATTGGTTCTTAAAGGGGCTGGAATTACGTCTTACTGCCCAATCGTTGACAAAAACACAGGATCATGACAGACAAAATGGACTACGCTCAGTGGACTTTGGAAGCCCTGCATGCAGAGGAAAACAAGCTGAAAAGACAAAACCTCACAGGCAATATATTTATCGGCTTCTTAGCTGGTGTAATGATCTACGGACTGGTGAAGAATGGCTTTGGCTTGCTCTACACGGCTATCCCTCTGCTCATCATCGCCGTTTTGGCGAAAAGCGGGCAAAGCATTCAGGCGCGTTTGAAGGTAGTGCGGGCGGAGATGGCAGGCCGGGATGGTGCTTAGCAGCCTTGTTGGGGCTTTCTCATTTAACACATAGGCACATAGCACGCATAGGCGTACATCAAACTATGTGCCCTATGTGCTATGTGCCTATGTGTTTCCCCAAACCTAATGAAACACCACATGCAACACCACCAAAGACCCCAGCAACCCCCAGCCAATCAACCGAATGCGGCGCGAGCCGGGGTGCAGCAAGTCCCTCCAGGCGCGCCAGCCGCCCCTCCAGCTACCCAGGCTAAGCAAGGCAAAAGCAATAACGATCACCCAACCCGCCCGCACGAAGTAGTTCATCTCCGGAAAGAAGTACTGGAAGACAAGGTGGAGCGGAATCGTGCTCAAAAAGGCAATCAACGCAAACCGGTGGCTGGGCAACAGCAGGAAAACCGCTCCGCAGATGAGCACCACGATGCCACAGTTGATGTAGTAGCGCAGCTCATTCAGGGTGTGGGTGAAGGCCGCCTGTGGATTTTCAAACTTGACGTAGAGCAGCACCAGCCCCATCATTACACCGGTGAATAACGTGACAAGGATGACGCGCCGGCCGGCATTGACTACTTCCAAATCGGTCGCGTCTTTCCTGATGTAAGTCTTGTAGATATCGATCGACCAGAGCGTGGCGAGTGAATTGAACGTAGAGTCCACCGTGCTCATGAGGGAGGCAAAGAGGGCACAAAGGATGATGCCTTTTACGCCCACCGGCAGGTAAGTTTTCACCAAATAAGGGAAGGCCAGGTCAGGCTCTGCCAGGCCATTCTCCCCCAGTATGCCTACCAGGGCGATCCCCGGGATAACGATCAGTACCGCCATCAAGTACTTGGTCAGCCCGCCCACCATAAGGCCGATCTGGGCTTGCTTTAGGTTTTTGGCGGCCAGGGACCGCTGCATGACGGTTTGATTAGCGCACCAGTAGTTGATGTTGAGCAGGAAGAGGCCGAAGATGTGTGTCCAGGGCAGCTTCTCATGATTGGCAGGGAGGTGGAGGTGCATCAGCCCCGGTGTTTTGACGTAGAGCTGCCGCCAGCCGCCCAGGTGATGGATGGCCACGAAGAGCACCACAAAGCCGCCCAGCAGCAGTATGGTAAATTGAATGATGTCGGTTTTGACTACCGCGTTCAGCCCACCCAGATAAGTGTAAGTGGCGGAGAAAATGCCCAGCCCAATGACCAGTATCGCAATCCGCGTGATGCGGTCCGGATGCAGGTAACTCATGTACTCCGCAAAGACCAAATCTGCCGCGTACGCCCCCCAAAACAGCGCCGCCCCCAGCGTGATGGTGGAAAACAGCGCAATATTCGCCCCGGTATAGAACAGCGCCACCCGCTCCCCCAACCGTTTTTTGATGAACTGCGTGATGGTGACCACCCGCTCGCTCAGGTACATGGGCACAAAGATGAAGGCCGCCATGAGAATGCCCTGTATGGCGTTGATCTCCAAGCTTGCCTGCGCCAGCCCATAGAGGTAAGCCGAGCCCATCATGCCCAAAAACTGGTAGCCGTTGATGTTGGTGGCAATGGTAGAGAGGGCAACGGATGGCCAGCGCAAATTGCGGTTGCTGAGGAAGTACTCCTCCGTGGTAACATCTGCCCCGGTGCGGCCGCTGAGCGCTGCCAGGAAAATGAGAGTGAAATAGGCCAGGACGATTAGGAGGTCGGTCACGGGGGCGTAGTTGTTACTTTTATTTAGGTTCTGTTTTTTCAGATATACTCGGAACGGAGAGGTTTGGGCGTAATGCACAAACCCGACGCACGAGTATGCCGGTACGCACAGGTATGCCGACCCGCCTGCCTAAGCATGTCGGGCAGGCACGAAGTCATGGTTGGTCCCAAACTACTTCGTCGTCGGTATAACCAGCTGTGTAAAGAAAAGTGGATTTTCTTTACACAGCCCATCTCAAATGTAAAGATTTCTGTTCTTTCTTTACATAAAACGAGAAAGTCGGCACTTCTACCGCACCTTGTCTAAAGGATGTAACATATTTAGCTTCCAGACAGGATACGAGGTTCAGGTCTTCCTTGTTTATTCCACAGATTCGCTATATTTACTACATGAGCGACATCACCATATTCGACTACGAAGGCCAGGATATCAGCTTCGAGTTTGCTGATGGCAATCAAATGGTTAACGCCACGCAGATGGCAAGACCGTTTGGAAAGCCAGTCGGGAACTTCCTGCGCCTTAAAGAAACAAAGCAGTACATTCAGCTGCTGGAGGAGCGATATTCAGATGTGAATATCGGTCAAAAACGCGAAGTGTTACGGGTTGTCAAGGGCGGGGATGTTACCGAAGGGCTCCAAGGCACTTGGATGGATGAAAAGCTCGCTCTCAAATTTGCCTCTTGGCTTAGTCCCAGATTTGAGCTTTGGGTCTATGACCGCATTCAGGAATTACTGACTCGTGGTGAGACGCGGCTACAGGATATTCCCCCTTCCGGCTTCGCAGCAACGCTTAGATTACTGGCTGAGCAGTGGGAAAAACAAGAACAAATCAACGAAGAAGTGCGTGATGAGCTGGATCAAACTGCTGAGCGGCTCGATCAGTTGGAGGCGAAGATTGTCAGCGTCGATGATCATTACTACACAATAGCCGGCTATTGCAACCTGCATAAAATCCCTTGCCCGTTACATCAGGCTAAGGCTTGGGGAAAAACAGCCACGGCTGTAAGCCGCCAGAAAAACATCCCTACCGGTACTGCTCATGATGAACGCTATGGTAAAGTCAGGACCTACCATGAAGAAATTCTCAAGGCGGTGATCGATTGAGGTACCTTGCCATTTAATTACAATACTACAATAATTCGCGCAATAGCTTATTATCCAAACTCACCCCCGCGCCCCGGTGCGGCCGCTTAGCGCCGCCAGGAAAATGAGGGTGAAGTAGGTCAGGACGATTAGGAGGTCGGTCACGGGGAAAGATTGCTAGGGTCGGTAGTTTTCTAAATATTCACTCGGAGTAACAATCTTAGTTTCTCTAAAACTATCAATATAAAAGTGTTTTGTATTTCCTGTGATAATAAAGTCGGCATCTACTGTTTCCGCTAGTTCTAAAAACTTGTTGTCGTTTTTATCTTGCAAGATATTTATCTCTACGTCGGGTTGCTTGACAATAGCTAAATCCGCGATAATTGCAATTATGAAGTCTGAGTTAGCCTTGAAATCCTTAAACTTAGCAAACTTATCGCGAGACAACACCTCAACATATTCTTCCAGCACAAGATCAGAAATACAGATTTTCACTTTATGCTCAAGCACGATATCAAATAGAATCTCCCATGGCGGTCCTTTAGAAATCAATGCAGAGACAATGACGTTTGTATCAAGAATTACTTTTTGCATTTCTTACGGCGTCAATTTCTGCATTAATTTCGTCAATAGTCAAATCAGATAGTCCAGCTTTTTTCGCTAGCTCAAGACTTTTCAACATTCCTTCTTTTGCAAGCTTAGCTTTGATTTTTTGTACCAAATCTTCATAGTCTATTTGCTTTGCTTTGGGCTCTAGTCCCAAATCCACGAAATCCTGATCTTCAATATTTAAGGTTACTGTTTTCATGGCTACTGCTTTTTTATTTCTAAATAGGATGTTTATAAACAGGGTTCCGAAATCGTAATCCTTGTTGAATATATGAATAAACGTGGCGCTAGACAATCTAGTTCCAGTATTCTACCCTATAACACCATTGAATATCGATTGTCATCGTGCCGTTTTAACATCATACTCTATGTAAAAAATCAATGTAAAGCTTTTTGAGTTTTCTATGCAGATTCGAAAATCACCCCGCTGTTCGTAGCTTCCAGCCACGGTCAACTCACCCCCGCTCCCCCGCCCCCAGCGGCGTTCCTGGCATCCCCACCGGCTGCCGCCCCTGCACCACCGGCATAGAAAACGTCTTGATCCGCGGCAGTACGTAGCGACCAAAGAGATTGCACTCATCCAAATGCGGGTAGCCGGATAAGATGAAGGCGCGGATACCCATATCCATATACCGCTGAATCTTAGCCAATACCTGATCGGGGTCTCCTACAATCGCCGCCCCGCAACCGGAGCGCGCCCGGCCAATCCCCGTCCAGAGGTGGTCTTCCACAAAGCCTTCGTCATCGGCTTGCTCGCGCACGGCAGTTTGGCGGGAGACGCCGTAGGATTTGCCATCCTGGGCGCGGAGGCGGATTTCTTCGCCCCGTTGGTCGTCTACGTAAGTCATGAGGCGGCGGGCAGCAGCGCGGGCTTCGACCTCCGTTTCCCTCACAATGACGTGCACGCGTAGCCCAAAGTCGACTTCCCGGCCGTAGTTGGCTGCCTTGTCACTCATATTTTGCATGAGCTGCTGAAGCTTGTCTTCTGTTTCCGGCCACATGAGGTAGACATCGCAGTGCTCCGCGCAGAGGTCTACGCCGGGCGGAGAATAGCCGCCAAAGTAGAGCAGTGGGCCACCGTTTTGCTGGTAGGGCTTCACCGGATCGGTGGTCGGCAGCTGGATGTTGTAAAACTCACCTTTGAAGTCGATATGGCCCTGTGTCCAGCACTGCTTAAGGATTTCAATCACCTCCCGGGAACGCTGATATCGGGCGGCAGATTCTAACTCCTCCCCCGGCATATTCGAAGAAATGATATTGATGGTGAGCCGGCCGCGCAGGATGTGGTCCAGCGTAGCGATAGAGCGGGCCAGCATGGGCGGGTGCAGCTCTCCACAGCGGATAGCCGTCAGTATGTTGATCTGTTGCGTAAGCGGGGCGACCGCGCTGCCGAAAGTCCACACATCCTGCCCCACCTGATAGGAAGAGGGGCAGAGGATGTTGCGGTAGCCAAGCCGGTCGGCGGTCAACAATACGTTGGAGGTATTGCTCCAGTTGCTTTTGTAGCGGAAGTCGTGCCGGCTCAAAAACTCATCATCCCCATTGCAAAGCGGGGCGAACCAGGCGACCTCAGCGCCTTCGAGGTGGCGGGAACGGACGTTGATACTCATTGGCTTTATTTGTGAGCCATCAAATTAAGCATTTTTGTTGTTTCGCCAAGAGCGGCCTCATTAAGATGGAGATAAAAAAAGGGCTTTAGTGCTGTAGCTTCACCCGCTCCTTCGCCAGATACTTCCCTGCTTCCAGTCTGGCAATGTAAGCGACCATATCCTCCCGCAACTGGCAGTGCAAGTCCCAGGCAATTGGGGCATTTCTGGCACTGCACAAAGCCCGGATGACAATCGACTCTTTGGAGCTGTCTACCACCTGCACCTTAGGGGGCAGTGTTTCATCATAGGCGTCGGCAGCGCGCAATAGCTCGGCAAACTTATTACGCACGAGGTTGACATCAATCTCATAATCGGCATGCAGCACAATGGGTTTGAGCAAATGCGCATCGTACATGGTCCAGTTTTCAAAAGGGTGGGTGATGAAGTACCGGAGCGGGACCACCACGCGGCGCTTGTCCCAGGTGTTGATGACCAGATAGGTAAAGCGGATGTCTTCCACGGCTCCGTACTCCCCCTCAAATAATACCCAATCGCCAATACGTACGGGCTTGGTAATGGCAATCTGCAGCCCTGCAATGATGTTGCCCAGGGTGCTTTGAGCAGCAATACCTAGTATGACCGTAGCGATACCTGCGGAAGCGAACAGAGACAAGCCCAGGTTTTGCAAGGAAGGGAACTGGGAAACCACTGCTCCAATACCGAGGATGATAATGAGAAAAGTGATCACCTTCCGCACTACAGAAATGAGGGTTAGGTAACGCTTAGATTCCAGGTTTTCTTCATTGGTGATATCTCCAACTTTCCGCTCTGCTACCCGGTCCATGAGATAGTCAATAGAGCGCATCAAAAGCCAGGTGACGGAGCCGATCACAATGATCAGGAGAAGGGCGTAGAGATAAGGTGACCAGGTGCCGGAAATGGACAGGACCTGTTTCATGCCGGCATAAAATAGCAAAGCGCTGATAGCCAGAGCTACAGGCTGCCCCATCTTTTCTCCCAGCTCGTTTACCCATGGTTGTTCAGAGCGCTTCACCGCTTTGTTGATCAGGTACTGGCTCAGCCGGGCAATCAAAAGGCACAGAGTAATCAATACGACCAGGCCGATGATCTTCCACCAGGCAATACCTATTATTTCTGTTTTGGCCCAGACCGGGATGCGTTGAGCCAAAGGGCTGGGGCCATAAGCCTTGTAAAGCGGTATAATGTTTTCGACAGTATTGGCAGAGACCACCCATACCGGAGACTGCTCCTCTACCCGCACCCGCTGAATGCGCAGGGGCAGGGTCTGCCCGTTCAGGTCAAGGCTGCCGAAGTTGATACTGCGCAGAGGTTGACCGGTTATAGATTGCTGAGCAGTTATTCCCTGATTAATCTGACCGTCCGGCCGATCAGATAGTAAGTCCCAGTCGATCCGTACGCTCTTTGACAGAATGTAAAACAGCTCCCGGGCCCGGGCTTCTGCCACTTCCTGCTGCTGTGCCGCGGGCATCAGGTTGAAGTTTAATGCATGGGCCGCTTCGTGGAATGCCCCCTTCCGGCAGGCCCGGACAAAGTGCTCCAGGCAGGCTCTGGGGGTCTGTAAATTCACGCCGGGCGGCCGCTCGGGCAGACCGGGATTGAGATCGTTGAGCAGGTAAAAGGCGCTGTTGTACCCCTTAATTTGAGGTCGGGCTTTCTGGTAGTTGGTTTTGGCCTGCGTACTGTCCACAGGGATCTGGGCACTTCCTGCGAGGGAAGTGCCTGGCAGGAGTGCAAGAGTAAACAGTAGCTTTTTGAGGATCTTCATACCAGTCATTTTGGGATAGCGGTCCGCTATTTCCTGTAGAAGGTATGAAGCAGGCAGATGTTTGCCAGCTTAGCTTACATCCAGAGGCTCATCCTTGCGGAGCGCTTTATATCGGCCTTTCCCAAACTTAGTGCCGTTAAATTCTACCTTGCCTTTCAGGGCTTCCTGCTCCGCTTCGGGTAACGCTTTAAAGTCGTTGCAGGCCTTAGAACAGCAGGCATCGTACTTTTCGGCGCAGGCCGGGCACTGAATGAACAGGATATGGCAGGCGTCATTCGCACAGTTGACATGCGTATCGCAGGGCGCGCCGCACTGATGGCAGCGGGAGATCACATCATTGGTGATGCGCTCGCCCATACGCTCATCAAAGACAAAGTTTTTGCCGATGAATTTCTTAGGTAGCCCCTTCTGATCGCATTGCCGGGCGTACTCAATGATGCCGCCATCGATCATGTGTACTTTTTGGAAGCCTCTGTGCAGGTAGTAAGCACTCGCCTTCTCACAGCGGATGCCACCAGTGCAGTACATGATGATCGGCTTGTCTTTTTGGTCTTCCAGCATATCCTCCACCAGAGGCAGGGCTTCGCGGAAGGTTTCCACATCTGGCCGGATCGCGCCTTCAAAGTAGCCTACTTCGCTCTCATAATGATTGCGCATGTCCACCACCACGGTATCCGGATCGTCCATCAGCGCATTGACCTCTTCGGCGCTCAGGTGGCTGCCGCGCTTGGTGACGTCAAAGCTTTCATCGTCAAGCCCATCGGCCACGATCTTGTCGCGCACTTTAATTTTGAGCTTGTAGAAGGACTTGCCGTCATCATCTACGGCAATATTCAGTCGCACCCCATTCAGCCAGGGAATACTGTACATATCCGCTTTAAAGGCCTCAAATTTGGACTCGGGCACGGAAATCTGCCCGTTGATGCCCTCTTTCGCCACGTAGATCCGGCCAAAAACATCCAGCTTGCTCCAGCGCAGGAATAGCTCATTGCGGAACTGCTTCGGGTCCTCCAGGTTGTGGTATTGGTAAAAAGACAGGGTGACGCGCGCCTCGTCACTTTCCAGCATACGGCGTTTCAGCTCGTCGTTGTTGACGCGGTTGTGTAATATCGGCATGTTGTTTTGTTAGTACGTTAACGAATCACAAGTTGCAGGCTTGCTGGGATTGCTCCCGGCTGCTAACCATACTATTCAAAAGATCAGGCTATACCTGATTTTTCGCGGGTGCAAAGGTAATAACTTTCCTGACACCCTGCCAAACCTTATTGCTTCACGATCCGGGTGCTGTAAAGCTCTGTACCCATCCGGGCCTGTACGATATAAACGCCTTTCGGCAAATCGCGGATATCCACTTCCAATTGTGTAGTCATTGCAGGCCAGTTCACTGTTTTAATAAGGCGGCTTTGGGTATCGAACCACTGAACCGTTGCCGGAGCGGCAGGGGGCATAACGCTGGTTAGCAGCACCGTTTCCCGGGCAGGGTTGGGGGCGACTTGCAAAGTCAGTGCCGTTGTTAGCGTTTCCCTGCTGGAAGTGCTCACCGTTTCCTGTACAGCAGCCAGAATGTCCATCCGCCCATAACCGTAGACCGCATTGGGTACTTCCATACCGGATACCCCGCCGCAGTCCTGATCGCTGAGCATGGGGCGGGCTGTACTTTCCAGTAAGTCTTCAATAGCTTCCACTTGCCCGGCGAGTTCCGGGTTGGCAGAAATCAGAAGGGCAACGGCGCCGGCTACGTGCGGGCCCGCCATGCTCGTGCCTGAGAAGGTCGCAAAGCCTCCGTCCCTGATGCTGGAGCGAATACCTACGCCCGGTGCGGCGATATTGGGCTTCAGCCGGTTGCTGCTATCCACGGTGACCGTGCCCCGGCTGCTGAAATTGGCAATTGTGTCCGTTTGGCGGGTAGCACCAACGGTAAAGCTGTTCTCAAAAATAGCAGCCGGGGTGCTGACCGTATGGCATTGGCTGCCACTGTTGCCCGCAGAAACCACCACGACCACACCGGCGGCTTTGAGGTTGTCCACCGCAATTTGCATAGTCTCAAAATTGGCAGGTGTACAGCCTTCAATCTCGGGACAGCTCCAAGAGTTGGCAATGACATGCGGTGCTTTGGAAGGGTCCGGATTTTCTCCATTCAGGTCCGTTGGGGCCAGGAACCACTCGAAGCATTCAATGTAGGAAGCCGGGCTGCCATAGCCGCGTTCCATATTGCGGCAGGCTATCCATTTGGCACCTGGCGCCACGCCTATGCTTTTGCCTTCATCGCTGACCGCGCCGGTCATCGTGCCCATCGTGTGAGTACCGTGGTTGTGGTCATCGCAGGGCACAAGGCTGCTCAATCCGCAGGGGTTGGCTTCGGCAATGTAGGGCGGGCCGTTCATGGAGTCGATTTCGTGGATGGCGTCGTGCCAGTTGTAATTGTGATCGGCCTGAGAAAGCGTGTCGTCCCAGCCGCGGTAACTCTCTTTGATAGCGGGGTGGTCCCATTCGTAGCCGGTGTCCTGCCCGCCAATGACTACGCCCTGCCCGGTAAAGCCCATACTCCAAACCTGATCAGCACCGATAGCCGAAATGCCCCATTCCACGCCTTCACGTAAATCAATGGCGTGTTGCTCGCGCTCTTCGGGCAACAGGTCCACCGCTACCGTTGGGTTGGGTTGGATGGCCCTGACTTCCTTCATATGAGCAAGGGCCTTGACCAGCGCTAAGCTTCCTTTGACCTGAATAGCATTAACGATGTGGAAACTCCGGTAAGGCACCTGCTCTGCCCGGAGCAGCTCTATGGCTGATTTTTGCGCTGTAGCAGCTACGGTACGGGTACGCTCAAATACGTAAGCGCCCATTTGCATTTTGCTGCCTTGCTGACGCGCGGCGGATACATCTGCCTGCTGCTCAAACAATACAATGAAGGAGGCATAGCCATCGCGTTCCAGTTCTGTCCTCAGAGCGGGCTCCACTTTGTCCTGCCATGGAGTGGGAGGGGAGGCCGGCAGCAGCAGGAAAAGGCCTAGGGTAGGGATAAGGAGGCTTAAAATCGCTTTCATATTATCGTTTGTTGTGATACTCTGCTGAAAATCAGAAAGAAGTGAGCCGAAAATTTGAAATGCTAAAGATAATCTTTAACTTGTCTACTGTTCGTTCTTAGAGCGACAAAACTTCACTTTATGATCAACACTCTGTTTAATTGATTTGACACTGAGGCTTGCTGCTTTTCAGCTGAAGAACTATAAGCTCAGGCAGCGAAATGGCAGGCGATTGCCTCTGTTCAATCAAAGCATCCCTGAACATTCCTAACTATCTACGCTATCTACTCCTCAACGGAGCCCCAAACAGAGCACTGATTAATGGTGTAAGCCGATGGCTTGTAAACACTTCCCCAAAAACTTTCAAGCAAGACTATAATCCCTTTTTAGCGGAGCCTATTCCAATGACCCTCTTACAGGGGAATCCCTGTAGACAGGTCTGCTGCCCCGGTTGAACCAACACTCGTGATCGGTTGACAATCTATCGCCTGATCTTTGCGTTATGCATCGGTCGGCTCCAGGAAAAACAGGTTCAACAGTTATTTTTTCACTGCTTTGAGAGAGCGAAAAGACGATTTAAAATGGATTATCAGTATCAATTGTACGATGCCTTTTCAGGTATGAGCCCTATGGAGAAAAGCCAGGTGGTCCGTTTCCTTACGGAGCAGGAGGGGCACAGTGAGGGTGATAGTATCCGGGAAGCGGTAGAGTATGCTATGAAGCTCAAGCCTTCCTTTGGCGGTTTTGTACTGGTAGCCCGGCATAACCAGCAGATTGTCGGGGCCATCGTTGCAAATCGTACCGGCATGGAAGCCTATAACCCTAAAAATATCTTTGTTTTCGTAACGGTGGAATCCAGTTACCGGAAGAAGGAGGCTTTCGTAAAGCAACTGATTGACCAGGGGACCAAATATGCAGATGGCGATATAGCCATGCATGTCAAATCTGACAATCCAGCCCTTGCCATTTATCAGAAGCTCGGCTTTAAAGCACAGTACCTGGAACTCCGGCTTCCCAACCCAAAGTCTTCTCCTGCAGTCGCCTCCTGAAACCGTAACCTGTGAAGCCCTTTTTGCTCCCGCTTCCTTTTTTTAGCGAACTCTCGTATATTGGCAAAATGGACTGACAGGTGGGCAGCACGCCTGCCTTCAGCGAACCACGAGACAAGGAGCAATGAAGGAAAAGCGATTAATAGGAAGGCATACCGGTCAGGAAAAAGGGCCGCTCTTAATTTGTTTCGGCGGCATGCACGGCAATGAGCCGGCTGGTATTCAGGCGCTTAGTATTCTCTTTAAATTATTGGAACTGGAGCCGGAATCAAACCCTGACTTCCGTTTTCGGGGCCGTATCGTTGGGTTAAAAGGCAACCTGCGGGCCATTGAGAATGGGGTGCGCTTTCTTGACCGGGACCTCAACCGGCAATGGTGCCCTGAACAAGTGAAAAGGATTTTGAATACCCCCGTCCGTCAGCTCCGCCACGAAGCGCTCGAAATCCTGGAGCTGCATACCGCCGTCATGGAGGAAATTCAGGACTATCAGCCCGATGAAGTCATCGTTCTTGATCTCCATACTACCACGGCTTACGGAGGTATCTTTTCCATCGCAACTGACGACCCCAAAAGCGTGAATATTGCCGTTGAGCTACATGCTCCGGTGATCACAGGCTTGCTGGAAGGCATTCAGGGGACTACCTTGCATTATTTCAATACGGAAAATATAGGCATAGAAACCACCACAGTCTGCTTTGAGTCTGGCCAGCACGAGGAGACCCTGTCTGTCAACCGGGCTATCGCTGCCATCATCAACTGTATGCGCACGGTGGGCTGCGTCCGCTCTGAGGATGTAGAGAACCGCCACGATGCGCTGCTCATTGAGTACGCCCGTGGCCTGCCGAAAGTATCAGAGCTCATTACCACTCATTCTATAAGACCCGGAGACCAGTTTCGGATGGTTCCGGATTACAAAAATTTTCAAAAGGTAAAACAAGGAGAAATCCTAGCCTTTGATCGCAATGGCCCCATAGAAGCCATCGAGGACGGGCTAATCCTAATGCCATTATACCAGAAACAGGGCGAGGATGGTTTCTTTCTGATCCGGGCGGTATCTCAGGCTGTTTTCCAATAGCTATTCTCCTTCTGCAACCTGTAGGAACTGCATTTCGTAAAGCTTCCGGTACTTCCCATCTTCAATTTGAAGCAGTGCATCGTGAGCCCCAAACTCTTGAATCTCCCCACGGCTAAGAACCATGATATTATTGGCGTGCCGGATGGTTGACAACCGGTGCGCAATGATGATGGAGGTCCGTTTCGCGATCAACTTTTCAATGGCATACTGAATAACAGACTCCGTCTCCGGGTCAATGGAGGAGGTCGCCTCATCCAAAATGAGAATATCGGGATCAAAAACCAGCGCCCGTACAAAGGAAATCAGCTGCCGTTGCCCCATAGACAGCGTTGCGCCGCGCTCCATCACCTTGTAGTCATAACCGCCAGGCAGTTTCTCGATGAATTCATGCGCACCGATGAGCTTCGCCGCGTTGATCACCTCCTCCCTGGAGAATCGTTCATCCCTGAGTGTGATATTTTCGAGCACGGAACCGGAAAAAAGGAAAACATCCTGCAAGACAATAGCAATGCACTTTCGGTAGGCTTCCAAATCGAAATCCTGAATTGGCGTGCCATCTACTCTGATCTCCCCGCGCTGAATTTCGTAAAACCGGTTAAGGATATTGATGATTGTCGACTTGCCAGAGCCGGTACTGCCCACAATGGCCAGTGTTTCTCCGGGCTTCACCTCAAAACTGATGTCCTTTAGCACATATTCTGGCAGCTGATAAGCAAAATGGACTTTCTCAAATTCGATATGCCCCTTCAGTTTCTCAGGTTTAATCTCGCCCTGATCTTCAATCCGGTCATCCTGGTCAATGAGGTTGAAGACCCGCTCCGAGGCTACGAGCCCCATTTGCAAGTTGTTGAAGTTGTTGGCTACTGTACGGATAGGGCGGAACAGCATGTCGAGGTAAACCGGGAAAGCAATCAGTGCCCCCAAAGTGACGCCACTGGCTTTCAGGGCATCCTGAGCGCCCCACCATACCATCAGGCCCAGAGAGGCGGCTGATATGATTTCCACTACGGGGAAGAATACAGCATAATAAAGGATGCTGTCCAGGTTTGCCTGAGTATAGTCCCGGTTAATGGTTTTGAACTTATCCATCTCTTCCCGTTCCGAGTTGAAGATTTGCACGATCCGCATGCCTGAAATACGCTCCTGAAGAAAGGCATTCATGGTGGAGATATGCGAGCGGACCCGCTGATAAGACTTTTTGACTTTCTCTTTGAAAATATAGCTCGCCAGGATCAGAAACGGCATCGTCGTCAGGCAGATCAGCGTCAGTTTCCAGCTGGTGTAAAACATGACGCCAAGTACCGTTACCAGCGTCAGCAAGTCCGCGATAATGGTAATGGACCCTTGCGAAAACACAGTATTGATAGCCTCAATATCGTTAATCGTCCTCGTGGTTGAGGTCCCGATAGGCGTACGGTCAAAGTAAGTTAACCGGAGCTTGGTAATATGCCGGAACACCTTAACCCTGAGGTCACGGATGACGGACTGCCCGAGCAAATTTGTCGAATAGATAAACCAGTACCGGCAAAAGGAGTCCAGGAATAAAAGCCCCACCAGAATCATCGCCATTCTGGACAGGCCCGGTATATCGTTGGAGAAGATGTAATCATCTACCATCACCTTAATCAGGTAAGGGCGTGCTGTTGATATCGGAGCCAGGAGGACCGCCAGTGTTGCTGCTGCAATAAAGACCGTCCGGTAGGGTTTCGCCATCGCAAATACCCTGCCCAGTAATTTGTAATCTACCTTATTCTTATCGCTTGATGCCATTCCGGTGTTGTCACATTGTTCCCAAGATAGTCTTAGAAACACGGCAGTAGGCGATAAGTTGCAGCGGGTTAGAGTTTCCCTTCATCTGCAAAGCTATAGTAGCCGCGTTCCGAAACAATCAGGTGGTCCAGCACTGGGATATCGACAGCTCTTCCTGCTTTAACCAGTTTTTTGGTCAGATCGAGATCAGCCTGGCTCGGGAATAGGTTGCCTGAGGGGTGGTTGTGGCAGAGTATGATGGCACTGGCCTCCGCATGAAGGGCCTTGCGGAATAGAATTTTGGCATCCACCACCGTTCCTGCCATGCCACCGGTGCTGATGCGGCTACGGCCCATGACCCGGTTGGCCCGGTTGAGGTTGAGGATCCAGAACTCTTCATGCTGCAAATCGACCAGAATCGGGGCAATGGCATCAAAAGCGTCCCGGCTGCAGTTCACTTGCGGCTTATCAGCAATACGGGAAAGCTGCCGCCGGCGTCCTAATTCTAAAGCCGCAGCAATTGTGACGGCTTTAGCTTCGCCTATGCCTTTGAAAGTGCAAAGCTCCGCAATGCTGCGCCGCCCCAGGTCATTAAGGTTGTGACTGACCGACTTCAGTACCTTTTTGGAAAGATTGACTGCGGAGTCTTCCCGGGTACCCGAGCCGATGAGAATGGCGAGTAACTCCGCATCGGAAAGCGCTGATTTGCCCTGATGCAGCAATTTTTCGCGGGGGCGGTCTGCCTCAGCCCAGCTTTTGATCGATAAGTTTTGAGGAGGATAAGTCATATGGGGTGTTTTTTAATACCCTGCCCCAAAAAAGGGGCAGGGCACCTTGTGTTTACAGAGTTTGTTTGCGTTAGAGAGCTCGCATGCTTAGGCAGTTTCAGCTTTTTCCAGCCCGGCGTAGGCCTTCATGGTATTGGCTACGGCAGAGGCGAACTTCTCAAAGTCCTCCTCGAATACGAAGGTACGGTTGCGCTGAAACTCCCCTTCCTTGTTTTTGGAGGCTTCAGTGATGCAAAGGTAGGGCTTGCCGTTGCTGGCTTCTTTCATGTCGAAGAAATACGTACGGCCTTCTCCTTTAACCGTTTCCGTAAATAATACTTGCTTTTCCATAAGTGGTTTGGTTTAATGGGTGAAAAATGCAGCCCGTTTCAGCAGGGCTTCTACATATTTGTCGTAGAAAAGCCCAAATTCCATAACCGGCGCAAAAAAAATTTTAATAAACCCGGAAAAACCCAGTAATTACAGGCAATGAAACCGAAAAAAAAGTTTTTAAAAGCCGAGCGCCTGAAAAGCCGGAAAGCTATAGAGCGGCTGTTTTCGGGGAAGTCGCCTTCCTTCGCGCAGTATCCGATCCGCCTTGTTTTCCGCGAAAGCGAGGACAAAGGCGAAGTGCCGGTCCAGGTGACCATCAGTGTGCCCAAGCGCAAATTCCCCAAGGCCGTGCACCGCAACCGCATCCGGCGGCAGGTCCGGGAAGCCTGGCGGCTGAATAAGCACCGGCTTTATCAAAAACTGCCATCGGATACGCCTGGGTACGACTTCATCTTGCTTTATGTTGCCCGCGAGCCCTTACCCTACGCGCAGATTGAGCAGGCCATTCAAGTGATGATCCGACGCTTCCTTAAAAAACAGCGGTCAGCCAACCCAAGTGCCCAATAAATGTTCTTTTGATAAACTGAACCACTTTGATATGCGTCTACTTACCCTGATTTTTTTACTCTGCTCCGCTTACGGCCTTACCGCTCAAAAGGTTTTGCAGATTGAGAAATATGGTAGCCCGAAAACGGAAAAAATCCACATCGGTACTGTGATTGATTACCGGCTGGAAGGAGAGGACAGCTTCAGGGAAGGCTATATTGAAGACATCCGGGTGGAGGACAGCCTCATCGTTTTCGGCGACCGGTACGTAAATGTGCACGATATAGCAGAGTTGCGCTTTAAAAGGGGATGGGGAAAAGCTGTAGGCACTTCCCTAATGATATTCGGTGGTTCCTGGTCTGGCTTTGCGCTGCTTGGCTATGCCACTGATGGTAACCCGGACACGAGCTACAGCGCTACGGATGCTGCTGTAACCGTAGTCTCTGCCGGATTGGGTTATGCACTCGCCAAATTAGTGCGGTACCGGAAAGTACGGGTAGGCAGGCGCTATCGCTTGCGCTTGCTGGATTTGCGCTTCAGTATTGACCCGAAAGCTTAACATTGATTGGTGGTCTTTTTCCTGGCTTTGTATGTTAAAGTTGAACAAAAGATAGCAGAGGGTGTATAAATAATCTATTTTTATAGGAAAATTTTTAATATGTCTGACGAATAGGTCAGTCCATTGATCCAACACCAAAAAACAACACGATGAAGAATTGGCTATCCCCCCTATGCCTGTTTTTTTTCCTGAGTCTGGGCGTACACGCTCAACAGCAAACCCCTAACGGCTGGGCCTACGAAGAACTCAAACCGGGCAGCGGCCCAACGCTTACCGCTGAAAACGGTGTCCTCACCCACAATCAGCTCCTGGCTTCTAATGGGCAGGTGCTGGTCTCCACTTATCAGATCGGCGTGCCAGATTATCAGCGGATCGCTGCGCTTTCTCCTGAATTGCAACAGGCTTTTTCTGTGATGCAGGAAGGAGGCAAGTACCGCTTCCACATTCCGATAAAGGATTTTGAAAAAGCCATGCGTACCAAAAAAGCCCTCAACCTTCCCGGAGAAGAAGTGACCTGGGAGATGGAATTGCTGGAGCTGCTGCCCTCGCTGCCCGATGGTGCGCGGGTCGTGCGGGAGACCCTGCAGCAAGAAGGTGCTCAAGCTGCCATTGAGCATTTCAATGAGCTTGTAAATTCCGGTGGCGCTTACCTGGGAGAGTGGGAGGTCAATCAAATCGGATACTTTTTCCTGAGTGAAGGGCATAAAGAAGAGGCGTTGCGGGTGATGGCCTACAACGCCAAGCAGCACCCCAATTCTGCTAACGCCTTCGACAGCCTGGCAGAGGCCTATTATCAAAACGGGCAGGAAGCGAAGGCCCGGGAGTGCTATCAGCGATCCCTGGAAATCAATCCGGATAATGCCAATGCCCGGGAGATGTTGTCCAAGCTGAAGTAGTGATCCAACCTTTTTCGTTGTACCTTTCGTCTTCACTATAACAAGAATTACCTGAAGATGGAACGATTGCTAGTCCTTGCCCTTTTGGCAGCGATTTTCGCCTGTGATAACTCGGAAGACAGCGTTTTGCCAGGGCATGATGGTGCCGCTCTACGCATCACCAATAACAGTGATTTTGTAATTGCAGCGCTGGAAGTGACTCCGGGAGGTGGTGGTACTCAGATTTATGAAGATATTGCTCCCGGAGCCACTACTGCCTATCTCCCTTTTGATTTTATCTATAGCTATGCCTATCTGGAGGCGATTGTGGAAGGGGATACATTGGTTTTGCAGCCTTTTGACTACGTGGGGGCTACTGCCTATGATAGTGGCGCTTACACCTATTTGGTGCAAATCAGTGGCGATACTGCACCCGAATCGCTTTCCATTGAATTTCAGGAAGATTAAGTTGCCGGGAATACCTATTTTCCAAACAGCACAACTATTTTTGGGGCTTTAACTAAAGCTTCTATGGAAAAGATTGCTGGTTATTTGGAAGAAGGCGTTCTCCTGCTTATTGGTTACCTGCCTAGGGTCGCACTAGCGGGCCTGGTGCTTTGGATCGGCTTCAAGCTGGTCAACCGTATGACAAAAGGCCTCGCACTGGCCATGGAAAAGGCAGGCTTGAGCAAAAGCCTGATCCCGTTTTTGACTTCACTGACGAGCGTATCCCTGAAAGTCCTGATCGTGTTTTCGGCTGCGGGCCTGGTAGGGGTGGAACTGGCTTCCTTCCTTGCTGTTCTTGCGGCAGCCGGTTTTGCTGTAGGTTTGGCGCTACAGGGCAGCCTGTCCAACTTCGCCGCGGGCATTATCATCCTGCTGTTTAAGCCCTATAAAGTGGGAGACTGGATTGAAGTAGACGAGAAATTTGGGAAGGTGGAAGAAATCCAGATTTTCAACACACTCATGGTGACACCGGGCCGCAAAACGCTCATCATTCCCAATGCGCAGGTGGTAGACAATATCGTGACCAACTATTCCCGGAAGGGCTACATCCGCATTGAGCTAAGCGTGACTATGCCGTACAGCGAAAGTTTTCCAAAGGTAGAGCAGATCATCATGGGGCAATTGCAGTCCATTCCGAAAGTACTGGAAGACCCCGCGCCGGAGGTGGGCATTGAAGCGTACGACAGCCATAGTATCGTGGTGGCAGTGCGCCCGTACGTGGTTCCGGACGATTTTTGGGAAGTTAAGTTCGAAGTCTACCGCCGGATTAAAGCCGCTTTTCACAGCCACAATATCAGCGTGGCTTACTCAGAAGGGGTGGAAATGGGGCAGATTGGGTCTTAACGCCTTGGTTCGTCTTCATCAGGTAAGTCATAAATAACCGGGTCGCTTTCTTCCCGCTGTACCTTGGCATCTTCCAAACGGTCCATAAAATCCACAGAATGGTCCCAGAAATCTTCTAAAATCGGCTTGGCTTTGCCTCCGTAGTACCATACGATTTCCGGATACTCCTCCAGGTAAGTATAAGTCATGGATTCCTGCTTGGCATCCTCATTGATGAGGTGGGAACGGTCGCCAAACCAAAGCAGCACACTGTACAGCAATACCATCAGCCCGGCCATCACAACCCCTCCGATCGCCTGATTGATAAAATTGATGTTGGCGGATTCAAGCGCGCCCTCCAGAAAACTGGCAAACAGGCGGATGATGACCATCGTCAGCACAAAGGTGAGCAGAAAACCAGCCAGGAACATCAGCGCGTTGTCATTAACGGCAGACTCCAAAAACTTCGTCATATCCGGCCCGAAACGGAATGCGATCATCAGGCCAAACACAACCGAAAGGATCGTGAAGACCGTTTTGATGATACCCCGGGAAAATCCAAGGTAAAACCCCCAAAGGGCAAAGACCGCAAATATGACATCAATTACCATAGAGTACAAATAAAGGCATTATCTGGCTCCATTGCCTGTTTTTTAGACCACAAACCCGGCAAAATCGATAAAATTGGGGGGGCGCTGCTTATATGACAGACGGGCACCGGACTGATTTTAACAAGTTGAAAAGGTATTCGACCGTGATATATTGCTAACTTTACACTATGTCTCAAGGTAATCATAATTCAAAAACTTAAACGACAGGGTTCCCGTTTGACGGGGAGCCAAAAAAATTCTTACCGTATGAAATTGCTATGCTCATTTCTCCTGGTATCCACAATTTGGGTTTCTGCAGCTACGGCGCAATCTGCTGATTTGCCGCCGGTGTTCCGCTTAGGGCAGAACGAAGAGGGGTACGAAGTTGCCAAACAGGAATACCAGCAAACCCTCCTCGAAGTATCCAATTATGATACACAGGACGCTTTTAACCACTGGATGTCCATGATGCAGGAACTGGAGAAACATGCCGACAAGCTGGATATTGACCTTAAAGGGGTGAAGATCTGGCTGCACGCTTTCTGGAATGCTGACGGCAGTATCGACCATTTGGGATATTTGTTGCGCCCGGACAGCCGTAATGTCGATGAGCTTGAACTGGCCGCCGTGCTCAAAACCTTTATGAAGAAGTACAGCTTCCCGGTCACTTCCGGCAAAAAATTCAGCCACTATACCGGCGCTAACTTCCCCATTTACAGCGAAAAAGTGGACAATTAACCGACTTCGGCTGAACGGGAAGCTAAGGTGTTAGAAATCAATAGGAAAAATCAAACGACAGCATCCCCACCTTTACCGGAGGGGGTGCTGTCGTGGTTTTGTGGCCAACCCTATTGCGGGATTCGCTAGCGAATCACAGAATTTAGGAGAAAAGACTAGTTGTTTTCCGTAAAAAGACCTATTATTCGGGGTATTGTAAACCACAGCTGGTTGCATAGTGCCAACATGCTTTGTGGTTGACTTGGTTTCAATGGGGGCAATGCTTTCGCTGGCATCATTCCCTTGGCACCAATCCAAATATTCAATCACCTAAATGCCAAAGATAAATGGTAAAGATATTGGCTACGGACGGGCTTCATAAGGATGGTATAACCTTGTTGCATGAGGCGGGCTACACTGTAGATGTTGAAAAAGTGGAGGCTGACCAAATGCCCAAGGTATTGCCGGACTACGATGTCGTGATCGTTCGAAGCGCTACTGAAATCAGAAAAGCGCTCATTGATCAGTGCCCAAACCTAAAGATTATTGCCCGGGCAGGGGTCGGGTTGAGCAATATCGACGTAGAATACGCGCGCGAAAAAGGCATCACCGTTATGGATACGCCTGCTGCTTCTTCTAAGTCTGTCGCTGAGCTGGTTTTTGCGCATATGTTCTCCATTAGCCGCAACCTGCACCTGGCACACCGGCAAATGCAGCAACGCGGAAGCAGCGAATTTAAAGAAATGAAAGAGGCGTGCTCTAATGGGCTGCAACTGAACAGCCGGACTCTTGGTATTGTCGGCTTTGGCCGGATTGGCCGGGAAGTGGCACGTATTGGTGTAGGGCTGGGCATGAAAGTGATGCCGGTCGACTTGGTTGTAGATGAAGCCGATATCGGTATCAATGTCTACAATTCCGGCAACGTCCGCCTTTCTGTCCGCCTCGATACCTACGAATGGGAGGAAGTGCTGGCTAATTCAGACTACCTGACCATTCACGTGCCTTTCAAAGGCGGCAAGGCAATTATCGGTGCAGAAGAAATTGCACAGATGAAGGATGGCGCTGTGCTCATCAATACCGCACGCGGCGGTGCGATTGACGAGGACGCACTGCTCGATGCGCTCAACAGCGGCAAATTAAGCGGTGCCGGCCTTGATGTTTATGAAAATGAGCCTACGCCACGGCAGGAGTTGATGGAACATCCTAAAGTTTCCTGCTCCCCTCACATCGGCGCTTCCACCCTCGAAGCCCGAGCCAATATCGGGTTGGAGTTGGCAGATAAGATTCTGGCCTTCTTCGGGGATGATAAATAGGGAATTTAATAAGACATTAGCTCACTGAGCATGCCCTCCTTCATGGCGAATGCGGAAACGATAATTTCCTCCGTATTCGCCATTTTTAATACCTCATCTACCAGAATGAGCGCAACGCTGAGCATGGCGGCACGGGCCCGGGGCATACCCGGCAGGGCATAGCGTTCCTCCAAAGTCATACCAGTGACCTGTTCGTAAAATGGCTGAACGGCTGCCTTTGAAACCCGGCTGCTGTGGCCAGTCTCCGGGCGTTGCCCTACAAACTGTTCCAGCACATCAAAAGTACCGGAGGCCCCCACAAGAAAAGGCGTCGGCCACTCAGACAAATGAGTGCGTAGTGGCTGAAGTTGTTCTTGCAAAAAGGAGCGCAATCGCTCGCGCTCTGGAGAGCTAATCGGTTCGCTCCGGTGAAAATCGCGGTACAGAACAGCCACACCAATCGGGAAGCTTTGCGCCCACAGAACGCGGTCCTGCTCGGCAATGATGAATTCTACACTGCCTCCACCGATGTCCATGATCAAAAGGCGGTCTTCCACATCAGGCACAGCCAGCTGAACGCCTTTGTGGATCAGCCTGGCTTCCTCATCACCGCTGATGGTGGTGACGGTTATGCCGGTGGTTGCTTTTATTTTTTGAACCAGGTCTGGTCCGTTGCTGGCCGTACGCAGTGCAGCGGTACCAAAGGCTTTGACCTGCTCCACGGGTACCCGATGCTGGTCCAGTATGGCCCGAAAGTGCTGGAGCGTCTGCAGGGCCCGTTGGTAAGGGGCATCGCCAATGGTGGCAATCCCTTCTTCGGCCAGCTGTACAAACTGGCGCTCCCGGTAAACTTCCTTTATGGGAGTATCCTTACCTTGCTGCGCGATGAGCAGGTGGAAAGTGTTGGTGCCGAGGTCGATAACGGCATACTGTTCCTGGTCCATAAGCGGTTCTACTGCGCCGTCTGTGCGCTTTGGAATATTTGGGTGTAAAAGTCAATCCCGGCAGGCATAATGCGGTTGGCGTAAGCGGGCTTTCCATCCTGGAAAAAAAGGTAATAGATACAGCCCTGATTAGGATTGAAATACAGATCGGCTTCCAACCGGTTCTCACCATCTACCTGGTAGAATATCCGCCCGACTGCCTGGCAGCTGGGGTTGATTTGCGGGGTTTCGGAAGCGATGTAGGTAATCGCTGTCTGAATATCCCGCTGCTCCTTTTGGCTTACGCTGAAATTGGTGTAGTAGAACACATAATCAATGTAGTCGCACTCATTATAAAGCGCTCTGATCGTATCAGCGGGTATGCTGGGGTAGGTAGGCGCCGGGGTGGCTTTGGCGGCAGGTGGCGCAGTAGTGTTCGCTGTATCGGAATCAGTTTCATTTGCGGTATCGCTACCGCAACTGTAAAGCAGGCTCGTCAGCAGCAAACCAATAAAGAGGTACTTATTCATGAGTTTTGTTGAATTTCATGTTGCTTTCCCGGACCGGGGCATTCCTGAGCTTTGCAAGAAGCATACAAAAAGGCTGAAGTTTACGGGCGTACGATGATGAGCCGCTTTGTAACGAGTGTCTTGCCCCGGCTATCCGCAATGCTGTAAAAGTAGGTGCCTTTGCGCAATGCAGAAATATCCACTTTCTCCGTGCGCCCACCGTCTACGTAATAACGCCGGGACCATTCCTTTACGCCCAGGATGTTGAAGATGCTCACGGTGTAGTGGTCGGCAGGCAGGTTCGCAAACTCAAAACGGACATTCACAATTGCCGGATTTGGGTAAGCATACACGCCAGGTAGAGCCGTCTCAACCGGGCGAAGGCTGGAAATAGTGCCAGCCTTATAAGAAACGCTGCCAATTGTTGCCCCTTCGTTTAGCGTTTGCACTTCCGCAATAGGCTCTACGGCTTCATTGCTGTAAAAACGGTAGCTGATCGTTGTGCGGGGCTCAAGCGCTTCCAGTTGGAGTAATTCAAGTGCAATATCCGTAATGTCAAACCAGTTGAAGAAACCAATTTTGGCATCCAGGCGGATCTGCTGTTCTTCAGTCCGCTTCTCACGCAGTACATCGTAGATGCCTCCGGGGATGGTCAAAGTGCCCCAGGCATCCGCCTCTTCGGTGCGCTCGGAATTAAGGCGTATACGAATGGAATCCGGAGAAATGGGCAGTAAATCCGTTATCTGATCCGGCAAATCATCGGCAGAGAAAGCAAAGCTGATATTAGTGCCTGAAGTATTAACATCCAGGTACTGCAAAGGTGCCCGTCGTTCAATGAGGGGGGGCTCGTAGCGGAAAATGCCTTCGATGCCCAGTCCAGCGGGGTCTTCTCCGTAGAAGCCCAGTAGTTCCACTTTGCCGGCGGTGGTCCGATAGAAAAAGTTGGCATTATCTCCCACCACCGCATAGTCTGCTCCAGGAAAGCCAAAGTAGCCATCTGCCTGCTGCACCGTCACTACCGGAGTGGTATTGACAAAAGCGGATTGCAGCGTGGTGAAATCCCAGCTTTGGTTAGCCGCAGCGTCCTCCAGGTCAATGCCAGAAGGGAGGTTGTCTACAGAGACACGCAGGGAGTCTCCTACCTGTGGGAAGGTGCCGTTTTGTATGACCGGCTGTGCAGCCAGTCCAATACAACTAAAAACAGCAAGTATAGCGGATAGTACAGAATGCTTCATAAGGATGATTTCTTAGTGGTCCGGAACTGCAAAGGTAAGCATTAAAGCAATACGCCGAAAGCGGCCGCCGGCCCTGATTTTTGGCAGTCCGGTCGGAAAAGGCCGTTTATTTCATCGATGAGAGGTAGTTGTTCATAGAAGATACTAGGTCTTAAAAGGTACTTTGTATTGCATAGTACCTGTTTGTATTGTATATTTGTGGACATGAAAGCTAAAGATTTAAATAAAACCCGACAGCAGCTGGTCCGACAGATGCGGCGCGGCGTTCTGGAGCTTTGCGTGCTGGCGATCGCAGCGAAGAAGGAAGCTTATCCTTCTGACATCATCGCCGAGCTTAAAGCTTCAGAACTCATCGTCGTGGAGGGGACACTCTATCCGCTGCTCAGCCGCCTGAAAGATCAGGGGCTGCTGGAGTACAACTGGCGGGAGTCCAATATGGGCCCGCCCCGCAAATACTACTCCATTACCGAAACCGGCCGTACATTCCTTGCCGAATTACTGCAGACCTGGGGCTCCCTGGTGCAGGCGGTCGATCATTCCACGCAAAACTTCAACCACGATGAATAAGGTACAGCAAATCAATCTGGGCGGTGTACCATTTACTATTGATGAGGATGCCCTCGAACACCTTACCCGGTACCTCGATACCATACACGCCCACTTCAGGCAATCTGACGGGTACGAAGAAATCACTCAGGATATCGAAGCCCGCATGGCAGAGCTTTTTCAGGAAGGCATGGGGCAACGGCAGATTGTCACGCTGAAGGAGGTCAGGGATGCTATTGTCATCATGGGCACGCCCGAAGACTTCGGCGCAGAGCCTATCGATGAAACCCTCTCGGAGGAGGAGCCTGAGCGGGCCCATCGCCGTGCGCATGATTACCGGACCGGGCGCCGCCTGTTCCGCAATCCCGAGGATGAAGTAATCGGTGGGGTGTGTTCTGGCATCGCCGCCTACTTTGGCATCAGTGACCCGCTTTGGATCCGTTTGATCTTCATCGTTGTGACGATCTCAGGTGGCTTTGGCATACCAGCTTATATTATCCTTTGGGCCATTTTGCCGAAAGCGGAAACGGCCAGTGACCGGCTCGCCATGCGCGGAGAACCGATCAATGTTTCCAATATCGGCCGCATCATAGAGGAGGAGATTGAGCATATCTCCAGTAAGGTCTCTGAGTTTGGCAATGAGTTTGGCGGTAAAAAAAAAGGCGCAACCGGTGGTGGAACGCTAGGTGAGGTATTGCGGCAAATCGTCTCTTTCATTGGTAAAGTTGTAGCGATACTGATTAAGTTGATCAGTAACCTTTGGAAACCCTTGCTTATCCTGTTTGGGGCGCTGATTGCACTGGGTTTGCTGGCTTCCTGGATCGCCATGTTTACCGGCGGTGTCTTCTTTTGGCCATACGTGGATTACTTTGCGCCGGAGTGGCCTATGGTGACGATGCTGGGCGCCTTCAATATCCTTATGATTATCGGTGTGGTGCTCCTTAGTGCCGGGCTTTCCATACTGCGCACCTTGTACGGCACCCGTATGAGCCGGCCCTGGCAAATTGGGCTTACCGCATTTTGGGTCCTGAATATTGTTAGCTTTTTCGGAGTCATGGCCTTTATAGCACGTGATTTCAGCAGCGAAGCCCACCTGGACCGCCGCGTGGAGCTCACCGCTATCACCACCGATACGCTCAATTTCCGGATTGATGAAACAGTACCGGGCAATGATGAATTCAATATCGATGGCGAACTTTTCTTTTATAATGACGCCTTGATCACCGATAACGTGGATATTGAAATCCGGAAGGGCGAGGGTGAAGCGTTTGTGCTGGAAGAGCGGCTGGAGTCCCGGGGCACCAACCTGGCGATGGCCGAAGAACTCGCCGCTGCCATCAATTATCAGGAGCAGGCAACGGCCGATGCGCTTACCGTACCGACTTATTTCAAAATTCCGCGTGGCACCAAGTGGCGCGTACAGGGCGTGCGGGCTATCTTGGAAATACCGGTGGGCAAATTCATCCGCTTTGATGGGGAAACCCGCTTTTACATCGATGATGCCGACAAAGTAAACTATCGCCCCCGCATCTACGACAACCCCGGAAGCACCTGGCAAATGACAGAAGAAGGGCTGCAGTGCCTGGACTGCACAGAAGAATAATAAGCTAAAGTCACCCGACTGGAACCGAGTACCCATTGCCCCGTGAAGGGATGCAATGGGTATTTTTAGGTAGAACCATCTGGTCAGCGATGTGCCTTTAGGCACAAAATATCGGTAAAAAAGGTTTGAGGTCGTGCCTCGTGCCGTAGGTACGAAATGTGAAATCCGAATATGGATGACATTCCATCTCTGCCCGTTTTGGGGCTATAATTCCTGCCGGTCCAGCAGCTTCCAGGGGTTCATCCGTTGCAGGTCCAGCTGAAATCCGATGCGGGTGAAGTAATCCCCCCGCTCCTCAAGCTGATCAGCGATATTCTTAGAGCTAATGAGCGGGAAATAGACCGCCAGACGCTCATCAAACAGTTCCAGCATCAGGCCTCCGTTCCACATGAACTGGTCGGAAAAAGAAGGGTCGCCTCCAATGGAATGCTGGTCACTAAAGTAGCCGATATCCAGATAGGGCTTGAGCGGGATCCCCAGCATAGCCTGACTGGGCAGGTCTGCTTTGAAATTGGCGGCAAGAATGAAGTTATTGCTGCGGCCCAGTCCTGGATTGTGAGGCAACGGCACCTTGAACCCACCGTCTCTGCGACTAATCTGCTGTGACCAAATGCCTTCTGTCTCATTTCTGCCCAGGTAGAGGTCGTCGAAGCGGTAATCGTTCCCTCCGTTAGAGGATAGGTTGAAGGCTACCGGGCTAACCACCTGCGATTCCCGGAAGGTACTGTACAAAAAGTAGCCGGCAAACACACGGAGGTGCACCGCCTCCCGCTTACTGTAGTTGAAGTTCCAGTCGATCTCAAAAGCGGCTTTCACATAGCGGTCATCGGCTCCCAAGACATTCTCAAAGGCCTGATGCTCCAAAGCAGCGGACCACTGATAGGGATTGATTTTCCGGCGTTGCTCATAGGTGAACCGGGCCTCCTGCAGCCACTGCGTCTCATAGTCTCTTGCCAGCGGTTCGGTAGGGCTTCGGAAGTCCAGGGTCTCCGACCGCAACCAAATACCGCGTAATTGAAGGCGGGCGTAGGTATTGTCTGTGGGGTCGGGCGTAAAATCAAAGCGCAGGTAAGGCTGAAGGCGCTCGTAACCGATATGCTCCTGCTCATTGAAGCGGGAGATGATATTGGAACTGAAACGCTGCCCGGTAAGGCCTAAACGGATGCGGTGTACTACCCCCTTCTTTCGGGGATAAATATTGTAATGTAGCGCCCCCAGGCCAGTCAGGTCACGGCTGCCAAAGCCGTACATGGGCGCTGCCCGCCATTCCAGCCGCTGTTCGGGTAGGGTGTGGTTGCTCAGTATGAGGCCCGCCATGAGCTTGTCATAGTTGTTCCAGCCCAGGGCAGGGCTCCAGAGGATATTGCCACGGGTGTCATTGGTGGCTGCGGGAAGGAAGGTGAAATCCGGGCGTCGGATCCATTTCAGCGGGCCGTCCAGCCGGTAGTAGTTGTTGCGGCGGTAGAGCTCCGGGGCATGCCGCTCCGCATCAAGGACCAGCAAATCGCCGGCTGTTTTATCAATGCGCAGCGTACGCTTGCCGCTAAAGCCTTTGGACCAGGTCGTGGCGACCACCGTATCACCCTTTACGATGGACAGCGCAACCGGGCTTTCAATAGTGCCACGGTTGGCGACTTCCACCCGGTACGACTGACTTTGATTTTCAACCTTCGTAATGGCATAGTCGATGTGCCCTTTGCTGTCCATCAGCCCCCCGAAGAGCCAGTCCAGGTCTTGCTCCAGGGCCTCTTCCAAAGACTGCTGCAAATCCCCGGGCTGCGGATGCCGGAACTGCCACTTTTGGTAGTAGGCATGCATAGCGCTGTCCAGGGCTTGAGTGCCTGCGTAGCCTTCCAGCAAATCCAGAGCCAGTGGCGGCAAAATGTACGCGCTTACAAGGTAGTTGATAGGCTTGAACGCGTTGGAATGGGTTTCCGGAGGTTGATGCAGGTGTCGGCGGGCCTGGAAAAGATAGCCAAACTCCCGCTCATTCATGGGGGTGCTGCGTAACAGGTAGTCAATGGCACCGTCGCCTTCGCTGTCTGTGTAATAGGTTTGGGCATACCGCTCTTCATAATAACTGTTCAGCCCCTCATCCATCCAGGCGTGGTCGCGCTCATTGGAGGCGAGGATGCCGTAGAACCAGTTGTGCCCTATCTCATGCGTGATGACCATGTCGAGCGACTCGGCACTGCCCACCCCGCCAATATTGGTGACCATAGGGTACTCCATGCCTCCGCCTGCGCCCAGGGTGGTCTGCACGGCCGTAGCTTGCGGATAGGGGTACGCCCCGACTTTCTCAGAATAAAACTCCAGTGCCCGCTTGACGTAAAAGGCCCCTTTGTCCCAGTAGTCCTGGTCTTCGGCTGCGAAAAACGCCCAGGCCTCCACGGTTTTGCCGGAAGGCAGGGTAGCCGTATCGTGGCGCACCTGAAAGCGCTTGTCGGCAAACCAGGCGAAGTCGTGCACATTTTCAGCCGTGTACATCAGGGTTTTGAAGGCTTTAGCGGAAGGTGGAAAAGCCCCGTTTGCATCCTCAGGAAGCGGCACCCGGCTGAGTGCGAGCAGGCGTTGGCGCTCGACCTCATTTTGCAAAGTGCCGGTAGCGCCCACCTGATAGTTTTCCGGCAGGGTGATGCTGACTTCGTAGTTGCCAAATTCCGAATAAAACTCGCCCATGTCGAGGTAGGGCATGGGGTGCCAGCCTTCGTTGTCATACACGGCAGGCTTGGGATACCACTGTGTGATGGAGTAGCTTTGGTTCACATGGCCGAGGCGGGAGAAGATATAGGGCAAATCCACCCGGAATGGGGTGTTGATTTCCACCTGTGCATCCGGGGGCAGCGGCTGGGGAAGCACCAGAATGGCAATATCAATATGCTCAGGGTGGTAGCCCCAGGTTACGGCCTCGCCATCCGCGGTGAAGCTGAGGGAGTCTATGCCGCCGAGCTGATCTTCACGGGCAAAGTGGAAGTCCGTCTCGCCCATGCGCCGGGCCTGTTTCGCGTAAGCGGTTTGCTGATTGCGGTAGGCATTGGGCCACAGGTGGAAGTAGAGGGTGTCGAGGGCTTCCGGGGCATTATTGTGGTAAATGAGGTTGAGGTGCCCGTGCAGTACATGCGCCTGATCGTCGAGGCGGATATCAATGCGGTAGTCGGTCTGCTGTTGGAAGTAGGGGGACTGGGCGAAGCTGCTAAAAGTACCAACGAGCAGGATTGGGATCAGGAAGTTGAGACGCATACGTTATCTTGTGGGCATTAAATAATGAATGATGAAGATAGCGAAATCAATCAGTACTGTTTTATTGTTCCTTGCGTTTTGTCAGCCGCTTGCCGCTCAGGATACGTCAGATAGCCTTGGGCTGCCTCAGGAATGGATTGGGAAATGGGGAGGCACACTGGAAATCTACAGCCTGCAAGGCAAACAGCAGGAGTTGCCTATGGAACTGCACATCCTGCCCAGAGACTCCTTTTATACCTACAGTATCATCTACGGAGCGGATAAAGAAGAAGGGCTTCGGGATTATCTGCTTAAGCCGGTCCGCCCGGAAATGGGCTGGTATAAAATCGATGAACAGAATACCATTGAAATGGATGTTTACCTGCTCAATGGCAAAATGTACAGCCGGTTTGATGTGATGGGCAGCTTATTGCTGAGCACAGCTGAAGTCAAAGATGGGGTGATGACCTACGAAATCATCTCCGGGAAACTCGAAGCCATCCGCACTACCGGCAACCAAACCTTCGAAGGGGAGGACATCCCCGAGGTCAACTCTTTTCCTATACAGGTACGGCAGGTCGCTTACCTGCGGCGGCTCTGATTTGCGCCCGGATTTTTTCGGCGAAGGGGTGGAAATGGACCTCCAGGCTGTGCCGCCGGGCTTGTTTGAACTCCTGCTCGATTTCATCACACTCGGCTTCTGCCAGTTGTTCCAGGTTGTCTGGCAACGGCCACTTGCCTGTGATGTGCAAGGCCGCCAGTTGCGCCTGTAAGTCAGACAAGGGCCAGATGCACCCCTGCGGCTGCACCAGCCCAATGAAAAAGACATTGGGGTGCCCGGGCGCCATCATGCGCAGGTAGAGCGGAATGCGGTAGGCATCTTCAAAGTCAAACAGCCCCGGCTCGAAAAAGGGGAAGGCAATTTTGTATCCAGTTGCGGTAATGACCGTATCAAATTCCGCGCTGCTGCCATCAGAAAAGTGGACAGTTTGGTCTTCAAAGCGCTCCACACCGGCTTTGGGGCTTACCCGCCCGTGCCGGATGCGGTAAAGGAGTTCCGAGTTGAGGGTGGGGTGAGCGGCTGTGATCGGGTATTCGGGGGTCTTCAGCCCGTAGCGCTCATATTTGCCGATTTGTAATTGAAGGCTGAGCTTTTGTATGGGCGCCCGAAGGAAACCTGGAATACGCTGCAGCAAGGCGTTATAGGTATCGGTGGGCTTCCCCATCAGAAATTTAGGGATGATGTAAGTAGGGCGGCGCAGGCTGATGGCCGTGGATTCGGCGACCCGGCTGGCTTCCACGGCACAGTCGCAACCCGAGTTGCCAGCCCCGATGACCAGCACCCGCTTTCCCGCAAAGGGCCTATTAGTCTTGAAGCTGTGCGAATGCATATACTCTCCGGTAAAAGTACCCGGTATGTCGGGCCAGCGGGGTACGGAGTGGTGTCCGTTGGCGACCAGGAGGTAGTCAAAGGTGCGTTCGGTGCCATCGCTAAGGGTGAGGTGCCACTGATGATTAGGAAGCTCAACCGCTTGTTCAACAGCCGTATTGAACTGTATGTACTGTTCCAGATTGAATGCCCTTGCATAATCCTGAAAATAAGCCAGCACCTGCTTATGCGAAGGATAGTCCGGATAGTGGTCGGGCATAGGGAAGCCCTCAAAAGCAGAAAGTTCTTTTGAAGAAATGATATGGGTGGTTTCGCAAACGCTGGAGTGGGACTCGCCGGCGGTGAAGACCCAGTTGCCGCCGATTTGATCGTTCTTTTCGTAGCAGACGATGTCCGTCAGACCGGCAGACTGCATGTTTTTGATGGCGGCCAGGCCCGAACAGCCCGCCCCGATAATCGCTACACTTTTTGGCATATTGCCTGATTTTTGACGGTTAATATAAGCAGAATTCGAGGAGTGCAATGGGAATATACCGTAGCTTTGTGGTCATAAACGCGAAAATGACTATGAAACAACTACTCTGTTTTTTTCTGATGTCCCCACTGTTGCTCTCTGCTCAGAATGCAGGTACGGTTTGGTACTTTGGTGCAGCTGCCGGATTGGACTTCTCCGGTGGTGCCCCTGTTCAGGTGCAAGGAGGTGCTATGGAAACCTTTGAAGGCTGCGCTATTGTCTCGGATGCGGAGGGCAATGTGCTCTTCTACACCAATGGTGGTGGTCGGGACCCGGAGCAATCTGGGCAGACTTCCGGGAAAATATGGAACCGTAATGATGAGGTTATGTATGACATGGGTGGCACTGAGGGCGGTGGATTTAGTGCGATGCAATCTGCCTTGATTCTGCCAAAACCAGGGGCAGATGAGGTGTACTACCTGTTCACGATGGAAGAAGTGGAGTTTGACATTGGCGGTAGTGTGCCGGGGCAACCGCAGGGTCGGGGCTTGTCCTACTTTGAGGTCGATTTGGCCCTCAATGGCGGTCTGGGCGGCGTCACCGTGGCCGACCAACGGGTGCACGTACCCGCTTTCGAGGGACTTACGGGCACCATCCATCAGAACGGTTCTGATTATTGGGTGGTGATCGTGGATGCGGCCCCGGAAAACAACCGGCTGCTGGTCTTCCCGGTCACGAATGAAGGTGTTACGGATACGCTTTCCTTCCCGTTTGACGGCACCATTACGGGACAGCTCGATATCTCGCCTAATGGGCAGTGGCTGCACTGCGCGGGCACGATATTCCCTTTTGATAATGCCACCGGGCAAATTGATACGGCGAACACCATCGACCTGACACCTATGCCGGACTTTAGTCTGAACGCCGCCTCCTTTTCGCCCAACAGCCGCTTCCTCTACTTTGTAGAAAATACACCTTCCGGCCGGGTACTGGCACAGTATGATCTTGAATCAGAAGAGGTAGCCAACAGCCGTTCAATAATCGCCAACCTGCCGGAGAACCGCCTGACCGGGCATATGCAAATGGCGGTGGATGGGAATCTTTACCTTTTAGAGCGCGCATTCCTTTCAATGGATGGTACAACCTTATCCATTCTGGAATGCCCGGACACACCGGAGCCCCTATTTTTGCCGGATGTTTTTATGCTGCCCGCTAGCGATAATATTTTTTACACCGGCCTGCCCAATTTTTCCGACCATATTTTTGCTACACAGCCACTCGAATTCACCTTTGAGCAGGACACCCTGACCCTTTGCGAAGATGAACCGGCAACCCTTTCCGTCCCGGAACTCCCCAATGCGGCCTACGCCTGGTCTACGGGCGATACGGCCACGGAGATCGAAGTGGGCCTGGACAGCCTGTACAGCCTGACCATCAGCACGGCTTGCGAGACGGTTGCGGATACCATAGCCATTGCGACCATAGACTGTGACACCAGTATCTGTATGGTTGCGCTGCCCAACACCTTCACGCCAAACGGCGACAATACCAACGATACCTTCGGTCCGCTGAGCGACTGTGAAGAACCGGTCTTCCTGAACTTCCTGCTGCGCATTTACAACCGCTGGGGCAACCTCGTCTATGAAACTTCAGACGCCGCCCTGCCCTGGGATGGCGAACAGGACGGGGAGCCTGCGCCCACAGAGGTCTATTTCTACCTCATGCAGTATCAGGTAGAGCGGCAGGAAGCGGTGCAGACTTTGCAGGGGGATGTGACGTTGGTACGGTGATAATTACAACTCCAACCCATCCAAGTCCCCCAAATCCGGCTGCTGAAAGTGTTTTTTGGTGTAGGCACGCTGCTTTTGGCGCTCGAGTACAAGGCGGGCGAGGGCAACGTTGGCAGGTTCCGGGCAGTGGGGGGAGAGGGCATAGTTCACTTTTGCTTCCTGCACATCGAGGCGGTAGAGGTTGCTGAGCAGCACTTCCAGATTGTACTCAATCATCCCGGCGATCTGATCGGCCAGTAGGCGGAGGAGGTCTTCTTCGGTTGCAATAGGCTCGTCGCCTTCCTCCAGCTCGAAATCGCGCAGGATGAGTTCCTTGGTGCCTTGCAGGTCTTCCGGTGTTGCCATTCCAATCATTTTAATCTTTACACCCTGCAAGGTAGCACGATTTGGAAAAGACGCCAAAGACCAGCCCCTCTTATCCTCAAAACCGTTATCTTCAGGGAAATCAGCTAAAATCAAAGCCATGAAAAAACTGATTTGCCTATTTGCCCTGTCGGGCTTGCTGTTTGCCTGCAATGCCCCGGAGTCGCAGGAAATGGAAGCAGCCACCGCAACTCAACCGGAAGAGTCCCCGGTAACCTACCAGCCTATCGACACTGATGAAGCCCTGATGGCCACCGCACTGATGGCCGCCCCCGAAGCCAGCCGGGAAGGCGCTAAAGTCATTGGTTACAATATAGCGGGGGAGTTTGTCACCTTTAAGGAAGGGACGAACGAATTCATCTGCCTGGCCGACAACCCCAATCAGGAGGGCTTCAATGCGGCTTGCTACCACCGTAGCCTGGAACCCTTTATGGCGCGGGGCCGCGAACTCCGTGCCGAGGGCAAAAATGCCAACGAAATCTTCGATATCCGCGAGAAGGAAGTGAAGGCGGGCCAACTTGACATGGGAGAGACAGGAGCAACCCTGCACATCTACTATGGCCCCGAAGCGCAGTACGATCCGGCTACGGGAGAGGTGGATCAGGCGCAGTACCGCTACGTGGTCTATATGCCTTTCGCCACCGCTGCCTCTACCGGGCTACCAGAGCGCCCTGTGGAGCCCCACCACCCCTGGATTATGAACCCGGGCACGCACCGGGCGCATATTATGATTACGCCGTTGACGGAGGGGGAGTGATTTGATTGGCTATGCGGTTGCGCATGCAATTTTGCTCCTCCCTTAGCTTAAGCCGGTAAGCAGACTGACCGCTTTCTATTGGGCAATAAAATGGTGGCGGAGCACTAACGGGCAGCTTGGTGATAGGCCGCCCGTTGGTATCCGTTAGCTTCATCGGATCACTTTTCTGGTGATAAGACCAAGCCCATTTGCGAAAGTATCGACAGGTTATCCATGAAGTCCCGCTCCTCGGCAATCCGTCCGTCGGGGCTCATACGGACGATGGTGCTACCCGTCATTACGATCTCATTGCCCGAAGCTGGAACGCCAAAAAAGTCGCCAGTATGCTTACCCCGGAAGGTCCAGTGCTTGGTTAGTTGGTCACCCTCTCCAAAGATGTTGTTGACGGTGAATTGGCCATCAGAGAAAGCCGACAGCAAGGCTTGGTAATAACCCTTCATACCTTCAATGCCAACTACGTTTTCCGGCTCGGCGTACATGATTACATCAGGCATGAAATGCTCCTCATTGAAAAGCTCGAACCTGCCTTCGTTGATGATGGCATCCCAGGTCTCGGTGTACAACTTGATATTGGCGGCCACTTTGGGGTCTTTGTGTACCAGCGGCTGTAGCACGCTTTTGGTGATTTTCCATTCCCCATTTTGTTCCAGCATGGTGTTGCTATAGTGGCCCGCGAAATCAATGTCGATATCGTACACCACAGATTTGCCGTACACTTCATAGGTGCCTGTGGCTACCCAGGCGTGCTCGGCATCGGACCAGTGCAGGCCGTTTTGCCGGATCAGCAGGGTGACGTTGTTGCCCCGTAGCTGTTCTGCGTGTTCAGCAGCGATCTGTTTCGCCCCTTTGATCGTTTCGCCATCGGTATCAATGCGTATGGCATCTGTCGTGTACATTTCTTCCAGCGCAGTATGATCACCTGAGTTATAGGCGGCCATAAACTGGCGTGCGAAGGTGTGCATATCGGCCTCATTGGAGGCGGTCTGTGCGCTTAACAGCAATGGGCAACTTAGTAATAGGGCTAAAAAGAAGGGTGGTTTTTTCATGGTTGGTGGTTTTACAAGATGGGTAGCGTTGATCAACGCATAATTTGATAAGATAAACTTGATATTCAAGGGTTGGTGCCGGACAGGATCATTCCGCCCTGCCCTGCACCGTATAGGATATCATTAGTTTTTAGTGATGGCTGCCCGTGCCTTCTCCGCCCGTTTTTTAGCCAGTTCCATTCCCATTTCAGCGGCTATATCGTAGTATTCCGCCGACTTGGCATAGTCCTTAGCTACCATGTAATACTCGCCCATGCTGTCCCAGGCATTGGGTTCATCCGGCGACACTTCAAGGTACTTTTCGAAGGCGGCTTTGGCTTTACCCATTTCTCCGAGTGCTATGTAGGAGTACCCCAGGGCATTGTAAGTGCCACCGTGACCGGGGCGCAGTTCAAGCAAGCGGAGATTGTACTCCTTGGCAGCCTGAGCGTCTTTGCTGATCCAGGAAGCAGACACGGCGGCGAGTTCATAGGCCTGTGCGGTTTCCGGGTAAGCTTCCGTCAGCGAGGCCATAGATTCGGCGATGTCCGCTTTAGGTTCTTTCTCAAGCGTTTGCAGAGCCTGCCGGATAATACGCTCCCCTTTATTGAGGCCTTCCGCATCAATTGCGAGGGCAGACTTGATACTAGGGACTGCATTTTCGTACTGCCCGAAGGAGGTTTGTGCCAGGGCCATGTAAGCGTGGGCCATGAAGAAGTTGGGGTCTGTTTTTACAGCGGCGTTCAGCCTTTCGAAAAAGACGGGTATGTTGGCGTCCTCAGCTGCTCTTAATGCCTTCACGTACTCGGCTTTCGCCGTTTCCGATGGAGTGGACACGGGCAGGAGTAGTTCCTGCGCGTTCAGGATCATCATATTACCCAAAAACAGGGCGATAAAAAAGAATTTGGTTTTCACGATAATGAATTTTAGTGTTGAAATGATTGATCGACTGTCTATTTTATAAGCTCCGAAAAGGTTACCCGGTGCTTTGATAAAATGCAACTTCCCCTTCGCTAAGTGGGAACGGTCCTTGGTGCATGTTTGGAGCAAGCTTACAGCGCCACTACCGAGCCAGAGCAGCGTCTGGAACTGCTTGCGCAAATGACCGACATCGCGTTCACCAAGGACCTTCAGCTGACGATGGCTTTGAAAAACTTCGAAGCGCTGCTGCCTGCTGAGTGGTTCCAGCGCACGCACCGATCCTACCTGGTCAATTTGCGCCATATTGAGGAGATGGTAGAAAGCGAGCTGATTATCGGTGACAAGAGACTGCCACTTGGGAGGAATTGGCGCGAGGCGCTTATGAAGCGGCTGTTGAATTAGGAGGTGAGAGCTTGCAGCGTGAAGGGATGTGCTGCCCCTGTTGTCAGACTATAACTGCCTGTAAAGCCGGCTCTCGGGGACTGTGTTTTGCTCAAGTTTCCTGAAATAGGCCTTTCTAATGCATAAGATCAAGCTTAATTTTATATAGTAAGGTTTGATCTGGTAATCGGCGTATGCGAATCAGCTCCAAACCCTTGCTTGAGTTATTTGCAGAAAATGTTTGTCGTAAGTAACAATAACACTGCCCGTTTCGATAGCGATAGCAGCTATCCAGATATCATGAATGGGAATTGGGTTGCCTGCCTTTTTTAGGGATGAAAAAACATCGCTAAATATTTCAATAGTTTCATCTGTGGGGAAATACCGTTCAACAATACTTTTGGATTCAAATTTTTTCAGGGTATCCCGATTCCATGCTTCTCTGGTTCCATTTTTGAATCCAAACAACAACTCCGCCACTACAAAAACAGGTAAGTAAATTTTGTCGGCTTCATTCAAAGCTTCCAGTACTTGCTTGTCTCCCTCCATCAGGTGGCTATAGGCATTAGTGTCTAAAACGATTTTTCTCATTGCCACATTTCTTCGTCAATTTGATCGAAGGTACCGACCGCCTTACTGAAAGATTCGGCTTCTCCGCCTGACCACAACCCACAAAATTCTGCAAAATCCTGTCGGGGCTCTTTAGTGTCTTCAAGGTTTAAGGCCTCTCTAAGGAGTTTTTTTATTACTTTGTTTTGGCTTAAGCCCGTGCGCCTGGCAATATCTTCAATCGCATTTGACACCTCAGTATCCAGATTGTGGATCGTCAGGGATTTCATAAGACTGTATTTTTTTGGATTAACCACTTTTGGTTCAAAACAGTTCATTAGGTGAACCAAAATTTGAAATATATGCTCAACCCAGCGATCATTGGGGATAAATGGTGGGTCGTTGATCCAAATATTCATCGTCTCTGGGAAATTAAGATGTGTGATACTGGAGCAAGCTATTATGTCGTTGGTATAACCTTTGCCTTTCCCTTCCCGGGCTTTATGGCCGATCGCTTTCGGATAATCCCGCGAGGGTAAGGCTACATTAGGATGTGGGTGGGCGCTTTTTCAATCGACTCCCGTCTACTTTTTCCCTACCTCAGCCCCATGTCCAAACAAAAAGACCCACAAACCATGCTGGAAAAGCTGGGCACCACCCAGCTCAACGAAATGCAAATCGCCGCCCACAAAGCCATCACGCAGCGGGAGGGACGAGCTAGTATTAGTCGCTCCCAAGAGAGTAAAGATCGTGGTGATTTTGGAAATCACCACGATCTAACAGCCTACAACGTCCCCCTCAGCTCCTGCTCCCGCTCAATGGCTTCAAACAAGGCCTTGAAATTGCCCTTGCCGAAAGAACGGGCCCCTTCCCGCTGAATGATTTCATAAAATACCGTTGGGCGGTCCTGCACCGGCTTGGTGAAGATTTGTAACAGGTAACCCTCGTCATCCCGGTCTATGAGGATATTCAGGCGCTTGAGCTCCTGCAGGCTTTCGTTGATTTCGCCTACCCGGTCCAGTACCGTTTCGTAGTAAGTGTCCGGCACACGCAGGAAGTCTACGCCCCGGCGGCGCAGTTCGTCTACTGTATGGATGATGTCATCTGTGGCGATGGCGATATGCTGTACGCCGGCACTACGGTAGTAATCCAGGTACTCTTCAATCTGAGACTTCTTCAGCCCCTGAGCGGGTTCATTGATGGGGAATTTGATGTAGCCATTCCCATTGGAGACCACCTTGCTCATCAGAGCAGTGTACTTGGTGGAGATGTCCTTGTCATCAAAAGTGACGAGCAGTTTGAAGCCCATTACATCCTGGTAAAATTTTACCCATTCGTTCATCTGCCCGAGCTCGACGTTGCCTACACAGTGGTCGACATACTTTAACCCGATCGGCTTAACTTCCATTGGGCTTTCCATGGCGACAAATCCTGGCAGAAATGGGCCGGCATAGCTGCTGCGCTCTACAAAAGTGTGAATGGTCTCCCCGTAGGTATGAATGGAGGCCGTAACGACATGCCCGTTTTTATCCTTAATACGCTGAGGCGCAGCCAAGGATTTAGCACCGCGTTCTACCGCTATACGGTGGGCTTCTTCGGCATCGTCCACCCACAGCGCAAGGACTTTCACCCCATCTCCGTGCTTGAGCACATGCCTGGCTACCTCATGATCGGGCGTTAGGGCAGCGGTAAGCACAAAGCGGATTTTATCTTGCTGCAGCACGTAGGAGGCGGTATCTTTCACTCCGGTCTCCGGCCCGCGGTAGGCAATCAGCTTGAAGCCGAAAGCCGTTTGGTAGTAATGGGCGGCCTGCTTGGCATTGCCTACGTAAAATTCTATGTAGTCCGTCCCGTTGATGGGGAAGGTATCCTGAATCGTTTCGGTGGTTGGTTTGGTTAGTGCATCCATGAATTACAGTTTTTTGTTAAAATATTTTTTTGTCGTTTGTCATGATCAGACGCCGGTGTTTGGGCTCTTCGCCTCTTCCGGCAGCCAACTCTTATAATAATCCCGGTCCTCAATACCCATCGCATGCTCAGTCAGCTGCAACGGCTTAAAAGTGTCCACCATCACCGCCAACTCATGGGTGCCCTGCTTGCCGATACTCTTCTCAACAGTGCCAGGGTGTGGCCCATGCGGAATGCCACCGGGGTGGAGGGTGATCATGCCTTTCTCCACATGCTTACGGCTCATGAAGTCCCCATCTACGTAGTAGAGCACCTCATCGCTGTCAATATTGCTATGGTTATAAGGCGCAGGGATGGCCAGCGGGTGATAGTCATACAACCGGGGCACAAATGAACAAATGACAAAATTGCGTGCTGCGAAAGTCTGATGCACGGGCGGCGGCTGATGTACCCGCCCTGTGATAGGCTCAAAGTTGTGAATGCTGAAGGCATAGGGGTACACATAGCCATCCCAGCCAACCAGGTCGAACGGATGATTGAGATAAGTGTAGGGATAAACCTGGTCCTGCTTTTTAATGTAAAACAGGAATTCGCCCTGCTCATCGTGGGTTTCCAGCAACTCTGGTTTGCGGATGTCCCGCTCGCAGAAGGGGGCATGTTCCATCAGTTGCCCGTAGCCATTGCGGTAACGCTTGGGCGTAATGATAGGGCTGTAGGACTCCACGATAAAGAGGCGGTTGTCCTCCTGATCGAATTCGAGCTGGTAAACGGTACCCCTTGGGACCACCACATAGTCCCCATACTCAAATTCCACCACGCCGTACATCGTCTTAAGCCGACCTGTACCTTTGTGGATGAAAATACACTCGTCCGCATCCGCATTTTTGAAAAAATAATCCGTCATGCTTTTGCGGGGCGCGGCCAGGATGATCTTACAATCGTTATTGACGAGCACCGGCTTACGGCTCTTGAGGTAGTCCTCTTCCGGCGCCACCTCGAACCCCTTCAGGCTGCGGTGCTTGAGCTGCTTGTCCGCCACCACTTTTGGCGCTACGGAGTAAGGCTCGCCCACCTGAACGATTTGAGTGGGCGCATTCACATGGTAGAGCAGAGAATGCAGGTCACTGAAGCCTTCGGTGGAAAAAAGCTCCTCATGGTAGAGCTCCCCGTTAGGCTTCCGGAACTGCGTATGCCGCTTGGGCGGTACTTGTCCTAAGCTGTGGTAATGCATAAAATTCAGTTTTTCTGGTTTTGGCAAAAGTGGGCAAAGCCGGGCGGGCAAACTGCCGCACCCGCTTTGCAGAGCTACAATTGGTTCTATTTGGTATCCTCAGAGCTGAGGTTGTTGAATACGGTATTGAGCATGTCCATCAACTGATCGATCTGCCCGTTATCCATGTTGGCCCAGGCTTTGCTCCTGGCCCTGTGAATGATAGGCAGCACCTCGTCGATTTTCTGGTAGCCACCATCGGTGAGCTGAATGCGGAACCGCCTCCGGTCATCCGGGTCCGTGACGCGTTCCGTCAGCCCTTTCTGGCACAGTAAGTCGATAATCCGTGTGATGGTGGGCGGATCCTTGAAGGTTGCCCGGGCAATATCCAGCTGACTAAGGCCATTTTGCTGGTTGAGCGTCTGCAGCACCACCCATTGGTCGATGGTGATTTCAGTGCCGGCAGCAGCCAGCGTTTGCTGAAAGAACTGCTTCATCCGCTTGGCAGTACGCTCCAGCGTAAAGCCGGGCATGTCGGGGCGTTCAGTAATAGAATTGGGCTGTATTTGTGTCTCTGGCACGGCTGTGAAATTAGTTTCTGTAAAAATAATTGTTGTACGAACTAATTCAAAGCTTTCTGCCCTTTTTCTGTCCCGGTTGGCACAGTTTGACTGGAAGTTTACCGAAGCGCCGCCTCCAGTTGCTTCTGTCTGAGGCGGACAATCAACTGCCCGCCCAGCAGCAGCAGCTCCTGCTCCGCGGGTTCGATGGTATACTTTGTGCTGATGTAGGTCAGCAGGTCGTAGAGGATTTGCTTATCGCGGCCGGATACTTCAGCCCCCGATTTCAATACGCGGATGAGCCGCGCTTGTTCGTCCTTTATTTTGATGACATCGGGGGGCATCGCATCATTGCCTTCGAGTAGCACATTAAAGCCAAAGAAGACCGGCTCAATCCTTGCTGGTGTGCAGGCATCCATAATATCCCGTACAAGCGTGGCACGGCGGGCATCAAGCCCACTGGAGGGCAGGCGGGCAGCTACGCCGAGAGAGAACAAGGCACCTTCTTTTTCCGAAAAGGTATACCGGTTGCCAACTGCATCAGCATCGATTATGATCAGGATCTTGTGCCGGGTAGTTTCCTGCCTCAGTACTTGCAGTGCAGTGTAGTACCCCGTGTTGTCGGTCATTGCGCCATCAAACAGATGCAAATAAGGTCGTTCTGAGCTGTAGTTGCTAATCAAGGTGGTATTGGAAATCAGAACAGGAAAGCTGCCGCTGGACTTAATGCCGACCGATAAAGGCACGATGTAGGAAGCCGGGAACTCATTGACCTGCTTTTGCATCCGGTGCGTGTAGCCGACCACACCGTATTCTTCCAGGACATCAGGCGTGAAGGGGAAAATTTGCATGGTATTGACGGTAGAACTATTGGTAATGTGCATCGGCAGGCGTACCGGTAGATCTGCATCTTTAGGAATAAACATATCCCCCAGCCGAATACTTGGCGCATCTGAGCCCATAGCTTTCCGGCGGCTTTTATAGCCCAGTACCTGATCGTCAATGGCGCGTTCCAGTGCATCGCCATCGTCTACATGCGTAAACCAAAGGCGGGGGTTGAAATTGGCGCGGACCAAAGTGCCTACATAGGAGTAGGCCAGGGCTTCCCGTACACGCCGCTTTACATAATCTTCAAAAACAAAAGGGGCATCGGGGCGCAGCCGGTTGTGGTCGTAGAGGGCGGCGACATAAGACCCTCCGGCAAAGCCTCCTCCGGAAACGGTGGATAGGTAGTCGACTTCCTTGAGCAGGTTCTGATACCGCATGCCTTCAAAGTCTTCCAGCCCAAGCATAATGCCAACTCCGAAGTTTGCGGCTCTTGATCCTCCGCCAGAGATGGCCACCGCTATGCAAAGGTCTGGATTTTGACCGGGCCTTCCCTGCACACTTTTGTAAGTACTAAGATCTACAGTGGGCGCCAATTCCCCATCCCGAAGGAAGTGGCTACGGTCAGGATAAAGGGCTTTGCTGCAACTGCTAAGCAAAAGGCTAAAAAAAAGCAGCATAAGGGTAATTCGCATGAGGTTGACTTTTAGCGGGGTGAGCTTTTTTTCCAAATGACTCTAAAGTCATCAATAAAGATAGTGTCCTGTGGGCGTTTCCAAAAATAGAAAGCGAGCGTATCCGAGGGGAAAGACGGGGGGATGCGAAAGCTCCCCTCATGACGATGCCAGCCCTTTTTATTTGCAGAAGAGGAGTGAATTTGATGTGTAAAGTGGAACTGACTGGCATCAGGAGCTGATAAAACGAGCCTGGGTGAGCCGCCTTCCTGCCTGGCCTGTAAGCGGTATTCGAACTCGTCAAAAGGGGCTACCGGAAACACGCGGTGCGTAAGCCCGTACTCTTGCCCCGGGGCCATGCGATAAGCGAATGTGCCATTGTAACTATCTGGATAAAGGCTTGTTTTTTCAGTGCTCCTCAACTGGGCGAAGCCGGGCTCTTCAGGCCATCCGTCAGGCTCCATTTCGTAAACCATTGTATCACGGTCAGCCCACTCTGGCCTTTTCAAAAAGAAGATAGTATCCTTTCCGGGCGGTAGAATGCGCTGAAACGGATAAACCGCAACCGGGGTGTAATTGTGGTAAGGCCCAAAACTGACTACGTAGGTATCCTCTCCGACAAACCACCAGCTTTGAGCATAGGGCAGTTTGGGCCGCAAATGCCCCGTCCGGTACCAGCCATTAAATTCAAATCCTCCATCAATCTTTTCAGGGGGGATGCCGCTTTCCAGCGCTTCATTCAGCGCGGTCCACCTGGCCCGGTTCCATGCAAAATAATCATGAGTACCGGCGATGGAGAAACAATACCAAAGCAGCAACAAAACAGCAGCTGCCGCCAGTCTCTTTTGTGGACGAGCGTGCCCCACGGGGCGTATAATTAGCAGCCCGCTCAAAAGTACAGGGAGCAGATACCGGTCAAAGTGTACATAATTAACCAGCAGGAACAAAACATAAGGCAGCAGGAAGCCACAAAGCCCAAGGCGTAAGGTCTGTACAGTGTTTAATCCCGGCCATCCGTTGTTTCGAAACGGGAGGAACTGCTGTATCAATTGGATTGTCCGAATGCTTCCATGGCTGATGAGAAGGAGCAGGCCGGTCACTCCCAGCAACTTTGCCGGCAAACCAAGCCAGGAAGGCAGGGATGGCCAATGCCCGTTATGATGGACGCCCTGCAAAGGGATAGTCCCTAATCCACGGTGGTGGAGCGTATTGCCAAGCAGCCCCTCGTCCCAAGATAGAGCAATGAGGGCTAAACCGGCAGCACTCAGCAGCCCGGTGAGGGCCCATGCGCTTTTTGGACGGGGGCGGCAGGGGCTGAGCAACAATATAGGGAGCAGCATAAAGCCTGCATACATCAGGTACAAGCCGCCATAATTCTGCATGCTGCCTGCCACATGCTCCGGGGTAAGCAGGTGCCGTATGCTACCTGGCTGACTGAAAGCACCGGGAAGACCGGAAGGCGTACTTTGTTGCCAGAGGATGTAGCCTTGCAGGCACAGGTACACAATGGCGGTGCTCAGGAATGCCAGTCCAAGTCGCTGCCAGCCGGGCCTGCCCAGGAATCCGGCAATGCCCATCGCAAGGGGGAGAAGCAAAGCGGGCTGGCGCAACAGGATGGCAAGGCTGCTGAACAGCGTGGCGGCAGCCCACCATTGCCATTGGTCTTTTTCAAACGCCCGCAGATAGGCATAAAGGCTCATCGCCATCAGGCTTAGGAAGGGCACATCCGTCATAAAGGTGAGCGACAGTTCAAAAAAGACCGGGTTGAAAACCAGGGTGAGCAGCGCTACTAACTGCCACCAACCGGGCAACTCCAGCCGGGCCATGATTTTCTGAAAAGCCAGAATGCCCAATGTGGCGAGGACCAGCGTGGAAAAGCGCAAGGTGTAAAAAGAGAAACCCAATACTTTGGCAAACAGCCCCCCCCATATTACCTGCGTGAATAACGTCATGGCGGGCCAGTCGCTGACCCAGTACTCGCCAGTGTCCACCAAGTGCTTTACCGCTTCAGCGTAAGACCAGTCGTCATCAAGTGGGAAGTCGCCAACGGGCCATGCCATAAGTACAGCCAACAGCCAGAGGATAGCGAGCGCCCGCACGGGCTTTTGAGTGAGATTAGGCATAACCGCAAAGATACGGTATATTGGTAGTTCGAGTAAAGAAAGGGGATTGTAAAATCCGCCTAAAGTGTCAGCCGCCTTTCAACAAAATTAGATTTAGATTGTCCTTCAACCATATTTCTCGTAGTATCTTTTCCGCATTTCCAACTTTTTACATTTTAACCTTGTGATTGTATGAAAAACACATATTGGCCCATATTCATGTGGGCTTGCTTACTGGGCACCACACTGACGGCCCAGGTGGCAGAGCCTGACCAAATTGCTGCGCGCTACCTTATGGAGTCGCGGGAAGACCTGAAACTGACTCAGGCAGATATTGCAGACTACGAAATCACGAATACCGTAGTGACCCGCCATAACAAAGTGACGCACGTTTACCTGCAGCAGCAGCATGCCGGCATCCCGGTCCGTAACGCTATCCTGAATATGAATATTAAAGAAAATGGCGAGGTGTTCAGTATGGGCAACCGCTTCATTTCCGATTTGTCCAGCCAGGTGAATACCACCCAGCCGCAGATCAGCATGGAGACTGCGGTGAAGAAGCTGATGGCACATGCCAACGTGAATAGCAGTGCACCACTGAGCATTGACCGGCAACCCGGCGAGCATCATGCCATCTTCAATCCTGCCGGCCTGGCGCTGGAGCCCATTGAAGTGCATTTGGCTTATCAGCCTGTGCGGGGCGCCGTCCGCCTGACCTGGAATGTTACCTTTTATGAACTTAGCGGACAGCATTGGTGGGATGCCCGTATCGATGCCATTACCGGTGAAGTCCTCGATGCCTTCGATCAGGTGCTGCACTGTCAGTTTGGGCCCCACGTTGCTTCAGAAGAGCATAAAGCATTGCACTTGGAGCACCACCATGCTAAAACATCCAGTTTGCAATCGCCTCTGCCGCCTTCTTCACCTGAAGATGGCAGTCAGTACCGCGTCTTTCCGCTCACCGTAGAAAGCCCCAACCACGGCGACCGCATTCTAAAAACCAGTCCTGCCGATTCCATGGCCTCTCCTTTTGGCTGGCATGATGAGAATGGCTTGCCCGGACCGGAGTACACTATCACCAGGGGGAATAATGTGCACGCTTACCACGACATCTTTGACCTGAATACCTCTGTTGGTGATGAGCCGGATGGTGGGGATTCGCTCAATTTTGACTTCCCGCTCGACTTGTCTACCAACCAGCCGTTCACTCAGATCGACCCACTGGTCACCAACCTGTTTTACTGGAACAACATCATGCACGATGTGTGGTATCATTATGGCTTTGACGAGGCAGCCGGCAATTTCCAAACAACGAATTACACTGGGTTGGGAGAAGCCGGTGATTATGTACGCGCAGAAGCCCTGGACGGCAGCGGAACCAACAACGCCAACTTTGCGACGCCGGCCGATGGCAACCGCCCACGCATGCAAATGTATCTTTGGGGCGGAGCATTGCCCAACCTCGATACCGATGCCCGGCTCACGGTGACAGACACCACCGGCAATGCAACAGATTACACTTTCGTACAGGCGGGCTTCGGAGGAGCGCTTCCGGAAGCCAGTGCGCCACTAACCGGCGAGCTGGTCCTGGTGGAAGATGAGGCAGCGCCTGTCACTGATGCCTGTGAGGACCTGGTGAATGCCGCGGCTCTGGAAGGCAAAATTGCGGTTATCGACCGCGGTAGCTGTGAATTTGGTTTCAAGGTACTTAGTGCAGAAAACGCCGGAGCAATCGGTGCAATCATCTGCAACAACGTAGCTGGCGACCCTATCGTAATGGGCGCAGGCGCTGTAGGCGATCAGGTGACAATTCCTTCCGTAATGATTACGCAGGGCGACTGTGCAGTTCTGAAAACACTGCTGCCTGGCGCTACGATCAACCTTTCTGCTCCTGAACTTCAGGTCCCCAACCCGGGCCCCTCCGGCCTGAGCAGCGACCTGGATAACGGTGTGATTGTGCACGAGTACACCCACGGTATTTCTAACCGTTTGACCGGTGGTGCAGGCAACAGCGGCTGCCTGAGCAATTTTGAACAGGCCGGCGAAGGCTGGAGCGACTGGTATGCCCTGGCAATGACAACAACTTCCGAAAACACGGCAAACCAGGTACGGGGCATTGGCACTTACGTCGTCAATGAGCCAACTAACGGTGGTGGTATCAGGACTTATCCCTACACCCGCAATATGAACATCAATCCACACACCTACTCGGACATCAATGGGGAATCTGTTCCCCACGGTGTAGGTTCGGTATGGTGTGCTATGATTTGGGATATGTACTGGAACCTGGTTGACGAATATGGCTTCGATGACAACCTTTATACCGGCACCGGTGGCAACAATATGGCGATGCAACTGGTCACGGATGGGCTGAAACTACAGCCTTGTGACCCGAATTTCCTGGAAGCCCGAGATGCTATACTCGAAGCGGACATGCTCAACTACGGTGGAGCCAATCAGTGCCTGATTTGGGAAACCTTCGCCCGTCGGGGGCTGGGCGCGAGTGCCATAGCCGGGGGCGTGGAAGCCTTTGATGTACCGGATGCATGCAACTTCACGTTCCGGGTGAACAAAACCGGGGTGACAGAGGCTGATGCTGGCGATGTTATCACTTACAACCTCGAAATTATTAACGGCCGTACCGTAGCCGTGGAGGACGGTATCGTTACCGACCTTTTGCCGGAAGGCACCACTTTCGTGGAAGGCAGCTCCAGCTGCCCGGCTACTGTGGAGGATGGCGTGCTGACCTTCGACCTCGGTGCAGTGGAAAGCGGTGCGACCATCAACTGTAGCTATCAGGTGGCACTGGATGACGACAAAGGAACCTACGCAGTCTTTGAAGATGGTGCGGAAGAAGGGCTGGACAACTGGACACTGGAAGCACCGGTGGGTACCAGTAACTGGCAGGTGACCAACGTGGATGCCTATTCAGGCAACACTTCCTTCTTTGCCCGAAACCTGGGCACGGCAACAGAACAAAGAATGACCATTGAAGTACCTATGCCTAACGACGGGCAGCGGCGCGGCATTTCCTTCTGGCACCGGTACCAAACTGAAGATGGCTACGACGGTGGCATAGTCGAGATTTCTCCTAACGGAATTTTCTGGCTCAACGCCAGCGGCTACATTTTGGAAAACAATTACAACGGCACACTCAATCCCGCTGCAGGCCATACTTTGTCAGGGCAGCTGGCCTTTACCGGTGATAGCGATGGTTGGATACAAACGACCATTGACCTGGAATCTATCTCCTGGAGCAATATCATGGTCCGTTTCCGTTTTGTCACCGATGAGGGAACCGCAAGCAATGGCTGGTACGTAGATGATGTCCGGGTACTTGGCGAACTCTACAGCATTACCAACGTAGCCTGCGCCGGGGAAGGTGAGGAAGCCCTCTGCGATGAAACAACAACGATCGTCAACATCGAGAATCCGGTCGCCACGCGCGAACCTGCACTGCAAGTCGCTCTGACGCTGTCACCCAACCCAACCAAGGGCAAAGTGGTGCTCGCGCTGGACGAGCCTTTGAACACAAGAGTCGACCTGGAAGTGCTCTCCGCCGATGGCCGTCAGCTTCGTTCGGAGCAATTCGATAGCCTGGAGAACCATACCCTTGATTTCTCAGGGTACAGCGCCGGGGTTTACCTGGTCCGTTTGCGCACCAAAGACGGCGTAACTACCCGTAAGGTGATTCTGCAATAAATCCATACAAAGAGATAACTTTAGCAAAGTGTGGCTGCCCTGAATGTGTTTGGGGCAGCCACACTTGTTTTTGGATGGCTTGCGCGCTTGATCCATTGTGTGTATAACAAATTGCACAAGTTAGCTATCTTTAAAGTATGAAGAAGCCAACCCCCACCCCGAGCGAGCTAGAACAAGTTGCCGACGAGATA
>NZ_JALEGS010000036.1 GCF_022763345.1 Phaeodactylibacter sp.
CTTCCCAGCGTAAATGCTGACCTGTCTGCCGAAGTACCGACACGAAGGCAGGCATTGAGTAGGTTTGCTGTGGCAAACCACTTAATCGTCAGTATATCTGTTCTTAAGCTGCCTTAGCCCTTCCGAAAATAGCCCTTCAACCGCTCCAGCGCCACCTCCAAATGGCTCAAAGGCAATGTAGTATACACTATCCTAAACACCCCGTATTTCTCATGCTGAAACCCGGCACCGGGCGTCAGCAGTATGCCGGTACTGTGGTAAATGTCCATCCAAAGGTCTTCCTGCCCCTTTTCGCTATCCTCTTTCAGGTATCTGGAGAAATCAGCCCAAACAAACAGGCTGCCGCGGCTGGGGACGTAGGGCACTTCCAACTCCCGAAGGGCCTTGACGACTGCTTTGTAGCTCCCGGTAAGCCGGGCTTTGTTGGTTGCGATGTAGTGCTCCAGGAAGGCGTGGTCTTTCATCAGCTCCCCGATCACCCACTGCGTAAGGTTAGAGACCATCTGCGGGATATTGACATTCCCAAACCCCTTGAGGAAGCTTTCATTCAAAGAATGTACGATACCAAACCGGAACCCTGACATGGCAAAATCCTTGGACAGGGCATACCAGAGGTGCAGGTAATCGCTTTGAAGCTCCGCCATGAGCTGTGCGAAAGATTGGGGCACCGTTGCCGGCGTATAATCTGCACGGATGTCACCGTCCTCGATATTCACCAATGATAAGCCGTAAATTTCACTGACAACCAGGTGCACCTCATGCGCCATGCACCATTCGGCAATCTCCCTCAGCTGTTGTTCCGAGTACATACAGCCGGTGGGGTTATCCGGTGAAGTCAGCAGCAGGATTTTGAACCTTTGCCCCTGCCCGCTGATATCCGCCCAGGCAGCATCCAGGTGTGCGGTGGTCAGGGGGGAAAGATCACCACGATCAGCAGGATGGTGATGCGTTTGCAAATCGTAGCGCTGCAATCCGCTTTTCAAGCCCACATCATTGGTGTACATGGGGTACGCGGGGGCCGGAATCACCACCACATCCCCCTCATCGGCCAGCATAAACGTACTCACCTCTATGGTCGCTGCAGCACCGGCAGAAAAGGCGATGGAATCAGGCGCAATGAGACATTGGCACAGGTATTGCTCCATAAATGCCGCCACGGTCTCCCGGACCTCCGGGTGCCCATTCGGATCCGTATACTGGAAAGCCCATTCGGGAACAGCGCCCTGCTGCAAAATTTCATCTATGCGCGCCTTCATCATCGGGATCATCAGGGCATTCTCCGCCACATTCAGGGTGAAGTACCCTTCGGGATTCTCCTCCGGATCATACAGGTTTTGAGCGGCTTCAAAGAAGAGGTCCATGTCCACCCGGGCAGCGGAGGCCGCCAGGGGAGCCCCTCTCCTGGAAAGGCCGGAAGCCGGTGTCGTTTTTTCTATCGCCATTCGAGCTTTGATTTGTGGTTTTGGCCTGGTTCAGGCAAATTGGTAATACCGTGATCCGCACATCTAAGAATTCGGCCACTCGACTACAGAACACCTAACAAGCTTCTGATGTGCAGAATTGAGCGCCCTGCCTTTGCATCTCGTGGATAAGCTGGAGCAGAGTGGGAAGCTCTACCCCAGCAGCTATCGCACTTTGATGGCCGGTGGTCACTTTCTGTTTTTTTCGAAATTTGTTATACACACTTATTCAAGAACTTATCTGTAATTTTGTATCCCCGGCAACATCGTAAACCACCGAATTCGCAGAACCTGTCTGCACGGCGAAGCCAGATAGAGTCACACCTCACTAACCCACGCAACAACAAAACCTAATGACTGCACCCTACTCATCCCCACACCAACAAAGCCCCCCGACTTCGTAGAAGTCGCATCCTACTCACCCCCCACAAAAAGAAGATTTAACGACTTCGTAGAAGTCGCACCCTTCTAATCCAGGCAACAACAAAGCTTACCGACTTCGTAGAAGTCACACCTTAGTAACACAAGCAGCACCAATGCGAACCGACTTCGTAGAAGTCGCACATTACACCCTATATCATAAACTCACCTGAAATTCAGTTGCAATCAAAGCCCTAACTCGTCACCAACGCCTCAGGCACCCCCACCTCCAGCGGCTGCATCAGATAAGTCTGCAGGAATAAGATCACCGCCTGATTGTAAAAATCACGATTCGACTTTTTCCGGAAGCCATGCCCCTCATCCTTAGCCAGCAAGTACCAGGCCTCTCCCCCATTCTTACGGATTGCCCGCAGCATTTGCTCCGCCTCACTGGCCGGCACCCGGGGGTCATTCTGCCCCTGCACGATGAGCATCGGCTTGGTAATCTTATGAGCATTAGTCGTCGGAGAAATCTGCTCCAGATGCCGGCGCATAGCCGGATCACGCTCGTCCCCATACTCCACCCGGCGAAGATCGCGGCGGTAAGACTTGGTATTCTTCAGGAAGGTAATGAAATTACTGATGCCCACGATGTCAATCCCGCAACAAAGGCGGTCGTTGTAGTGCGACATGCTCGCCAGCACCATATAGCCACCATAGGAACCGCCCATAACCGCCACACGACGGCTGTCCAGTTCGGGCTGCTGTTCAATCCAGTCAAGCAGCGCCCCGATGTCCCGCACAGAATCCTCCCGCTTAAAGCCGTTATCCAGCTTGAGGTAGTGCTTCCCATAGCCAGACGAACCCCGCACATTCGGAGCGAGCACAGCCACGCCAAGTTCTTTAAGGTAGTACTGAAAAGCCGGTGAAAAGCCAGGCCGAAACTGACTCTCCGGTCCCCCGTGGATGTAAATCAGCACAGGCATGGGCGCATCCTGTGGCTCTGGCCGGTAATAAAAAGCAGGAATCTCCCGGTCTTTGCCCCCTACCTGATCAAAAGTCGGATAATGAATGAGCCTGGGTTTGACAAACCCTTTGCGGTCTAACCCACCCACTTCTGAAAAGGTCCACTGCTGCAGGTCCATCGTTTCCACATCCAGCACATAGGCATCGGCCGGCGCCTGTGGCGTATTGATGGTCAGGGCAAGGCGCAGGGTCTTGGGATGCCAGCGCATATCGGCAATAACGCCTTCGGGAAGGACTTCCACCCGCTCGTAGTGTTCCTGCGCCGTATCATAGAGGTACAATTCGGAAATGCCGTTCTTATTGATGACAAAGGCGAGCTGTGTGCCATCCGCGGAAAGCTGCAAGCCTTCCACTTCCCAGTCCAGCCCCTGGGTAATCTTTTGCTTCGATTGGGTATCCAGGTCGTAAACCATCAGCCCGCGCCATTCGCTATCTGCATCAGATGTGTAGTAAATCCGGCGGCCATCGGCAGACCAGCTGCCGGAGCGGCAGGCAATATTTGAATCCGCCTGAATGGTCTGCAATGTACCGGTCTCCACATCCAGTAGATGCAAGTGGCTTTCATTGATCGACCGATAGTTGATGACGGTCACATACCGTCCACCTGATGCCCATCCAACCGGGTACCAATAGCCCTTGCCGGTAAAGACCAGTCGTTCACCTGTACCACCTGCCAGGTCGTAGAGGTACAAATCCTGATCAATGCCGTTGCGCTTGGTACTGCTGTAAATAAAGGCGCTGCCCTCCCGGTTCCATACGCCGCTGCTGTGCTTGGATTCTCCATCCGTCAGCATTTCGTATTCCTGCTTCCGTAAGTCATAGAAGTACAGCTGGTAAGCCTCATTACCACCCGTATCCCGCGCAAACAGGAACCCCTGACGGTCAGTATCGGGGCAGGTGCGGGCAATATAAACCGGCTCGTCAAAAAAGGTCAGTTGTTTACGGAAGTGCCCGGGCCGGACCACTTCGTGAATCTGTGCAGCTTCTCCAAACCGGGTTGAGATCAGTAACCCACTGCCATCAGGCAGCCAATCGGCCAAAGCCGCCTCGCGCGTCTGCTGATACAATTGTAGCTTGTCTTTCAGCAAGACAGGGATTTCCGGGATGTTCTCAAGTAGAAGGTTGCCTATTTCTTTTCTTCTAATCTCAACTGTCATAATTCAGGGTTCGCAAGAGTACGGTGGGATATTCCACCATCGGACCGACTATCTAAGACCTGGAGTTCAGACTTGCGGTGCCAGATTCAGTTTGGGATTATGCGCAGTGTTTAGCCCGCAAAGCTACACTTTTTTCGGATACCCTGCTGAGTACCAAATCAGTAGCTGCCCCGGACTGAACACTGCGCTCTGGCTTTTTTGGTTGCTCTTGCTTGTTTAGCCCCTCAATATATGATTTTTCATATATTTTAACAGTTAAGAAACAATCTTTTTTAATCTCCGTCTTCAAAAGCCTATTGAATGACGACCGAAATCGTTTTCCCGCCAGCTTTGGTCTGAATTTGTAAATAATGTACGCCGGTGGCTAATATCGGGAGATCGAGCCGCAGCGTTTCGCCCACATCGCCCCCTTCCAACCTCCACGATTGCAGCTGTTGCCCAAGCGTATTCATCAACCGAATGTTCATCGGGCCTCCAGGTATATCCCCGCTTATCCAAACCGGCGCACCGGGGGCAAGCAGCGTTGGGTAGACGTTTATGCCCTGAAGTGCCGCCTCTTCCACACTTACCGGCATGCAGTTGGGGAAATTGGGGTCGTAGGTCATGCTTTGGGTGTACGAACGGCTACAGCCCGTAAGCGGATTGACTACCTCCAGGGTGTAACTCCCTGAAGTGCTGATGCAGTATTCCAAACCATTGCCGCCTTCCAGGGGCTGCTCATCCAGGTACCACTGCAGCTCATAGGGGTCAGGCAGGGTGTCCGGATCCAGCAGGAAGAGCAGGTTTTGCTCAATCTGGAAGATGGGGAAAGCCGGCAGGTCGTTGAAATCCAGCAAAAGGGTGTCAGAAGTGGCGCTGCAGCCATCGGCATTGGTGTAGGTGACCCAGTAGAAGCCGCTTTCGCCCACAGAGAGCAGATCGCCATTCGCCTCAAACAGGGGCACTGTGTCGAGGTACCATTGGGTGTTTTCGGTGTAGTTGGTCATCAGCGTCAGGGAGTCGCCATCGCAGAGGCCCTCACCGCTGTAGCCCTGCAGTTCAGGCTTTTCCGGTTGCTCGTAGACCGTTATGATGCCTTCCGAGCGGATGGTGTCAACAGGATTGATGATGGTAATATCTACCGTAGCGCCATCGTCTTCCAGCTCCCCGTTTGAAGTCTTAACAAAGCCAAAAACGCCGCAGACATCATCGCCTCCGTCCAGCCCCTGATCGTCATCCACGACCTGAATTTGGTAGGGGCCATTGTCGATGAAAATGCCGGGCGCAAAAACAACAGGCAGGCTGGCATTCTGCACCACATCAGAGGCAAAAATTTTGTCGCCTAATGGGTTATAGACTTCCAGAACGAGGTCGGGCGCGCCCCCGAAAATATCATTGCAGTCCACATCCGTAATGACCACCTCCGTTAGCTGATGCCCAAAGGTGTCCACAATCACCTGATAGCTCACTCCGTACTCACCAGGCGTATCATAAACCTGCGTGCCCGGATTTTCAGCAGCAGAACTTTGCCCATTACCGAAATCCCAGATGTAGCTGAAGCCATCGGTGCCGTTGGAAGGCACATTATTGGTAAAATTGGCCACCACCTCCCCGCAGCCTGAGGTATTGTCGATGGTGAAGCCTTCTGAAATGACCTGTCCGGGCAGGATGAGAATAGGAATGGTGACCGCAGAAGTCTGTGTAGCCACCAAAACCTGGGCCGAAATAATGACTTCCACCTCATACAGCCCCGGAATAAGGGGCGTACCGCAGAAGCGCACACAGCCATCCGTATTTTCGCTAACGTCGAAAGCCAGTTGATTGGCTTCCCACTGCAAGCCCGGCGGCACATTCGCCACAGAGCTGATCGTCATTTGGGAAATGGGAAGCCCCGGAGGCGTATCCGGGTCGGTGGCATTAACCGGCGTGGTGGTTTGGGGCAGGCGGAACGACAGGTCTTCGCTGTAAAATTGACCGACCTGCCCGTCCGGGGCAGCCGAAATGTAGATGGTATCCTCTGGGAGGGCGGGGAGATTGACCGTACAGCCGGGGCAGTTGGCTTTCGCCGAAAGGCTAAGGCCCCAAAACAAGATGGTTAGGTATAAGTACTTCATGTCCTTCTGAATTTTAAATAACAAGACCGCCCTTGTGCAGCACAAGGCGCTGTACAAGAACGGTTTGCCAGTAAAGAAAATTTTATAGGGTGTCGGAGCGGGGCTTCACGCTGCAGGGTGGGCAGCACCCCGCTCCTTGTCAGAAGGACTGAATTCTTGGAGACCCGGCAGGGGTACTACCGGTTGATAATCATTTTGGAAGTAGCGGCATGGCGGCCATCGGTGATACCGTAAAGGTACATGCCTTCTGCCAGTTGGCTACCGTTGAAGTCGATATGGTTTTCACCTTCGATCAGCTGAATTTGCTGTTGGTGCACCTGACGGCCCAGCAAATCCGTAACGAAGAACTGGTACATGCCCGACTGTTTGGCATCCACCACCACCTGCGTGAGGTCCCCGAATGGGTTGGGGCGGTTGCTCAGCCCAAAGTCTGCTGCAAAGGCCTCGTTGGTGTTGGAGAAGCAGTTGGTGCCACCTTCTTCTTTTACATTGAGATAGTAGTGTGAGCCATTCTCCAGATCACCGGGGACAGTCACTTCCAGTTCAAGACCGGCATTAATAACTGCTGCGATCGTTAAGTCATGTGCTCCGACTTCATCTGCCGTTGGCGTACCCGATACGATAATGCAGCCCTTAGTCTCCGCAGCAAACACACAGTTGGGCGGATTACACACGTAGTCCATAGAAGCCGGCAGGTTAGAAATCCCATCTTCCGCAGGGATGCTCACATCAATGAGCGGCACTTCAAAACCGCTCACATTGTAAATTGCCGGAATATTGAATGTAAAGACAAACTCATACGGACTGCCCACACAAGCCGTATCCGCAATACCGCCCTCAGGACGGAGCATTTCATTGTAAGGCAGTGGAGCAACCACCACCGAATCCGGAACTGTTTCGTCCGGCTGGCAATCCTGCGCATACCCAACGCTGGACAGGATAACCCCCAAGAAAATCAGTACAATTCGATTCATAATCGTGTTGTTTGGTAAAGTATTTAGCTGCCGAAGTTAGAAAACTTTTGGGAAAGCTAAATGGATTTATTGGAATCTGTCGGCTGCGTGCAAAGCGATTTTTTTCAGGAACTTGCTTGTCAAGTAACACGAATGCCTTAGATTTGTGCTTCCACACGCCCTGAAATTAGCACCCTGAACATTTTGGAGACCATCCACAGCCACTACTTTTGAGTGCTGTGCCTAATTCATTGCATATGACCAAGTACTACCTTCTGCTAATTTTTCTGTCCTTTTCTGTTTTACTGACTGCTCAGCAAGCCCTGCTCACCGGCCGGGTGACGGACGCCAAAACCGGGGAGCCTCTGATTGCAGCGACCATCAGCCTGCAAGGCCAGGGTACCGTAACCAACTTCGATGGGTTCTACGAGCTGGAGGCCGATGCAGGCAAACACCTCCTGAAAGCCAGCTATGTGGGCTATAAAACCTATGAAACGGAAGTAAACCTACCGGAAGGGGGCACCATTGAGCTAAATATGGCGCTTGATCCCCGCGCTACCGTACTCGAAACCGCTACCGTAACGAGCGGTAAATTCGAAAAGCCGCTCAGCAAGGTGACCGTCTCCCTGGAAGTCCTTCAACCGGATCTGATTGAGAACACGGGCAAGATATCCATTGACGAGGCGCTGGAGAAACTGCCGGGCGTCACCATCATCGACGGGCAGGCAAATATCCGGGGGGGCTCGGGCTATTCACAGGGTGCTGGCAGCCGGGTACTGCTGCTGGTGGATGATATTCCTATCCTATCTGCCGATGCCGGCTTTCCCAACTGGGACGATGTGCCGATCGAAAATATCGCGCAGGTGGAAGTGGTCAAGGGCGCGGGCTCGGCTTTATACGGCTCTTCCGCACTCAACGGCATCATCAACGTCCGTACAGCTTACGCCAAATCAGCACCGGAGACCGAAGCAGCGGTCTTTTACACCCATAATTTCAGCCCCGAAGATGAACGCCTGAAATGGTGGGATACCGCACCGCGCACCATCGGAGCGAGTGTGGCCCACCGCCGTAAGATGGGCAAGCTGGACCTGGTTATGGGCGGCTATTACCTGAATGAAGAGAGTTACAACGAAGGAGCATTCCGCCGCACCGGCCGCTTCAATGTAGGTACCCGCTATCGCGCTACCGACCGCCTGACCATCGGGCTGAATGCCAATATTAATGCCGGGGAGACCGCCTCCTTTTTTTATTGGGCCAGCGATACCGCCGCTTATCAGCCGGGGCCCAACACGCTCGGTGGCCGCCGCCGGTTGCGCTACAATATAGACCCAACTGTCACCTACTACGATGGCGCCAACAACCGCCACCGCATCCTGAGCCGCTTCTACAATATCGACAATGAGAACGACCTTAATCAGAGCAACTTCTCGGATATGTTCTACGCGGAGTATCAGTTCCAGCGCCGGATGGCAGCAGCAGACCTGGTCTTTACGGCCGGGCTGGTCGGGTCGGGCACGGATATCGAAGCGGAGCTGTACGGCGACACCACCTTCACCTCCCGCAACCTGGCGGCCTACGCCCAATTCGATAAGGAGTTTTTTGGCAAACTGAATGCCTCAGCGGGGTTCCGCTACGAGCGTAATGTACTGCGCAACCCTGGTTTTGAGTACGATGGGGGCACGGTGGACCCTTCTGACGAGGAGGAAGCCAAACCCGTGGCGCGCCTCGGGCTCAACTATCAGGCCGGCAAGGCGACCTTCCTGCGGGCGAGCTGGGGACAGGGCTACCGCTACCCTACCGTAGCAGAAAAGTATATTGTGACTGATGCCGGTGCGCTGCGCATCGTACCCAATCCCACCTTGCAATCTGAAACAGGCTGGACAGCGGAACTAGGCGTCAAGCAAGGCTTCCGGATTTCCAATTTTGAAGGGTTTCTGGACTTTGCGGTTTTCCGCTCCCGCTACTTCGATATGATGGAGTTCAATATTGTAGGCTTTAGCTTTCAGGCCATCAATATCGGAGACACCCAGATCGATGGATTTGAGGTCACCGCCGCTGGAAGAGGGGAGATTCTGGGATTGCCGGTAAGCCTGCTAGCCGGATATACCTACGTCGATCCGCGTTTTGAAGCCTTTGACACCACCCGTGTACCTGCCGGACAGGACCGCACACAGGGTCAGATCAATGCCAACAATTCTTCTTCGGATGAGAATATCCTGAAGTACCGTTCCCGCCACCTGTTCAAACTCGACCTGCAGGCGGATTATAAAAAGGCGTCCTTCGGCGTTGAGACGTTCTACAACAGCCAGATCGAAGCCATTGATGCGGCATTCCTGCTGTTCATCAGCGGGCTGCGGGACTTCCGGGAGCGCAACGACAGGGGCTTTACCGTGGTCAACCTCCGGGGCAGCTATAAGCTCACAGAGTCTGTTAAACTTTCTCTGCTGCTCAACAACCTGCTCAATGAAGCCTACTCGCCCCGGCCGGGCATTATGGAAGCGCCCCGCAATTTGACGATGAGACTGGACTTTGATTTCTAAGCGAATTGAAAAAGGGCTGCCCCAAACGGAGCAGCCCTGCAAGCAAACCCTTGTCTACTTTTTATCCGCGATAAAAAGCTCGCGCAACTGATCAATCACCTGTCCGCCACCGGAGACAGAAAGGCTGTTGATCTTCTCGGCGATCTTCTCCACATACTCCATCTCCTTGAGGCGGAGCAGCATGGCGTTATCCTCCATCAGCTTAGCGGAGTTGAGCAGGCTACGGGTGGCAGCCGCTTCGTCACGCCGGAGGATGGTATTGGCCTGAGCCTGCTTTTCAGCCACGAGGACCCGGTTCATGATTTCCCGGATTTCGCCGGGCAGGATGATGTCCCTCAGGCCTCCGGACAATACGGCTACCCCCAGGCTTTCAGTGGTTTGAACCAGTTCGTCCCGTATGTTGGTGTAAACGCTGTCCTTGTCCGCCAGCAGTTCGTCCAGCGTTCGGGTGCCCACATAAGACCGCAGCGCTAACTGCACCAACAGGTACAATTGGCGGGGCATATCGCTCACTTCCAGCAATGCCCGTTCCACATCCGTGATGCGGTATTGCAATTGAAAGTTGAGCCGGATGCCCACCCGGTCTTTGGTGAGGATTTCCTGCCCGCTGACCTCCATTGTCTGTACCCTTAAGTCAGCCAAAAGCACTTTTAGGTGCTGAGCGGTTTTCCAGAAGTAGTGCCGTCCGGCAGACAGCTTTTGCTTCAGCTCACCGTCAATCAGCAGGAGGCCAGTCTCATGGGTAGCCACATCGTACCGGTGCACCTGAGCCAGGACAACAGGCTTCGTAAGCAGTTCCGGCTTGACAACAGCTCCGACTTCCTCCTTGCGGGTGTCTACCATCCGGAAGTCGTAGTCGATACCAGACTTCCAGTAGACATGGCGCCCTGGCAACAACAGGTTGTGGAACAGCCCGTCCCGGTACTCCAGGCAACGCTCGTGGTCCTTTACTTCCACCAGGTGGACCTCAGCCCGAAAGCGTTCATCCTCCAGCAGGATGCTCAGGTCAACAGGCAAGACCAATGGCTTCGTCCTGTCGTAGAGCACCAGCCGCTGCCCCCAGCCCACCCAGTGCCATCCTTCCCGGCATACGCCCACGAAGGATTTGCCGCGGAACAACAGGCCAACCTCATGACGGCTGATCGTTACGAATTTCATGTCTTGGTTTTTTGCAGTTGTGAACTATTTAAAAATTTTGATTCCTTAAAAAACGTACAGCAACGGCGCCTCAACCCCAGAGATACGAGCCTGGCATTTAGTCTGTGGCAGCCTGTACAGTTGAGCTTTTACAACCCTGGCTCATCGCCAGGAATCGCCTTAGCCCGCAGCTCCGTAATTCAACAGGCGTACCTGCCACTCCACGGCGCTATGAAAAAGACATTCGGTACATTGCACGACGGTTTCCCTTCGGATAAGCACCATAAAGCCTTTCCAAGTGCACAGCCTCCGGCAGACGGTATCCTGCCCAACCGGTAGCCCTTCGGATGGTGAATCGCTTACAGCCTGACTGTAAAATCCACGGGCATCCGCTGCTGCACGTACGGTCCAGGTTTTTTATAGGGAAGAACCTGAGAACTTCCAGATGGATTATCAGTCCATTGCCCAAAATGGCGGTTGGTACAGGGCAAAGCCCCGTGAAAGCAAGTACTGTGTTCTAACCCGCTGAACTATGGCACGATTAAGCGCCAGATGGATTCGAACCATCGACTCCAGTATCCAGATGCTTATGCAAGCCTATGGTACCAAACGGTATACCCTACCCCAAACAGGCGGGCACCAGAGCGCTGTACAGAAACGCTGCTACGGTTCGGATACAATATGACCCACTTCTTTATTGGCGTGAAACCTGCACGCCTTGTTGTATTTTTGAAGGGTTGTTTGCTGTTGTCAGACATACATACAGCAGTTGGGAGGGAAAAATTCCCAGAGTGAATATTTTTTTACAAAAAAAATAGAGGCTGGATGAACGTCTCATCCAACCTCCTTCCGTAATTAATTGCACAAATTAATGGTCTGGAGTTTGTACTGCCGCGGCCCCTGCCTGCTCGGTCCGGACAAGGCAGGGACGGCACTCCATTTCATCTAGTCGGCTACCACCATCTTCTTCGTGGCAGTGAAGCGGCCAGCAGTCATGGTGTATTCGTATACCCCTGCTGCCAGTTTTAGCCGTTCTACGTTCAGCGTGTTCAACCCGGCTGCGGCATCCACTTCATAGGAGCGGATGAGCCGGCCTGTTACATCGCTTATTGTAATCGTTACCATCTCCTCTGCAGGCACTTCAAATGGGATCATCGTTGTGCCCCGGTAAGGGTTCGGCTGGTTCTGGCCAAGGTAGTAGGCTTCTTCAGATGCCATGCTGTTCTGCCCAAAGCTCAGGGCCACATCCTCAAACGTGCCGGCATTGCCGTACGCCTCCCGTGGCGTCACCGCATCGCTCATGCCCATGGCTTCGCTCAGCTGTATGTCCGTGCGGGCGCGCAGTACCAGGGTAAACATTTTGCTGTTCGTTGGCACCGCCGCTTCCGAGGCCCAGTTCCAGCTCATTGCTACCCGGCCCTGTGCGGCCTGTGTCAGGCCGAAGTGCCCCTCTTTGGCAATGCCCGGGATAACCTCCACCAGCTCCAGTGCCTGCGCATCAAACTCCAGCGTGCCCTGGAAGCCTTCAATGGCGGCCAGCTGTGGCGCGGTGAATGGGATGCGGTACTCGTTGCCCGCTTTAAGGGATTCGTCCGCCGTTTCCAGCTGGAAGCTGCCGTCAAAGCCCCGCTCATCAATTGCTGTGAAGCTGTTCGCCACTACATCGCCGCTCACATCGCCAATTTTCACGGCGATGAAGTCCGCTCCGCTGATGCCCGTTGCCGGCAGGTTGTTGATGTTCACCACTTCCGGGAAGGCTTCCTGCCATGGGTTCTCCGGGTTGGGGAACACATAGCTTGCTTCCACAAAGCGCCAGCTCGTGTTGTTCGGCAGCTCCGTGCTGATCGACAGGATCAGCTTTCGCAGCTGTATCAGGTCGAGCGTCGTGATGCTGCCGGAGTTGTTCGCATCCGCTGCAATACGCTTGTAAGGGCTATTGAGCGGCTCTACGCCCAGGATGTGCTTGCTGATCAGTACCAGGTCGAACGTAGACACACCGTTGAGGTAGTCGCCGTCGCGCTGTGGCGTGACCGTGTAGTCAAGCC